>JAXGTD010000070.1:0-21494 GCA_040775095.1 Chromatiaceae bacterium | reverse complement strand
GTGGACAGGGTGATCCGGCCCCTGTGCGCCGGCAAAGAGCAATTGCAGATCGCGTTCGGCCTTGCGCCCGGCCTGCTGCGTCGTGCGCAGGAAGGCGTCGCGGGCCATGTGATACGAGCAGGAGGAGGTGACGAGTAGCCCGCCGGGCTCGAGCACCTCGAGACCGAGCTGATTGAGCCGCTGGTAGGCCTGGGTGCCTTCCTTCTCGTCCTTTCTGCGCTTGATGAATGCTGGCGGATCCAGGACCACCAGGTCATAACGTTCGCCGCCGTCGCGTAGGGCACGCAGAACGTCGAAGGCGTCGCCCTGCAGGACGCCGACACGGCCGGCGAGCTCGTTGCGCTGTGCGTTCTCCCCCACCTGTTCGAGCGCCGCCGCGGAACTGTCGACACAGGTCACCGACGCGGCACCGTTGGCCGCGGCCTGCAGGCCCCAGGCCCCGAGATAGCAGCACACATCGAGCACGCGAGCCGCGGGACCGAATCGCCGCAGGGCAAGCCGGTTCGCCGCCTGGTCAAAAAACCAGCCGGTCTTCTGCCCGTCTCCTGGGCTGACCACGAAATGGACCTCGCCCTCGGTGAGCGGTATGCCCCCGGGATCCTGGCCGAGCGCCCACTCGGTCCCCTGTTCGAGTCCCTCAAGCTCGCGCATCGGAGTGTCGTTGCGAAGAACGATCTGCCGTGGGCGCACGACCTGTTCCAGGGCCGCGATCAACTCGCCGCGCTCACGCTCCATGCCGGCGGTGCCGATCTGGACGGCCAGCAGGTCTCCGTAACGGTCGACGATGAGACCGGGCAGCGCGTCGGCCTCGCCGTGGATCAGGCGATAGAATGGTCGGGCATAGAGGCGTTGGCGCAGATCCAGCGCGAGGCGAATCCGCTCCACCAGCAACGATGCGCTCAATGGTCGACCGCGCCGGCGGCTGACCAGCCGTGCGCAGATCAGCGAATGTGGGTTGGCGTAGCCGTGACCGAGCCACCGTCCGCGATGGGCGATGATCTCGACCGGCTGCCCGGGAACAAGCTCCTTGAGTGGTGTCGCGAGGGTGTCGACCTCGTTGCTGTAGACCCAGCAGTGGCCCGCTAACAGACGGCGTTCCTGGTCCTTTTTCAGTCGCAGAATGGTGGGCTTCATCGGGTGGTCTCCAGCTCGGTTGTGAGTCCCGCAAGCGTAACGCGAACTCGCTTGGATGTCGGCATGATCCTTGAGCCCGCGCGACTGCACCGCGGTGTGTTTGTCTACCCCCGTGCTGCCTGTCCTCGCCCCTTCGGCGACGTCGCCGGGTACGGCGTCGGCCGATGCGGCAGACTCACCCGCTTGCCGCGATGTGTTGAATGGGGTTCGCCGGGATCCTACCGGTTGCCAGGTCGTTCATGCGAATGCAGGTCGGACCCAGACGCACGAATGCCCCGTCGGGGGTGATCAGGATCTCGCGCTGGTTGCGCAGGTCACCGGGCAGTGCGGTCGCCAGTGCGGCGATCGTGCAAAGCAAAAAGGCGCGGTCCACCGAGTCGCCGGTGTCGAACTTCAGGACCTCGTCAGGCAGGGCGATGCAATGGCTGCAAGCGACCGCGGAGCGATTGCCGTCGATGCGCCGAAGCACGTCCAACGCATCCTCGATTGTGGTGACCCGCGCGGCCCGCGCGCGCACGAGGTGCCCGCGTGCCCCTGCCCTGAGGTAGACCTCTGGTCGCGCCACCCCCAGATCGCGTGCCGCATACAGGGCCGCCTCGAAGATGCTGCCCGGGTATTCCCGCGCGAGGCCTCGGAGCAGCGCGCGGGCCGATAGGGCATCGGACGGGGTGTCGAGCCGGTCCCAGTCGAATCCGGTCAATGGGTTCTCGATGAATCTCGGCGGGTGGCCGCGGATCGCCGCGACCCAATCCAGGGTGGTGGTGAAGAAGTCGTCGAGCCGGGTACAGACGGTGTCGAGCTCCGGGCGGGGAATCGCGCTCCAGGCATCCGGAATCACGCAGGCCCCCATCGGGGCGATGATGCGGTCGCATGCCATCCGTGTGTCAACCGCGCGCTGGATGCCCGCGCTGTCCTGATTGGCGACGAATCGGCGCCAGCCGTTCTCGGTAAAGGCCTCGTGTTTGCCATTGAGCCAACAGGCCTCGCCGGCGTGGCTGATCAGCACCGTGTAGTGGACGGGTGCCCCGAGGATCAGCGTATCGGCCACGCGGGCGCCATGCAGCACCGCGCAGAGCGATGCCATGAGTACCGCCTCATCGGCACAGGTGGTTACCCCGATCGGCCGGTGTTTTCTTCGGCCGAGCAGGCGCGGATAGGCGCGGATGATGTCGATATTGGAGTAGTGATATTCCGGGAAGCGACCTGAGTCGATGATGGCAAAGATGTCCTGCCGCGTGGTCAACGTGCCGAGATCCGCCCGCGCGTGCAGGTTCTCGACGATCTCGCCAACCGCGTAGTCGACCACCGCTTTGCCCAGGCGCTCGCGTTCCTCGTCGAGATCAAGCAGCCCCCAGGTCTCGGCCACGCCGAGGGGACTGATGTGAAACAGGTGTTGGTCGGTATAGGACTGGATCCCGAGCATCACGTCGTCCAACGACGGCCCAGGGGCCCCGGGTTCCCTGCGCGCGGCGATCCGCTCGCCGAGCTCCCACAGCACGGGGGAGGTGAGATTGGCCAGTATCAGAGCGATGAGCAACTGCGGATCGGCCACCACGTCGAACAGATTGGGCCGACAGGCACGAGACATTCGGTCCAGTAGCACGCCTGACAGGTCCGCCGGGCGAGCGGCTGGCTGGCCCGCGCGTTCGACTCTGGTGCCCGAATCAGTCATGACCCATGGGTCCGGTTTGGCGTGATGTGCGTGGCGGGGCCGGCCGGGACGGGTGCGGGTCGACGTGGTCGCGCCGTTCAACCCAATGGGCGTGGAGCATCCCGGGACATGCGCCTGGCAGGTGCCCCGGGGGGCGCGACCGGGAGCGCAATCCGTGTGGGCCATGGATCTCCGACTCGCAGGATCGCCATGCTCGTCGGATGCAGGCCGTTGAACATGGGCCAACCCGGGGATTGTACGGCTTGCCCCGCGAGTCGATCTGATCCATGGACGGCCTGCTTCAGGCTCTCCGTCGCTGTCCCGCCGTCACTGGCCTTGGGGACCCAGTCCGGTATCCAGCCGATAGATGTCCGGCGATCCGTCGCCGGAAACCAGAATATAGGCATAGGGTCCTTGCCTGGTCATGAAGACTTCCGGGTCCTTGCGAACGGCCTGTCGGTCATCGCTGAGGCGTCGATAGAAGGGATTCGCCGGATCGATGCCGGCCAGCCAGATCTCGGTTGGGTCGGTGATGCTGCGCTGATCGTCCGTCGCCGATGTGACCATGACGATGTAGCTCCTCCCCTGAAAGACGAACGGCTCCGGAGACCAGATGAAGTCGAGGCCAGGGGGGTCGATGACATTCACCTCGGTCCAGTGCGCGATGCCGTCGCCGTCCGGGTCGAGCTTGCGGTAGATCCTGATGTACTGCTCATCGACGAGGGCGCCGAGAATATATTCGTTGCCGTATTCGGGGGCCTGCCACATCAAGACCGCTGCCTTGGATCCCGGGTCGTCCGTGAGCTGCTCGAGCTGTTGCTGCTGCATGTCGTACAGGAACGCCTGCCGCCGTGCGCTGGAGCCGTCGGGCATCGGCCGGGAGAAGACGGCCCACCGCGTGTTGGAAACCCAACGCGCCCCGGCCACGCGAAACGCGTCGGTGGTCGGGATCAGGGTTTCGGTGCCGGGATCGTTCAGGGCTCGCACGAACAAGGCCGCTCCGCCGTCAAGGGCGCCGGGAACCGGATTGCCGGCATACGAGATGGCCGGGTTGGGATCGCCTCGGTCGAGGGTTCCAAACGGTCCCTTTCGGTCGAGAGGCTGCGCCAGAAGACGCGTGGACCATATGCCGTTGCGATTCGCTGCCGATGCGAGGGCCGTCGTGGAGCCGATGAATTTGGTGTAAATGATCTGAGGTCCACGGTTGGACATTACCCATTCGGGTCCATTACCGAGGTCGTTGACGGTCATCGCCCCGGTGTCGATCAGCTCGGCGCGCCCGTCGGGAGGATCCAACAGCCCCGTGGCGCGATCGACGTTGCCGATCCAAAGGTTCCCCGTTCGATCGATCCATGCGAAGCGTCCGGTCCCATCGAATTCGGGGTCGACGATGCCGTCCAACAGATCGAGCGTTGGGTCGGACACCAGCACCTCGTTTGGCTGGAAGAGCGGATCAGCCGGCAACGATGGCCTTGCAAGGAGCGTACAGACCAGGAAGGTCGCGCCCATGACGGGGAGTCGATTGGCAGCTTTCAAGTGAATGATCTCCGCTTGAAGTTGTTGCGGTGTCCCGTGACCGCGACCGAGCCCGCGGACGACAGCACCATGCATCGTGCCGTGGTGTCGGTCAACCCCGAAAGCCCGCGAAGCATCCAATCGTTCGGCCGGCCATGTCGGATATCGACGCGATCAGCGCGGGCAACGCATCCAACCCGCGTTCTCGCTGCTGCATGCCATCCGATCCGTACTCGATGCTGTTCGAGCAGTGCGTCATGGCGTAGAACAGGGGTGGGCCGGCCAGGCGAGAGCGTCGGGGGTGGCGGCCGAGCAGGACGGGTTGCGCTGCCGGCGGTACGCCGGCGTCGTGATCTCCCCGCCGGCTTGGATGCGTATGCCGCGGGTAGGTTGGATGCGGCCGGACCCGGCAACCTGGTGGTTGATTAACCGCTCGCGCTGGGGCACTCTGCCGCGGCGCTATCTTGGCGATCATCATTACGATAGGAGGATTCCCATGACTCATCGATTCTGGCTGCCGTTGTCTGCCGCGTTGCTCGTCTGCGCGACCACGCAGGTCTGGGCTCAGGCCCCCTACGGCTATGGACCCATGCAGCCGCGGGGACCGGTGCCGGGTGCGCAGCGCGCAAGGCCCGGCGATGCGGCCGTTGCCGTGGTGCGCACCGGCCTCGAAAAGCTCTTCGCCTTTCTCGATACGGACGAAAGACCGAACAATCTGCAGACCGCCGCCTTCCTCGATCGCGAGATTGCGCCCTCGTTCGACTTCGCCTACATGGCGCAATTCGTCGCGGGATCCGATTGGGGCCGGATGAACCCGGGGCAACGCAAGGATCTCGCCGGGCAGCTCGAGTCGCGGATCCTCAGCGGCCTTGCTACGAAGCTCGACAAGTACGACGGGCAGCAGATTCGCTTTATCCGGGCGCGCCCGGGCAAGCGTGGCAGCGTCGACGTCAGCGTTGGGCTGATGAGTCCTGGCGCCTATCCTTCGCAGATCGTGTTCCGTCTGTACCATGCCGAGGGTGGCTGGAAGGTCTACGACGTGCTTGCCCAGGGGCGTAGCGTGATTGCCTACTATCGTGAGGCGTTCAGTGAGCAGACCGCGCCGCGGGTGCAGGGCCCGCGCGGCATCCCGTCCCCTTATCGTTACTGAGGCTCGTACTTCGCGAGACGTGACTCGCGAAGTACCGCATTTACGATCGCGTGCGGCGCCTGAATATGCCGTGCCGCTGGCTCAGCTAGCGCGGCCGGCCGGGTGCCGCCGCTCCCGAGGGGCGGGGGGAGCGGGCCTGATCAACGCGAACAGATGGCGCGCCGCGTTGTAGAGCATCCCCTTCGGCGTCATATCGGAAGGTCAGAGCCATTGATGGATGACCATGAGCCAAGACCTTCCCAGACTGGACGATTTGCCCTCGCGGGTTGGCAAGGGCATGCTGCTTGGGGCCTGGATCGTCGGTCTCGCGTTGCTGGTGCTGTTCTTCGACAACCTGATCGAACAGCGACATAACCCCAATCGCGATCTCGCCGCCGAAGTCGGTGTGAGCGGCCTGCCGCAGGTGGTCCTGCAGCGCAACCGCTTGGGGCACTACGTCGCCCCAGGCATGATCAACGGCAGACGGGTGACGTTTCTGCTCGACACCGGGGCAACCTCGGTTGCATTGCCGCTCGAGCTGGCACGCGGGCTTGGTCTGCCGCTGCGTCCAGGGGGAGTCACGCAGACGGCCAACGGGGCCGTGCAGACCTGGGCGACCCGGCTCGACAGCGTCGACCTCGGTGGGTTGATGGTCGAGAACGTGCGCGCCATCGTCCTGCCCAACATGCCTGGCGAGGACGTGCTGCTGGGCATGAACTTTCTGAAGCGCTTCGAGATGCTCCAACGCGGGGAGACGCTGACACTGCGGCTGCCGCGTTGAGAGGCCGCCGACCAGCCCGATCCCAGGGCGCGGACGCTGCTCGTCAGCAGATGCGCGGCAGCTGCTCGCCGGCCAGCCAGTCAACCATGCGGTTGCCACCAAACCCTGTCTCCATCTGGACGAACCGGTGTGGGTCCGCGACGACCTCGCCGATGATCGCAGCCTCCTGTCCCAGGGGGTGGGTGCGCATCGCATCGAGCAGACGCCTGGACTGATCGCCAGCGCAGATCGCGACGAGCTTGCCCTCGTTGGCGACATAGAGCGGGTCGAGTCCGAGTAGCTCGCAGGCGGCGGCGACCTCCGCTCGGGTCGGGATCGCCGCTTCACGGATCTGCATGCCGACGCGCGATTGCTGCGCGAGCTCGTTGAGCGTGGTCGCCAGGCCGCCGCGGGTGGGGTCGCGTAGACAGTGGATGTCTGGCACGGCCGCGATCATCGTGGCGACCAGCGAGTGCAATGCGGCGCTGTCGGAGGTGATCTCGGTGTCAAAGCCGAGGTTCTCGCGCTTGGACATGACGGCCACGCCATGGTCGCCAATCGGGCCGCTCACCAGGATCGCATCGCCGGGACGGGCGCGATCGCCGGAGATGCTGATGCCCTCCGGCACCACACCGACGCCCGTGGTGGTGATGAAGCAGCCGTCGCCCTTACCGCGCTCGACCACCTTGGTGTCGCCGGTAATCACTGGGACACCCGCCGCGTGGGCCGCGCGCGCCATACTCTCGACGATGCGCGCGAGGTCCGCGAGCGGCAGCCCCTCTTCGAGGATGAAGCCCGCTGCCAGATACAGCGGCCGTGCGCCGGCCATGGCCACGTCGTTGATGGTGCCATGGATGGCGAGGCTGCCGATATCACCGCCGGGAAAGAACAGTGGCGCGATGACGTGGCCGTCGGTGCTGATGACCAGGCGGCCCGGTGGTGGCGTGAACAGGGCCTGATCGTTTCCCTGACGGAGCAGATCGTTATCGAGGTGGTGGCGAAACAGCTCGTCGATGAGCTGTGCCATCGCGCGGCCGCCACTGCCATGGCTCATGTCGACAGTGCCGTGTTTCAGATCGAGCCGCGCGCTGAAGCGACCGACTGCGTTGGGTCGGTCATCGGTCATGGCCGTCTCATCCGTTGGGGGGGCTGTTTCCCGGCGGGACTTGTGGATGCGGTCTCGGGTCGGCGGAATCGGCCGTAGCTCCAGTAGGCGGCGCAGGCACCCTCGGATGACACCATGCAGGCGCCCATCGGGTTCTCCGGTGTGCAGATGCTGCCGAAGAGCTTGCAATCGGTTGGCTCCATCTGGCCGCGTAGGACGCTCGGGCATTCGCAGCCCTTGATCTCCTTGCCCTGGCCTGGCCCGACCGGAAAGCGCAGCTCGGCGTCCAGATCCGCGTAGGCGTCGGCGATGCGCAGCGCGCTATGCGGGAGATGGCCCAGCCCGCGCCACTCGAAAGTCTCGCGGTGGGCGAGGGTCTCCGCCATCAGGGCCTGGGCCTTGCGGTTCCCCTCCGGGGTCACCGCGCGGGTGTATTGATTCTCCACGCTGCAGCGGCCCTGGTTGATCTGGCGGACCAGCATCAACGTGCTCTGCATGACGTCGAGCGGCTCGAAGCCGGCGATGACGACCGGCTTGCCAAACTGCGGTGGCACGAACTCGTAGGAACGACTGCCGATGACGGTGCTGACGTGGGAGGGACCAAGAATGCCGTCGATCTGGACGCCGTCGGGTTCGCTATGGGTGAGAATTGCGCGCAGGGCAGGCGGCGTCAGCACGTGATTGCAGAACACCGAGAAGTTTCTCAGCCCCTCGGCCCGGGCCAGCTTGAGCGCGACCGCCGTGGGCGGGGTCGTCGTCTCGAAACCGATGGCGAAGAACACCACCTGCCGTTCGGGCAGTTGTCGCGCCATGGTCAGCGCGTCCTGGGTCGAGTAGACCATGCGAATATCCGCCCCCGCGGCCTTGGCCTTGAGGAGGCTGTCGCGTCCGCTGGCCGGTACGCGCATCAGATCCGCGTAGGTGCAGAGCGTGACGCGATGCTCGACCGCCATCGCGATGGCCTGGTCGATACGCGCCATTGGCAGCACACAGACGGGGCAGCCGGGTCCGTGTATGAAGCGCAGATTCGACGGCATCAGATCCTGCACGCCATAGCGGTAGATGGCATGGGTGTGGCCACCACAGAACTCCATGACCCGATAGGCGCGGCCGGCATCGGCCTCGGCGGCGATACCGCGGGCAAGGCCGCGGGCGAGCGCGCCGTCGCGGAATTCATCGATGTACTTCATGCCAGGTCGCCCCGGCCGGACTCGGCATCTGCTGGCAGCTCGTCGTTGAATTCGCCGATCTCCCGCATCAACGCCAGCGTCTGTTCCGCCTCCTCCGGGCTGATCCGATTGAGCGCGTAGCCGACATGGACCAGCACGTAGTCGCCGACGCCGGCGTCATCGACCAGTGCCAGCGAGATCGACTTGCGCACGCCGCCCAGGGAGACGATGGCGGTGTCGGTGGCGGGATCCGTCTCGAGGATCCGCGCGGGGATGGCGAGACACATGGTGGCAGGCTCCGCGGGTGATGTATCGGTCTCAGGATACCCTGATCCGATAGTCGACGCAGGGGTCGACGGCATTGATGAAGAGGGCCGCATCATGCTCGATCGCGGTGGCATCCAGGTCCGGGCGAAGGCGCGCGAGCCCGATCGCGACGACGCCCCGCGGGTGGAAGTTCCATTCCGTTGGCGCCAGGATACGGTAGTCTCGGACACGCCCGTCGGCGACCTCGACGCGATGCACCAGCATCCCGCGGGCCGCCTGGGTCGCGGCGATGCCGACCCCGGTGTCTGGCGACGCGGCATCGGCCGCGCCGGCCCGCGGCGGCCGCTGCAGTGCCGTGATGCACCGGGCCAACTCCACGAGCAGTGCCGCGAGCCGGGGCATCAGACCGTTGCCGAGCCCCGCGGCCAGTGCCGCGACCAGCGTCTGCTCTCGGTGACGTGCAAAGGGTGATGTCTCGTGCGCCAGACCGGCCCAACGCGGGGCCGCGACGAAGGCATCGGCATCGGGTCCGGCCAGGCGCTCCGACAGCGCCGCGAGGGGCAGCTTCGGCAGCGACGGGACCGGGTTGCGGCCCAGTGCGCCGATGCGCAGCCGGGTCAGCTGATTCACCGCGCGACCCGGGGCCCTGTCGCCGCGGCCGGCCCAGTCCAGCAGGCCGGCATGATCCTGGCACCGCGCGAGCCATTCCGTGGCCGGCATGCCGAAGACGGCCGCGGTTGCGCGCGTCGCGAGCTCGATGGCCTCGGGTAGCGCGCGGTCCAGGTCGATCCAGTCCGGGTCAGCGCCGGGTGCGAAGGGATCGCCACCGGCGCTGAGCGTGGTGCGCAGCCTCAGATAGGCCCGCATCGCCGCGGCCATGGCGGGCTGGTCGGCGGGGATGTCCAGCACCCGGGGCCAGTCCAGCAACAGTCGCCACAGGTGCTCCTTGACGGTTTCGGCACGCAGCAATAGGTCGCGCAGGCGCCGCGCGGCCCGCGTTGTGCCCAGCTCGAGGGCCTGCTCACTGGCGCTGGCGCAGGCGTCGGCCTGGGCGGTGGCGCAGATGCTGAACAGCATCGGGAGGCGGCGGGCCGCGTCTGCCACCGGCTTGCCCGCGAAGACCCGCGCCGCGGTGACCGGGCGGGTGGAGTGGATCTGCACGGCGATGGCGTTGGCGTCACGGTGAAGCTGGATATCGATTTGACCGGCGAGATCGGACATGGTTGCGGGCAGGCGGCGCTCTGGTCTGTCGTTGCGTTGGATCCGGCCGACGGGAGGTCCAAGTGTAGACCAGGGGCGGCCGACCACGGGCTTCAAGAAACCGGACGGATGAGCCGCTTTTTCTTCGCGCCTGGTTCGTGGAGCTGAGCTCCAGCTGAGCAACCCGGGTGCCCAGCGCTCGCCACGTTTGCGTTTCCGGTATACCCTCCTGTCTCGTTCCAACGCCTCTTCACCGCTGACATGCTCACCCCCGACCAACTCGCCGCCCTGCGCCGTCCGATCCGCCTCGACGCGGAGCTTGGCGGGCGTGTGATGCGGCTCGAATCCACCTGGGGACTGTTCTCGCCGCGCGACATCGACGAGGGATCGCGGCTGCTGCTACAGCATATCGAGGTCGCACCCGACGCCGACTGCCTGGATCTGGGCTGTGGGTATGGCCCGATTGGCCTGGCGCTCGCGGCGCTGGCGCCCAAGGGGGAGACCTTGCTGGTGGACAAGGACTTCGTGGCGGTGGACTATGCCAGCCGCAACGCGGCTTCCAATGGCATCGGCAACGCACGGGCGCAGCTGAGCAACGGTTTCGACCAGATCGACCCGACGTTGCGCTTCGACCTCATCGCGAGCAATATCCCGGCCAAGGTGGGAAAGGAACTGCTCGCGCTGCTGCTGCACGACGCGCGTGCCCGGCTCAGGCCAGGGGGGCGGCTGTATCTGGTGACGATCAATGGGCTGCGTCAGTTCATGAAACGGAATCTGACCGAGGTCTTCGGCAACTACGACAAGCTCAAGCAGGGCGCGCACTATACGGTGGCCATGGCCCTGGCCTGATGCCCTGGCTGCCCGCGTCGGGATCGACGCCGCGCCCCGCGACGCCTTCGTCGGCCGCTTTCATCCCGGGCGCGGCGGCCCGCCCCAATGCCGGGAAGCAGCGTCGATTCCCGTGGAGCATCCCATGCAAGACCTCCGGTTCCGCGTCGCAGTCTGCTCTTCGGTGGGCCTCCTCGGCGGAATGGCCGCCTGGGGACCGGCGGTGGCCGGGCCGGCCAGCGCGGTGCCCGATACAGGGCAGTCGGTGACCCTGATCAGGTCTCCACCCGAGATCCTCACCCGACAGCGGCTGCCCAACTTTGTCGGCATCTCGGCCGCGACCGCGGGTGCCCGTGGTCTGTCGATGAATCTGGTGATCATTCCCCCGGGCGCGGCCGCCGAGCCACACTTCCACAAGGACTTCGAAAGTGCGGTCTATGTACTGGAGGGGCGCGTGCAGACGCGCTACGGACCCGGACTGACGGAGTCGGTTATCACCGAGGCCGGCGATTTTCTGTTCATCCCGCCGAACGTACCGCACCAGCCCATCAACCTGAGTCAGACCCAGGCCGCCCGCGCCATCGTCGTGCGCAATGACCCCAACGAGCAGGAGCACGTGATCCTCTATGAGCCCGGCAGCCGTGATTGACTCCGCGCGTTCCGCGATCGGGGCCGAGGCACCGCGGCCGGATACGTTGGCCGACGTCAATCCCGATCTCGGCCAGCGCGTCCTGGTCGATACCCTTCGTATGCCCTGGGAGCCAAGCCCCAGCGGCACCGTTTGGCGCAAGCCGTTGTATCGGCGGGGCGGAGAGTCCGGCCCGGTAACCAGCCTGGTGCGCTATGCGCCGGGCGGCGCCTTCCCCGAGCACGCCCATCCGGAAGGCGAGGAGATCCTCGTGCTCGACGGGGTATTCTCCGACGAGCACGGCGATTACCCGGCAGGGACCTTCCTGATGAATCCCCACGGTAGCCGGCATGCACCGCGCTCGCTGCCCGGTTGTGTGCTGTTCGTGCGCCTGCGCCAGTACCCCGGCGACGACCGTCCGCGGTTAGTCGAGGACACCCGCGCCGAGGAGAGTTGGCGGCCGGGGTTGGTTGATGGACTCAGCGTGCGTCCGCTCTACGCCCAGGGCGGCCATTCGGAGCATGTCGCGTTGGTACGCTGGCAGCCAGGTACCCGGTTTCAGCGGCACACCCACTGGGGTGGTGAGGAGATCCTGGTGCTCGAGGGTGAATTCGCCGACGAGCACGGCCGCTATCCGGCCGGGACCTGGCTGCGAAGCCCGCACCTGAGCCAGCACACCCCGTTCTCCGAGCCGGGCTGTCTGATCTACGTACGCGTGGGTGGCTGCGCAGGCGAGCGCCCGGCTGAGGGTGCCCCAGGACAAGCGCCCGCCTGAGCCTCGCGTCAGTCGCCTCGGGGCGAAAAGGTCAGCGTCCCCTTGGGTCCGCTCAGGACCAGGTCGCCGACGAGGAACTGGAACGTCTCGGCTTGAGAAAGCCGTTCCAGGAAGGCCTGTTCCTGGACCATGACGGGTTCCGGGCAGGCCATACGCGTGGTCACCAGCGATCCAACGACGAGGCCGGTCGCCGCGTCTCTATCCCCGACGGGCCCCTGATAGCGATTGCAGCCGGTCGACCCTGACAGGGTGCCGGAGGCAAAGACGAGGGTCGATTCTCCTGCTGCGGCTCCTGCCTCATTGCCGTCCAACTTGCGCAGCACCCAGTGCCTGCCCTCGAGCATCGAGAGGGAGGCCGTTCCGGTGACCTCCGAGGCGGTCTCGATGAGCCTTCCGTTCTGCACGGCGAACCGACGCGTCGCGAGCCGTGTCGGACAGCACAGACCATCGTCGGGACCCGCCTGCAGAACGCCCAGGACGATGGAGGTCCCTTCGATGCGCGCCTCGCGGATCTGCACCCGGTCCCCGACCGGGCCGATCGCGCGTTGCACGATTTCCCCGTCTTTGCGCGCCATGACCGCGAGATAACCGAAGTTGCCGGTGCCACCGCTGCTGTAGATGAGATAGGCAACCGCCTCGTTGGCGCCGTCGCCATCGAGATCCCCGGCGAGACGGAATCCCTCGGAGAGCCGAAGTCTCGGTCGCGAGGCATCGCCGTCGCTCAGGGGCGCGCCCTCCCATTTCCCGGCGTGGAGGGTGACGGGCCCCAGGTCCTCGATGTCCGTGTATGTCGCGCCAGCCAGCTCCTCGGGGGTGGGCGCCGCTGGCGCCCCGCTCGACTGGCGGGGCGGGCCATCGACCGGGGGATGCTGCGATGGGCCGGCCCACGCGGCGGTGAGGCCAAGGGCCATGGCGCAGATGGTGACGGGTATGCGGCGTGTCATTCGGCTCTTCCTGCGCGGCGGGGCGCGGTCACTCGTGTCGATGAAGTCCGCGCCGGATGGTACGTTGGCCGAACCTGTCGCGGATCGCGTCGATCGTCTGGTTCAGACGCTGCTGTCCACGGGGCTGGACGAGGGTGGCCTCGGCAGCGAGCAGGTCCGGCTGCGTCGGTGTCGCTGTCCAGCCGGACAGACCGACCCCGATCAGCCGGACCGCCCTGTTGGCCCAGCGCTCGGCCTGCAACCCCGCTTGAAGCAGGTCCCAGGCGGAGCGGAAGATCTCCCGATCATCGGCGGTCGCGGCCCGCAGGGTCCTGGACCGGGTATGGGTCTCGAACGGGCACAGGCGGATCTTCAGTGTGACCACCGATCCGGCGTGTCCCGTGTGACGAGCCAGATAACCGACCTCCTGCGCGCCCCAGCGGAGCGTATCGCGCAGCACGGCGACATCGGCAACGTCCTCGGCAAAGGTGTGCTCCTTGGAGATCGATTTGCGGTCCGTGTCGGGCTCGATCCGGTCGTTGGCCAGGCCGCGGGCCTGCTGGTAGACCCGCGCGCCGACTTGGGCGCCAAGCACGCGCCGTAGCGTGTCGGGTGGCACGCGGCGCACATCGCCGATGGTTTTCAGCCCCAGCCGTTGAAGTCGCGGCGCTGTCTTGGCGCCGACACCACGCAGCACCGTCAGGGGCATGGGGTCGAGAAACGCCGGGATCCCGCCCTGCGCGATCACCGTCAGCCCATCGGGCTTGCGACTGTCGGATGCGAGCTTGGCGATGAGCCGATTGGGTCCGATCCCGACCGACGCCGTGAGGCCAACCGCGTCCCAGATGGCGGCCTTGGTCCGGCGGCCGATCTGTTCCGGCGACCCGACCAGCCGCTGCATCCCGGAGACGTCGAGATACGCCTCGTCGATCGACACCGGCTCGACGACCGGGGCGATATCCGCCAGAGCCCGCATGATCTGCCGTGACACGGCGGTGTAGTGCGCCATATCCGGGCGCACGTAGATGGTCTGCGGCGGGAGCCGCCTGGTCGCATCCGTGATCGGCATCGCGGAGTGAACACCATAGCGGCGCGCCTCGTAGGAGCAGGTCGCGACCACCCCGCGTCCGCCCGGCGCGGCGCCGACCACCACCGGCAGGCCGCGCCAGGCGGGGTGATCGCGCTGCTCCACGGCCGCGAAGAAGGCGTCGAGGTCGACGTGCAGGATCAGGCGGGGCGTGGCAATGGCCGGGTCTCCACCGTCGTTGGCTGGCGCCGCGATGCCCCTTGGGCTCCGGCTGTCTCAGGCTCCGCGGGCAGGGGCGGGCCATACCCTTGGATACACCGCGCATTGTCGCCGCCGAGGGCGCCGGGCATCAAAGGGTACCGAGCCAGGGTCAAGGTCATTGCCCGAACCCCGGCGGCCTTCACGCGGCGCGGCGCAGCGCGATCAGCGCATCGATCTGGCCCCGCGCCCGTGACAGGCTCTCCTCGGCATTGGCCATTCGCCGATCCGCCGCGATGAGACGCACGTCGTGCAGTCCGATGAACCCGAGGAAATGCCGCAGCCAGCCGCTGGCGAAGTCCAGCTCACCACCCACTTGCGTGCCGCCGGACGCCATCACCAGATAGGTGGGGCGATCGGCCAGCAGACCGATCGGGCCGTTAGCGCCATAGCGGAAGGTGACACGGGCCCTGGCGACCTGGTCCGCCCAGGCCTTCATGACCGCCGGCACGCCGAAGTTGTAGATCGGCACCGCGAGCACCAGGATATCGGCGTCCTGAAGCTCGCCGATCAGGGTATCGGACAGCGCGAGGGCCGCCTGTTGGGTCTGGTTGCGTTCGCTGGCGTCGGTGAAGTTGGCGCCGACCCATGACTCGTCCAACAACGCGATGCCGTCGGCGAGGTCGCGGTGGATCAGGTGCACCCCGCCATACTTGGCGCGGAGCCGCTCGATCAGCTCGTCGGCGAGTTGGCGGGTCACGGAGTCGTTGATGCGCGCGCTGGCGTCGATGCGCAGGATGGTTGGGGCGGTCATGGCAGTGTCCTCGTGTGGAATGGAACGCCCGGTGCGTTCGTTAGGCACGAGTCTGCGGCTTGCATCCTGGACAAAAAACCGGTTCTATCTCAAAAGACTGTTCTGGAATAGAGAACAATATCTGGCACCATGGACCGTTTCGAGGAATTGCGCGCCTTCGTGGGGGTGGTCGAGAGCGGCAGCTTCAGTGCTGCGGCGGAGCGGCTGGAACTGGCCAAGTCCGCGGTCAGTCGTCGTGTCAGCGACCTGGAGAGACGCCTCGGTGTGCAGTTGCTCAGCCGCACCACCCGCCGCCTCGGCCTGACCGATGCCGGCGCGGCGATGCATCAGCACGCACGCCGGCTGCTCGCCGACCTGGAAGAGGCGGAGCAGTCGGTCTCCTCCGAGCACAGCGCGCTCTCTGGCCGGCTCAAGGTCACGGCACCCCTGACCTTCGGCCTGCGACACATGGCGCCGGTGGTGAGCGCCTTCTGCAGCGCCAATCCGCGGGTGCAGCTCGAGCTGGACCTGAACGATCGGCAGGTCGATCTGGTGGAGGAGGGCTTCGACCTGGCCGTGCGGATCGGCACCCTGGCCGACTCCAGTCTGATCGCGCGTCGCCTGAACCGCATCCGGATGCTGACCGTCGCAAGCCCCGCCTATCTGACGATCCACGGCGAGCCGACCCATCCATTGCAGCTCGAACAACATGCCGGCCTGGTCTATGGCCTGCACGCGCAGAGCCCCTGGCGTTATCGCGACCAGGATGGCCGGCTGTTCCAACCTAATGTGCCGCGTCGCTATCTGTCCAACAACGGCGAGAATCTGTGCGCGATGGCCAGCGCCGGACTTGGTGTCGCGGTGTTGCCGCGCTTCATCCTGCACCGAGCGCTCGACGCCGGGGCCCTGGTCGCGATCCTGGGTGACTACGGCCTACCGGAGCAGGCGCTGCATCTGGTGTATCCACCCGGGCGCTACCTGTCGCGCCGCGCCAGGGTCTTCGCGGATGATCTGCTCGAGGCCTTCTCCGGCGACGTACCCTGGGAGCCAGACACCGCCTCGGCCCGATAGGTCAGAGCGCCACGGCGGCACGGGTGCCGGGGCGCTCCCGGATGTCGCGTACGGACGATCGGCTGGCGTGGTCTGGGCCCATGCCGGCTCGAGCCGTGGGTCGCGGCTGGCGGACCATAGTTGACTATTTTCATGGCAGTTCAGCCGGACCCCGACGATCCTAGTGGAAAGGACGCGCGAACGCGCTGTCGCCAAGCTGTCATTTCCCCATCGATCGCCCCCCGGAGAAGCCCGAGATGGATAGATTTACCCGAAACTACAGTATCGCCCTCGGCGTTGTCGTTGGCGCCGCGTTGGTCTACTGGGCCTATTCGGCCTGGCAGCCCAGGGTCTGGGAGCTCAACGACATGTTGGAGTCGGACCCGGTCATCGCCGACTACCCCTATCCGTTTCGGTTACGCTCGCTGGCGGACGGCGTCGCGATACTGTCCACGCCGCGTTCGCCCGCGTTCCCCGCCGTCCAGTTCCTGGCGTTGATTCACCCGGGGCTCGCGAACAAGGCCCAAGACGATCCGGAGATGATCGCCGCCCAGCAGGAGCTGATCGATCATCAGCGTCGGGCCCAGGATCTGTTGCTCGCGCAGCCGGATGTGGAACGGGTCGACTGGGAGCTCGACACCCGCTGGTTGTCCGATCATGGTGTGCACCGCTAGAGGTCGCGCCGGTACGAGGTCTACCATGGCGTCGCCGCGCGCTCTCCTCGGCGCTGCTGCGCATTCGGTCACCGCGGCTCCGAGACCTCGTTGAGATTGAACGCGTAGCCGGCTGCACCCAGCGATGCGAGACCAAGCACCAGAATCACGGTGGCCGCGTCGTAGAGATCGCCAAGGACACCGATGAGGCCGCCCGCGAGCATCGCGACCCCGACCACGCTGTTGCTGACCGCGACCATCGCCGCGCGGGTGTCGCTGCTGGCCATGTCCACCAGATACACCTTGCGCCCGAGCCGGACGCCGGCGTGGGCGACGTTCAGCACCAGAAAGAGGCCGGAAAAGACCAATGCATCCTGCAGCAGCGCCCCGTCCACGCGCGAGAGCAGCCAGGTGAGAATGCCAAGGCCGCCGGCGATGGCTGCGGCGACGACCATGACCAGGCGCGAGGAACGGTCGCTGAGTCGGCCCCAGACCGGGGCGCTCAGGCTGCTGGCAAGTCCGCTGGCGATGATCAGCAGCCCCAGTCCGCCGAGGTCGCCACCGCCCTCGGCCTGTGCCAGCAGCACATAGAACGGCGGGGCCAGTGCGACGCTGAGCAGTGCGACCCTGGTCAGCACGAAACGGCGGAACGCCGGGTCGGTTCGCAGTAACCCGATGCTCTCCAGGGCCGTCTCGAGGGCGTTCCCGCCGCCGGCTGTCGCCCCGGGTTGCTCGATGACCAGTTGGAACACGAGTGCGGCGAGCGCGAACAGCAGGGCGCCCCCACCGAGCAGCGCGACCAGGATGGTGACCCCGCCGGCACCGCCGGCGACGAGCTGCAGATACAACCCCAGGGCGAGTGTTACGGTGCCGGCGATACCGGCCGACAGCCCCATCAGGTTGCCGCGCCGGGCCTTGGAAACGGTCTTGCCGAGCACGTCCTTGGCGGATACAGAGCACAGTCCACGCATCAGGCTGAAGCTGACCAACAGGGCCAGAATGGCCCAGCCGGCTCCGGCCCCGCCCAGGGTCGCCGCGGTCAGGGCCATCAGCCCCAGCGCGCCGGCCGACAGCAGGGATCCCGCGATCCAGACGCCCTTGCGCAGCGGCAGGCGCCGGATGTACGCCGCCACCGCGAGCTGCGGCAGCAGTACGCCGGCCTCGCGGATCGGCACCAGAAACCCGACCAGTACCGCCGGTGCGCCGAGCAATCCCATCAGCCAGGGCAGGACCAGCTTGGCGCTGGAGAGCTCATCGGCCACCTTGGTCAGCAGATTGGCGACCAGATAGGCAAAGAAGTTGCGCGGCTGGTCGTGACAGGATGTGGCCGGGATATCCTTGCAGACGCGGGCATCCTCATCCCCGGTGACGAGGTCGTAGAGGCTGTCGAGTGTCGGGAGCTTGTGCAGCATTGGCGGCTCGTTGGCGGTCGGCGCGAAAGCGGTTGGCGACGCCGACACCATATCCGATCGTGGGGGTACGATCGCACGGAGGTTGCGGCGGCGCGTTGGCGGGTACCCGGATGGGGGAGGCGGCCATCGTCAGGCGACAAGCGGGCATCGAGATCGCGCGGGACGTCGACTGCAACGCCCCGCGTTGGGCGCAGGGAGTCAAGGCCACGGGGTTGCCGTCGCCGGGTCCAATGCAGATCGGATCGCCTGTGGGCGGCTGCAGACGGACCGCCCCGGCGCCTGTTCCGATATGGGGCCCCGTCGGGGCTGGGCGCCGTCATGCCGCACCGGGTTGGTTGCGCGGGTCGGGCCTGAAGGCCTGAAGCTCGCGGCAAACGGGGGCCTCATGCCATGCCACCGGGGTTGGACTGAAGAATGCCTTCTCCAGCAGGGTGATCTGGCCGCGCAGCGGTTCCTCGCACTGCAGCGCGAGTCGGGCGAGATTGGCCGGCGGCCTGCTGGGCCAGATCAGGGCGGCCCATGCCAGCAAGGCGGAGCGGGCCGCGTTGGCGTTGCCGTCGCGATAGGCGGCCTCGACGGCGGTGACGGCCGCTTCGATTGGATCTGGAGTCGGATCCAGCAGTGGCTCGATCGGCTTGGAGTCCGGTTGCTTGACCTCCGCTGGGGACGGTGTCGGCCGGCGTGGTCGGCGGCGTGCCAGCCACCAGCCGATGGTCAGCAGCCCGAGCGTCCCGGCAACGATCCAGGCCCAACGCGGGCCGGGGCCCGGATCGCCGGGCCGGGCGGGGGGCTGCTCGCGCATCGCCGGCGCCGCCGGGTCTGACACGTTGGGGAACGAGGGTCTGTCCCAGCTTGGGGCCGCGCGCCGGTCCGCCGACAGGAGCGGCGCGACGCTCAGGTGCCAGTCGGGCAGTTGGGCCTGCTCCCAACGGCCCGTGGTCGTGTTCCACCAGTCCACCCGTGTGCCTGGCAGCACGAGCTCGCCGTCCTCCTCGGCGCTGAGCAGGATGCGCTCGGTCCGATACCCGATCACACCGTCCGGCTGGTGCTCGTTCCACAGTCTGGGCGCATCATCGCGGACCCTGAGTTGGAACGGGATCTGCAGCGGGAGATCGGGCAGGTCTTCGGCCATGATGCCCTCGGCGCGCAGCGTGATCACGCGTTCAACGGACTGTCCCGGCGCAATGCGCACCTCGCTCGGCCCTGCCTCGCTGAGGGTGACCGACCGGGCCGGGAGCCAATCGCGCTCCTTGGTGTTGGATGGCACCGGTGCCACCTGGATGGCGAGCGGCCGCGAGTGGGCGTGCTCGACCTGGCCCCGATCCGGGTCCCAGGTGTCGAACTGGATCGGGTCGATACGCAATGGTCCGGCCGCTCCCGGGAACAGCGCGTAGCGTCGTTCGTAGACGCCATACTCCACGCCCTGGCGCCGCTCGTTGCCGCGCTCCTCGCCGAGCGCCAGCACCCGGGTCGCGGCGGGCTCTGGATCGTGCAGCCGCCCGCCTGGGGTGCCGTTGGCCGCCAGCACCCGGACGATGAGCAGCACCTGTTCGCCGACGCGGGCCCTGACCGGGGTGACCTCGGCCTCCACCAGAATCGCCGAGTGGCCCTCCGGTTTGTTGGCCAGGGTGTTTGGGCGCTCCTCCGCGGGGGGCTCGGTGACCGCCGGACCAGGGAGCAGCCGCGAGCTCGGGTGTGTCGAGCCCGCGACCGTCAGGGATAGTGGCGCGCTGGATGCGTCGCCAACGCGGATCGCGGGCACCGCGAGCACCCCGCTGCGCAGCGGCATCAGGGTTAGGCGCAGCTCGCGCCGGACGGAGCGGCGGCCGTTGATCGTACTCTGGCTCTCGCGGACCCCTCGGCCGATGATGCGAAAATCCGTCTCCAGCGCGCTGAGGTCCGGCACGGCGCCGGGCTCGGCGTTTCCCCCGGTCATCTCGATGACGAGCTCGACCGTTTGGCCGGTGGCGATCTGGTTGCGCTCGAGTCGGGCGCTGACCGCGGCGGCGGCCTCGGTACAGACCAGCACCGGCAGCAACATCAGCGCCAGGACAGCGACCCAACAGCGATGCCTTCTGTTTCGATGGGGGTGGACGGCTGTCGTGCCTGGTCGTTCCTGGTGAGACGTTTCTTGGCGAGATGGTGAGGGGGAAGAACGTTCTGGGGACATCACTACTGGTCCTGGCACGGGTGGCTGGATCGGTTTGGCGACCGCTACGGCATCGGGACTCGAATGTTGCGGCGCTGAGTGTTGCGAGGAAAAATAGCATGGGTCGCGGCTCAACTCGCGCCCTGTCGCGCGGGTGTGGGGCCCGAATCAATCTCAATTCCGTGTCTTCCTGGGCGCACGCCCGCCCGGATTCAACCCATTCCCCTGTCCCACCGGATGGAGTACCATCGCGCCATGAATCGCTCTCGACCCGACAGCCGCCTCCTCTCACTGGGCAGCAAGACCCTTGGCGCAATCGAGGTCCTTGGTCTGGTGCTCATCACCATCGCGGCGGTGATTGCCGGGGTGCAAGAGGTCGGCGTGATGATCGAGGCGCGGCATGTCGCGTTGGCCGACCTGCTGTTGCTGTTCATCTACCTCGAGGTGCTGAGCATGGTCGGCGTCTACCTCGAGTCTGGTGCACTGCCGGTGCGCATGCCGCTGTATATCGCGATGGTGGCCATCGCGAGGCATCTGATCCTCGATATGAAGGCCCTCGGGGTCTGGGACCTGATCGGCAGCTCGCTCGCGGTGCTCATCCTGGCACTGGGCGTACTGGTAATCCGCTTCGGGCACCTGTACTTCCCGTACGGGGATGGCGGCGGCACCGATCACGACGCCGGAAGGGACTGACCCCGGCCACGCAATCTGACGACGAAACCCGGTCGGGTGGGAGCGGCCTTCGCGCCCACGCGCCGCCCGATCCCCCATTGGCGACCGAACCCGGAACCGCACAACCCCGTAGGGTGGGCACGGTTTCCGTGCCCACGCGGACCCGTCCGATCCCACCATTGGCGACGGGCATGGGGGATCGCGCAATCCGATACGGCCCACGCCACCGAATGGTTGGTTTTCTTGGGGGCCGGTGGCGCGGATGCCGTTGCCGCGTGGGCACGCGGTGCGTGCCCACCCTACGAAATCCGATCGGGTGGGTACGGCCGTCGTGCCCATGCCGCCCGGTCCACCGTTGGCGACCGAACCCGAAACCACACAACCCCGTAGGGTGGGCACGATGTTCGTGCCCACGCGGACCGATCCGACCGCCCGTTGGCGACCGAACCCGGAACC
>JAXGTD010000069.1:0-21553 GCA_040775095.1 Chromatiaceae bacterium | reverse complement strand
GGCGATGCCGGATTTTCCTGTCGAGATGGTCTGCGCTGGCGGAGTGCTTTCGGCAAGGGCCGCCCCAGGTAAGACCCCTGTGGGAGGCCCGCTCCGCGGGGCGACTGCATTCCCGTCCCGGGAAGGGTCGCGGTGCGGAGCACCCCTCCTACAAGAGCGGAAGGGTCGCGGTGCGGAGCACCCCTCCCACAAGAGCACCCCTCCCACAAGGGCACCCCTCCTACAAGAGCATCCCTCTTACAAGAGGGCACTCCTCCTGCAAGGCAGCAGTCCTGCTGGGGGGATCAGCGGGCCTGCCAGGCAGCTGGTGCGGACTGCAGCGCACTCGCGTACGGGAACAGCGCCGGCGCCCCGCCCGTGTGCCAGAACAACACCGTATCGGCGCCTGAGAGCTCGCCCCCGCGAATCATCGCGATCAGTCCGGCCATTGCCCGCCCGGTGTAGACAGGGTCCAACAGGATTCCCTCGGTGCGGGCGACCAGCTTGATGGCCTCGCGTTCTGGGTCGCCGACGACCCCGTAGCCCGCGCCCAGCCAGTCGTTGCGGACCACGACATCCGCGGCGCCGATGCATGGTTCCAGACCGAGGCGTGCGGCGATCCTCTCGGTCAGGCGCAGTACCTGTTCTCTAAAGGGGGCATCACCCGCCTCGCCCTTGTCGATTCCGATGCCGATCAGGGCCATGTCCAGCCCGAACAGCGCGCGACCGACCACGAGCCCCGCCTGGGTCCCCCCGGAGCTGGACGCGAACACCGAGTGGGTCACGCGTTCTCCCATCTGCTCCAGTTGCCCTCTCAGCTCGCGGATCGCCGACACGAATCCGAGCGCCCCGATGTCGTTGGAGCCGCCGTAGGGAATGACGTAGGGTCTGCTGCCGGAGCGCCGCAGTTGCTCGGCGATCTCGCCGATGCCCTCGCCCTTGCGCAGATCACCGCTCCAGTGACACCGCGCGCCGAGCAGACAGTCGAGCAGGAGGTTGCCGTCGGCCAGCGCCGGCGCCGGGCCGCCAAGGGCCAGGTGACAGGCCATACCCGTGAGCGCCGCGGCCGCGGCCGTCTGTCGGCAGTGATTGGACTGGGCCGCCCCGGCGGTAATCAGGGTGTCGCAGCCCTGCGCCAACGCGTCCGCCACCAGATACTCGAGCTTGCGGGTCTTGTTGCCACCGAGCGCCAGCCCCGTCTGGTCGTCGCGTTTGATCAGGATACGCGGGCCGCCCAACAGTTCCGAGAGTCGCGGGAGCGCATGCACTGGGGTCGGGAGGAAGCCGAGCGGGTGGCGCGCCTGCTGTTCGATGGCCATGTGTCTGATTCCTCGGTCGCGAGCGGGCCCGTCGCGTACACACCGTGGCTGCCGCTGGCCTGGGACGAGGTGACGCCGGTGACCGGGCACGAACGATGTCGTAATGTAACAGGAGAGACAGTCGTCAGCGGGATGAATCTACATGAACCCAACAGCCCCAGAACCAACGGCCAAGTGCTGCCGGGCGTTCTTTGTGGTCATCGACAACAGCAATGGGCGGACGGTCGTCCTACCGGGCGACACCATGGCTCCAGATTGGGCGCACCGGGGACCAGGCTTCAGGCGACAGCGCGGCTCTCGATGCGCCTGACCGGCTCCATTACCACCCCAACGGCACACGTGAGCGTGAGAGCAAGGCAGACATCTGACGCTTCAGCAGGAGCCTGGCATCGGCCTGCCGCGAGCCTTGTTACGTCGGAACCGACTGTTCTTTCCACTCCACCGTGATGCACGAGACGCCGCCGCGGAGGCTGCGAGGGTGGCGCGAGGCCCTGCAATCAGTCTGGTTACCCAACGCCGACCAGACTGTCGCGTTCCTGGTGATCCTGGCTGGGCTGCTCCTGTCCCTGTCCGCCTTTGTCGCGATCAGAGGGGAGTTGAATGAGCACCAGCGCATGGAATTCGAATGGGTTGCGCACAATCGCAACAACGCCCTGAAGAAGGGCATCGAGAACGGCCTCGACGCGGTCAACTCGGTCGCCAACCTGTTCGACGTGTCCGAGCGGGTGTCGTCTGACAGTTTCCGACGTTACGCGAGTGCCCTCTTCGAACGCTACCCGGGGATCCACACCTTGGAATGGGTGCCCAGGGCAATGACCGTCGGAAGCGCGGGGCACCCGGCACAGGTTCAGCCCGGCGGCGCCGGAGACAGGCTCATCACGCAGTCCGCTGCTGATCGGACGCCAATGCCTGCCGCGGCGGGCGAGGTCCGGTTCCCGATCAAACACATCTACCCGGCGCGCACGGGTGAGCAATCGGTGGGTTTCGACTACGGCTCCAGCCCGACCTACCTGGACCTCATCGAGCGCGCCTGGCTCAGTGGACGGGCCGTGGTCAGCGGCCGCGTCAAGCTGCTGAAGGAGGACGATCCACAGTATGGCTTCCAGGTGTTTCAGCCGGTCTACCGCCACGGCACGCCCATCGCGACCGCGGAGCAGCGGCGCCTGGCGCTGCGTGGTTTCGCCGTCGGGGTGTTTCGCATCGCCGATCTCGCGAACGCCTCCATCTCGATTCTGGAGCCACGCGGGGTCGAGTTTCTCATTCGCGACGAATCGGCCCCTGCCAGCGAGGGGTTCCTCGACTTCTATGCCAGCCGGCTCAGCCCCCACACGCCGTCCGCGGCAGATCGGCAGGCGACGCCGGACTGGGATCTGGAAGACGCCCCGCGGGTCACCGAAACCTTTGCGGTGGCCGATCGTCGCTGGTCCATTACTTGTTCCGCAACGCGTCAGTTCCGCAGCGCGGAGGGTTTCCGCTATGGCGACTGGATTGTTCTGATCGGTGGCCTGATGCTGACCATCCTCATGGCGCTGTTCATCATGCATAACCGTGCCGCCATGCGGGTGCGTCTTCGCATCGAGCAGGAGCTGAGGGAATCCGAACAGAAACTGCGCGTACTTTTCCATCAGTCCCCCGACATCATCATGACCGTCGATCCAGAGGGTCGAATCCTGATGAGCAATCGCTCCCCAACCGGCGACGACGACGGCCCCACGACCGGGGGATGCTCCGCGGAGGGCCTTCCGGAACGCGTACGGGGGCGCTACCATCAAGCGCTCCGACAGGTATTTGACACCGGCGACGCCGGCGAGATTGGGCTCGCCAGGGACGACGCGAGCTGCTGGGACCTGCGTATCGTGCCGCTGCGGGTCGGCGGCCGCGTCACGGCCGCGATGGTCATCATCACCGATGTCACCGAGAAGCGCATGCTCGAGATCCACGCCATTCGCAGCGCCCGCCTGGCGTCTTTGGGGGTACTGGCTGCCAGCGTGGCACACGAGATCAACAACCCCAACAACGCGATCGCTTTCAACGCGTCCATCCTATTGCGCAGCTGGGGCGACCTGTTGCGCGTATTGACACGATTTCGCGAGGAGTACGGCGATTACACGATCGGTGGGGTACCGGCGGAACAGGCCATCGACGGCATACCACGCCTGCTGGCGGGCATCGAGAACGGCTCGCGGCGTATCCACGGTATCGTCGGCAACCTAAAGCATATGGCGCGCCCGGATGAGGGTGAGCTCGACCACCGCGTGGATGTGGCGGACGTGCTGCAGAACAGTCTTTCCTTGCTTCAGAGCCAGGTGCGCAAGTACTGCGACGACTGCTTATTGGATGTCCAGGAGCCGCTGCCGGCAGTGCAAGGCAATGCCCAGCAGCTGGAACAGGTATTCATCAATCTTATCCTCAACGCGCTGCAGTCGCTGCCTAACCGCGCGGCCAAGGTCCGCATCAGCGCCGCGCTGGAGGAAGAGGCAGAGTTCATCCGGGTAACGGTCCGCGATGAGGGCTGCGGCATCCCGGACGCTATCCGCGGCAGGGTGCTGGAGTCTTTTTTCACCACCAAGACGGCGAACGGCGGTACCGGACTCGGTCTGTCCATCTCCTACCGCATCATTCAAAACCATGGAGGAAGAATGGAATTCAACTCAGACGCCGGCGAGGGCACAGAGGTGGTGGTGCGCCTGCCCCGCTCCGCCCGGACATGAAAGCACCATCGTCAGCGGGCAGCGCAAGCACGCTGCCGGTCGTCGTCGTGGACGATGAGGCCGACATCCTGTTTGGCGCCGCCTATCTGCTCAATAGCCACGGCATCGCGTCGGTGACAACAATCGACGACTCCCGCCAGTTGCTGCCACTGCTGGAGACCCGGAGCGCCTCCGTAATCGTGCTCGATCTGTTCATGCCCCATGTCTCGGGTATGGATCTCCTCCCTGTCTTGGTCCAGCGATTCCCCGAGGTACCGGTCGTGGTCATGACCGCGTCCCAAGAGGTCGAGACCGCGGTCCGCTGCATGAAAGACGGGGCGTTCGACTATCTTGTTAAACCCGTGGAGGAAAGCCGGTTCGTCTCCTGCGTGCGCCGCGCGCTCGAGATTCGCACCCTGCGCCAGGAGATCGGCAGCCTGCGCCACAGTTTGATGCGCAGCAGCCTGGAGCACCCCGACGCCTTTACCGATATCATCACCTGTAGCCCGGGGATGCAGGCCATATTCCGGTACGCGGAAGCCATCGCCAATTCATCTGAACCGGTACTCATCACCGGAGAGACCGGGACAGGTAAGGAATTGATCGCGCAGGCAGTACACCGACTCAGCGGACGTGGCGCCCCGATCATCTCTCTCAACGTCGCCGGTCTTGACGACGGCATGTTCTCGGACACGCTGTTCGGCCACGTCAAAGGGGCATTTACCGGAGCGGACAAAGACCGCGACGGGTTAATCGCCAAGGCAGCCGGCGGCACCCTGTTCCTGGATGAGATCGGTGATCTCAAGCCAGCGTCCCAGGTCAAGCTCCTGCGCCTTCTGCAGGACCATAGCTATTATCCCCTGGGTTCTGACGCGCCACGCGTCTCGGATGCCCGTGTCGTCGCCGCAACCAATCAGGCGCTGCATAGAAAGATGGCGCGCGGCAAGTTCCGCCAGGATCTCTTCTTCCGACTTGCCAGCCACCCCATCGAGCTACCGCCCTTACGCGAGCGGATGGACGACCTGCCGATGCTGCTCGAGCATTTCATCGCCGAGGCCGCCAGATCGCTTGCGAAACCCCCACCGACACCGCCCGACGAGCTACTGACACTGCTTTCGGTCTACCATTTTCCAGGCAATATACGTGAGCTCAGGGCCCTGATCTTCAATGCCGTCGCTCAGCATCGCGCGGGTCCAGTACTCTCCATGGAAAGCTTTCGCTCCGTGATTCGAAAGGGGCAGTCGGCAACAGTCGATGAGCGCCGTGCCGATACGGTCAAGAACCAACAGCCGCTGAGCATTTCCGGGCGTTTCCCGAGTCTCAAAGAGGCCAATCTGTTCCTGGTGCAAGAGGCCATGCGTCGTGCCAAGAACAACCAGGGCATTGCCGCGGCACTGCTCGGCATAACCCGCCAGTCACTCAACCGTCGCCTCCAGACTAGGCGAGACGACTAGCACCCCGGTCACCGAATCGAGCGCATCGGCCTATCCCCGCGCTTCGCCGGGTCGTTCGCGGCGGGCGGTTCCACCCACCCCTCTTGGGGTGCAGCATTTGCTGCAATCACGGAACCGCGACAGCCCGCTTAACAACTTGATATTTCTGATAATAAGGAAATATCCGGCAGCAATCACCGGCGTCACGCTGCAGACCGCGCCCTGGCCACGGAACCCGAGCGCCTTGCCAAGCTGTTATTTTTTCATGCAATTTTATGCCGAAGGACAGTGGCCCGTTTTCTGCTTCTACCATGTCAGCGTGGCCGCGCGTGCGGTCCGTACCGCCCGCATCCGACCGTCAGGTTCTCGCCTGAGGCATACGCTTGATGGCGACAACCGGGGTTTCCGCGCGGCGGACCAGCCAAACGACATCGGGACCGCCTAGGCTGAGATCCCACCCTCGCCAGCCCTTGATCCGGCCGGCCCAGCCGGACCTGCCGCGGGGCTCAAGTCCAGGCCAGACGCCCCAACACCAACGAGGAACACGTCGTGACCTCCAACACGCTGACACCGATACGCCGTTTTCAAGTCGCCGGTCTGGGCTATTTACTCCTTGCCCTCGCGCCTCAGTGGACAAAATGGGGTACCTTCGGGCTGCTCGCGGGCGTCGTCGCAAGTACCATCTTTGGCCTGCTAGCGCTTCGCGCCGCCGCGCCGGGTCTGGCAGACTTGCCACGAGAGAACCGGACATCGCACCCGATCGAGGCCGGAAAAAAACGGCTGACCAAGCGCCAGCGCCTCGCAATGAGGGATCAGATCTGACGAAACGTTCATCGCGTTCGCCCCGTTTGGCGAGCCACCCGATGCCGGTAGACCTGGCATCGCCGCCCCATCGTACACCCTTCGGGCCTCCCGCCGACCACGGCAGCCGCTGTTGTCTGAGAGGCCCTGGCACAACAAAAGCGACGACCGAGATCAATTGATGAAGACGCCTAAGCTCGCACTGTTTGGAAAGACGAAGGCCATGGAGAACCTGATCGACAATTTTCTCGATCAGGTCTCCAACGGCGGAATGAAGTTCGAGCAAGGCATACTGACCTATCTCGACAGCGGCGCCGAAGGGCAATGTATCGACTTGGTGCGTCAGCTCCGCCATATCGAGGTAGAGGGAAACCGCCTGCGGCGGACCATCGAGCTTCAGCTGCACACGGAAATGCTGATCCCTGATCTTCGCGCCGATGTGCTGAGCTTGATGGAAGACCTCAACTACCTGCTTGGACTCGCCGAGGATATCTTTCTCGCGATCACGGTCGAAAGCCCGGCGGTGGATGAAACCTACAAGGCAGACTTCAAGCAGATGACATCGCATGCAGTCATGACGATGGAGGCCGCCGTCCTGGCCGCTCGGGCATTCTTCCGCAATATCGCCGCCGTGCGCGACCATCTCAATAAAGTAGGCTTCCATGAAGAAGAGGTCGATCAGATCGCAACGCGTTTAAAACGGGCCATCTTCTCCTCCGAGATGGGGCTCGATCAGAAGATGCACCTGCGTTATTTCGTCGACAAGATCGATAATCTCGCCGACGAATCCGAGAACGTGGGTGACTGGCTCGCGATCTATTCGCTAAAGCGTTCCCTGTGAGCGGACGTCGGCAATCACGCGTCACCATGATCTTCAAACGCCCATCTCGGGAACGTCATCAGTGGAAATAACGCTCTTAATTTTTCTCTCCAGCGGCCTTTTCCTGGGGTGGTCGTTGGGTGCTAACGACGCGGCCAATGTCTTTGGAACGGCGGTCGCAAGCCGCATGATCCAGTTCACCACGGCGGCCATCGTCTGCACCCTGTTCCTGATCCTGGGCGCCGTCATCAGTGGGGCCGGGGCCGCCCACGGGCTCGGTGAGCTCGGCACGCTTAACGCGCTGCCGGGCGCCTTCATGGCCGCGTTCTCGGCCGCGCTCACGGTCTACTGGATGACGCGGGCCGGTCTTCCGGTGTCGACGACTCAGGCCGTGGTTGGCGCCATCATCGGCTGGAATTGGTTTAGCGGCTCGATCACCGATACCGGTGCTCTGAGCAAGATCCTGGCGACTTGGGTGGCCTGTCCGGTTCTGGGCGCCATTTTCGGTGCACTGCTCTACAAGCTCACCACCGTCGCGATCGAGCGGTCCCGGATCCACGTGCTGCGGCTCGACACCTATACCCGTCTCGGGTTGCTGGTGGCTGGCGCGTTTGGCTCCTACAGTCTGGGCGCCAATAACATTGGCAATGTCATGGGCGTCTTCGTCCCGTCGTCACCATTCACGGATATCACCATCGGCAAGGGAGTCGACTTCTCGTCGGTTCAGCAGTTGTTCCTCATCGGCGCTATTGCTATCGGTGTCGGCGTATTCACGTATTCAAAGCGAGTTATGATGACCGTGGGCGAAGGCATTTTACCGCTGAATCCCGTCGGGGCTTGGGTGGTGGTCATCTCGCATTCCATCGTGCTGTTCCTGTTCTCCTCTGTGACCTTGGAGCATTTTCTCGCTTCGAAGGGCTTGCCGACGATCCCGCTGATCCCGGTTTCGAGCTCGCAGGCCGTGGTGGGTGCGGTGATTGGCATCGGACTGTTGAAGGGCGGGAAAGGTATTCGCTGGACTTCCCTGGGCAACATCGCATCGGGTTGGGTCACCACGCCCATCGTCGCCGCGGTGATCTGCTTCGTGATGCTGTTCTTCCTGCAAAACGTGTTCAATCAGGTGGTCTATTACAAGATCCACTATTCTTTGAGCGCGCCGGTAGTCCAGCACTTGGAGGCAGCCGGCATCCCCGCCACGAAACTGGAAAAAATAGAGGGTGAGACGGCCGTGGGCAGCGTCGCATTCCGCGACCTGCTGCGCGGCGAGACCGAATTACCGGAGGCCACGGAGGACAAGGTGATTGATGCGGCACGGGTCTACCGGATGCGCATCACCAAACAAGCGCTGGCGCAGATCGATTCCGACTACATCGATCCCGAGCAGCAAAGCGCCCTGGCCGGCCTGGTGGGTCGCTCATACGAGCATCAATGGCAGCTCTACGATGCCCTATCGGAGGAAACGCCGGCGTGGAAGAAACTGCCCGACAATAAGCTCAACAAGCCCTTCAACAAGCACTTGTCGCAGCAGCTGACCTATGTGTATGGACTGTTCCATACAGAGGAGGCAACGGACGCTTCGCGCTGAGCCGGCACGGGGCAGTCGTCGCCTCGGGACAGAGGGAAGCGAGGTAGCGAATCGGCGGGCTCATGGATTGAGCCTGCACCCATGCTAAGAATGCATCAGGAGCCACTCGATGAGGCAAACCGATGCAACAAAATCCCCTCAGTCTCCCCGCGACCGGCACCCCCGCCAAGGTGCTTGGCCGTTGCATCCTGATCCAGAGGGCCACCCTGTCCGGGTTCCGCCATCACGCGGCCCCGCGGCTGTGGTCGGCGCTTCAACGCCGCGCCCTGCTGACCCTGGCCCGCGAGGCCGACAACCCGTACGACGCCGACGCGGTGGCGCTTTACTGGCGTGGACAGAAGCTCGGCTACCTGCCACGCGGCGAGAACCTGGTCGTGGCCCGGCTGCTCGACCGACGCCGCCACCTAAGCGCCCGCATCGAGCGGTTACTACCCGACGCGGGGCACAACGCGCGTATCCGACTCGAGGTGTTGATGCATTAGGGCAACGCTGGCTGAAAGCGCTTCCCGTCTGGGCCATGGAAGGCCCGGCAGGTTCGCACGCCGCAGCCACTTGAAAATGGAGTTGGCCAATGCCCGGAAGGCATTTGGCCAGCGTCTCCCGAGCGACACGCTGTCAATCGGCGTTTCGCTCGCCCGGCGGCGGGTTGGCCCCGGATTCGCATTCGCCAGCCCGGCCATTCTGCCGCTGGCCATCGGTCAGCCACGCCATGAACAGTTCGTAGCCGAGGACGAGCACGACAGCCCCCACGAAGAGCCCAATGATGCCCGCGCCGATAAAGCCTCCAATGGCACCGACGAAGATGACCGGCATCGGCACCGACACGCCGCGCCCGAGCAGGATCGGCTTGAGGATGTTGTCCAGCGAGCCGACGAAGATCGCCCAGATCAGAAACAGCACCGAGGTCAGCGTGTCGCCGGTATAGAACACGTACACCACCGCGGGCAACATGATCGGAAACACGCCGATCTGGATCGTGCTCAGCAGCAGTGCGATCAACGCCCAGAGTCCCGCGGCCGGCACGCCGGCGGCCAACATCCCCAGGCCCGCGAGCAGCGACTGGATCATCGCGACACCGAGGATCCCGCGCGAGACGCTGCGCACCACCGCCTCGGCCAGCTGCGCGAAGCGGTGACCCCGCTCGCCGGCGAGACGGCACGCGAAGGCACGGCCCGTGCGTGCGCCCGCCTCGCTCTTGGCCAGCAGGACCGCGGCAATCAGAATGGCGAAGATAAAGTGAAGAATGCCCAGACCGGCGTCCTTGGCGAACCCCAAGGTCCAATGGCCAACCTGTCGCAGCTGCGGCTCGATCATCCGCAGCGCGCCTTCCAGATTCGACGAGGCCGTCTCCCAGAAGTCGTGGACCGGCTGACCGACCAGCGGGATGTACGACAGGTCGGGCGCCGGCGGCAGGTTCAACCCCCCGTCCGCGAAGCCCCGCTCCAGCCCCTGCGCCCCCTGAACAAGCGTGCCGCTGAGCATCAGGATGGGGACGATCAGCAACAGCAACGCGAGCAACGCAAACAGCGTCGAGGCAAGCGCCCGCCGTCCCGCGACGGCACCGAGCAGACGGCGGTAGCCCGGATAGACCGCCACGGCGATGATGATGCCCCAGGCGATCGGCACCAGGAACGGCCGCACGATCACGAAACACAAGCTCAGCATGACGACCAGGGCGCCGAGACGAATCGCGACCTCGACCGCGCGATCGACACCCTCGTTCTCTGCCAACGGGCGTGTTGCACGCCGGGAACTATCGGAATCGCTCACCCTGTTCGGCCTCATGCAAACGGACACGAAAGCGGCATCTTACGCCCTGCTGTTGACCGGGGCCATCCGGGTGCGGCGCCACCGAAACGGCGGCCTCGCAGCGGGGACACCCGTCTCGGATGCAACGCCAACGGGCAGCCGGTGCGACCTAGACGGACCGGTCGGTACCGGGCAGGAACAGGTTTCCGTGGTCCCCAAACCAGAACCAGCGGCTCTTGTCACCGAGGTAATTCTTGCCGTTCTGCGCGATCAGGCGCCGGTTACGATCGATGTACCAGCGCTGGACGGCCTCGGCATTGCCCAGGATCAAGAACTGCAAGGACGGCCCTTCGGGCAGGATCAGCGTGATGGGCTCATCACCGTGCCAGGCAAACTGCGCCTCGGCGCCGTGCTGGACCATCTCCACACCCATCGCGTCGTTCAGGGCCCGTTGTATGGTCTCGAATTCCCGGCCGAGCAGCCGAGGCGTGTAGTTCTTGACCCCGTGGACAGTGCCCTCGACACGCTCGTTGTGCGCCTCGTGGCCGCGTACGATGACGTCCTTGAGGTCGTAATCGCCGTGTAGATAGCTCCAGGGCACAGCGTCGCGTGCCACCTGGAGGCAGCCAAAGTGCGCCGAGCCCGGATCGACATCCACCCGCCACCGCCACCCGGTCCGGGCACTCACCCGCTCCTTGGCCCAGGCCGGCCAAGTCGCCGGGTTGGCGGGATCGGCCGCCGGGACGTTTGCGCCCGGCGACAGCGCATAATCCAGGGTTTCGAGCCAGCACTCGCGGGCCTTGGCGAGCCTGTCGGCACCGAATGCCGCGGGTTGGAACCAGGGGTGTGCGACCAGGCCCGCGACCCGATGCACGCGGGTCTGCGACCGCCCGTTCACCGTGAAGCTCGCCGGCGGAGGATCCTGGTCCGCGGTCTTCGCCTTGATCGCCGCGGGCTTCGGGTAATAGCCGGGCCTGCCAACGTACGGCAGCGATGCCTCGTTGGTCTGACGCACCAGCAGGTACACGTCGAACCGCTGCGCAATCATGCAGAACACCCGAAGGTCTTTACCGCGCATTCCCAGGCCACCAGCCATTTTCGCCTCCAATTGGACTCAGCCCGGAAGGAACCCTGGTTCCGGTACCCAATGGCACGAGGTGGTTCAGCGCACCGGCGAACCCGACCCGCCGGGGCCCCGGCCATCCCCCCGCGCCACCCGGTTGAGAAGCTCTCCCAAGAATAGCCCCGATCTCAAGGCGGGCAACTCGAGACCTGATCCCGTGTTTGCATTTCTCGTTCTCACACCGCCAACACCCGTCTTCTGAGAGTTGCCAGCACGATCAGAAGCAAACACGCCAATGCAATGACGGCGGGGAACAACACCGTGGTAACCGAAAAATGCTCAAGCGCCAGGATGACGATGAGATTGCGGACCACGAACAAAGCAAAAAACAACAACGACTCCGACTGCGGAAAACGATAAATCTTTCTGACCGTCGGTCCGAACCCGAGGACATCTACCGTCGTCAGAACGACCACTGCCCACAGTGGATCCGCCGTGAAGAACCAAAGGGGCAACGCCAACACCGCCGAAACGAAAAACGCCAAGTCTGCATTCGTGATCGTGACGTCCCCGCGCCGAACATACGCCAGGCAGGCAATCAGTACCGTGATCGTCCCTGACACACCAATCGGCCAAGCCCCCGCCCCGCCTCCTCCGTCGATCTGCGCGAAAAAGACAACGAGGGTCGTCAAACCCCAGATGACCCATGAAAAGACATGCGGCTTGGTGGTGCCATTGACGATTCCGCGGACATAGGGGATGAACGCCGCAACGGTGATCGCCATCGCCGTGGCGCTCAACAACTCCCGGTACGGCACGGAATCCGTTACCGCTTTGCCGAGAGCCGGGGAAAGCGCCGCCCGGCATACAGCAGTTGCGCGACCGGCAAAGGAAAAACCACGCCCGAGCAACCCTGCAGTGCGGAGCGCACACGCGTGCACGCGGCACGACCTGACCGCCCCGCCACGTGGGACTGCATCAAACCCAGCCTCTGAGCCGAGCCGCCAGCCACGGCGACACGACGGTGATCAACAGAACCACCGGCCAAAGGTTACCGCCCTCGAATGTGTAAGCATCGAGCATCTCCGTTAACGCTTCGCCCCGCGACAGACCGAACGAAAACTCGAAAACGAGCGTTAGCGCAAGCCACCCGAAGCCGACGAGAACCAGTTGCGCTGGAGCTCGGGTCCCGAGCCACGGTAGCAAGACATACGCAACCATGAAAATAAGACAGCTGAGTAAGACCCCGCTTAGCGCCAGACTCGGCTCCGCGCCAAAATTGGGGACAAGGACGTTCTCTCTAAGCAATCCGTTCAGCACGGCGATTGCCAGTATCGCGAACCAGACGACCACCGATTTGATGAATACCACAATGGACATCGGCCCTGCTATTAGCGCCTAACGCCTCACATCAGCGGAGTAAGAAGTGCGTAGCGGTTTTAGGTCGGCTGGATGTGATTGTTATAGAACTATTTGACTGCAATATAAATCTCAATTTCATTTGGACTTTTGTAAAATTCAAAATCCGTTGTATATGCCCTCTGATAATCTGAGGTATCAGCGGAAAAATAATCCCAGATTTTTGACCACGTGTTAATGACAGCCTGAGGCATTTCCCCAGCACCTTCAAAAACTAGATAATTCCCATTTTGGATTGAGGATTGCTCTAGATCATTGCTTGCTGATTCATTTACTTTATCGGAACAAGCCATAACAGTAAATTCTCCAGACGCATCAGATTCATAATTGGAATACAAACCAAAAATAGCCGCACCGTTTTGTAATTTTGGGGCAATGTCCTGATAAAACTGTTGCCACAATTCTCCAATCCTTTCTGTTTGAGGCTGCATTTCATCCGAGTTCTTCGTGCGAACACTAATGCCGCAGACTGTTTTCTCGCCAACAGGGACAAGTTTCATGTTGGTTCTCCTTGTTACATAACGCCAGCCATAACCGGGACCAAAAAGCAGAGCGACGAAGGAGCGGCGCTTTTTGGGGCCCGAGTTTATGGCCTTGTTCGGCCTACTGATGCTTCAGCTATCTTAATAAGAGACAACAACGCCTCATTCACCGCCTCCTCGGACGGAAACGCCTTTGCTACTTCCGGCTTTAGAAGAACAAGGTTGTGGCCCTCCATATAAGATTCGTAATATTTGCCCCGCACACCATTTCCCAGGTCGTCTCTTTTATATTCCTTCCTCATTTCATCATTTTCTTTAGCCTTCTTCATAAATTTGTCTCTCGTGATTTTCCATCAGGCGAACGCTAATGATTCGCGTTGAACCGTTACGTTGAGTATGCGACACAATGACCATTTTTCCAGTCCTTCTGATCCCAAAGTTCAGCATTCTGTGTTCGCCAATAGAATGATCTGGGTCGTCAAAGGTAATTGCCATAGGATCTCCAAAAACGGAGGCGCCTTCCCGAGAGGAGACTCCATGCTTTTTCGGGTTCTTTTCTGCTTTCTTGTTGTCCCACTCAAATTCCACAGATCACCTTGCTTGAATCATTTTATAGCCGAACCATTAGTATCAAGGCAAATTTGCCCTGATAAGCCCATATTTCCGGACTTTTCAGGCACGTTTGCAAGGAAATCTGCGATATCCGTAATTATCAGGGCGTACGTGCGTTGATAAGTTGATATTAGCCGGGTTTTCGGGCACGCCTGCCCTGATAAGTCCAATATCAGCACCTAACAGGTCAAAGCACCCTGACAAGTGGATAGTGGCTGGATTTTCGGGCAGATACGGCCCCCAGGCAAGGGGTGGGCGGGTACCTTGACGTCGAGGCAGTTCAGGCATGGCGGGACTAAGGCCGATGGACGAGGTGCGAGGGGTGATGCGGCGGCTGCGCTACTCGATCCACACGGAGCGGAGCTACTGCGATTGGATCGCACAGTTCGTGCGCTTCCAAAAGATGCTGTCTCGGGAGGATCTGCTGGCGGCGGGGGCCCCGAGATCGAAACCTTCCCGAGCTATCTCGCGGAAGAACGGAACGTTGCGGCTTCCACGCAAAACCAAGCGCTCAACGCCCTGGTGTTCCTCTACAAGTAGGGTCTTGGACCACCCGCTGGAGGGTAGGATCGACGCGGCGCGCGCCACCAAGGAGCCGAAGATCCTTTGGACGACCTGTAGGCGGCACACGGCTGACCGCGCGCGGCTCGGGGTCACGGCTCGGGTAGCGTAGAGAGCCGGTGTTCGCGTCCGTAGGTCCAGCCTATCTGTTGCCGCCCCTTTCGTCTGGCGGTGCCTCAATAGCGGGGCCATAGTCACGGTAGCCAGCCCTCTCTCATCAACCCGTGCATACAGCTTTCCCGTACACGGCCTGCGACCCCTGTCTGGTTGGAGCGGTGCGCGCCCCCCGGGGCTTTCGGCCAGGCGCAAGCGCTCGCATCGGGCGCGCTGTCTGATCCTACCAACGGCGCCCTAGTCAGGGCGATGGCTCAAAGCCAATAGACGACGACGAACAGGCCGAGCCACACGAAGTCTACGAAGTGCCAGTACCAGGAGGCCGCTTGGAGCGCGAAGTGCTCCGTCGGTGTGAAGTGCCCGAGCAGGCCGCGCATCAGCATGACCAAGAGCATGATGGCGCCGATGGTCACGTGGGCCCCGTGGAAGCCCGTGAGCATGAAGAAGGTCGATCCGTAGATGCCCGAGCTCAGCCGCAGGTTGAGGTCGTGGTAGGCGTACCAGTATTCGTGCGCCTGAAGCACCAGGAATAGCATCCCGAGCAACACGGTCGCGAGCAGCCCGATCAGGAGTTGCCGGCGGCGCTCCCTGAGCAGCCCCCAGTGCGCCCAGGTGAGGGTTACCGCGCTGGAGAGCAGGACCAGGGTGTTGATGGCTGGCACGCCCCATGGCGCCATGGCCGCCTTGGCGGTTTGGAATCGGCTGGGGTCGGGCGTCTGTAGCAGTGGCCATAGGGACTCGAAGTGGGGCCACAGGATCAGGTGGGTCTCCGCGCCGCTCGCATGCCCACCGAGCCAGGGGACGGAAAACACCCGGGCGAAGAACAAGGCCCCGAAGAAGGCCCCGAAGAACATCACCTCGGAGAAGATGAACCAGCCCATCGCCATGCGAAAGGAGCGATTCACCTGCTCGTTATAGCTGCCGCCCAGACCCTCGTGGATCACGGTGCCAAACCATCCGAACAGCATGACGACGACCAGCGTCGCCCCGCCGATCATCAGGGGCGTGCCCAGGTCGCCGCCGCTCAGCAGGTGAGCAAAACCCACGAACAGCCCGGCGAGGCCGATGGAGCCGACGATAGGCCAATAGGTGGCGGGGGGGACGAAGTAACGGCTGTCGCCGATGGCAGGGCGGTGCTGGGTCATGTGTTGTCACCTTCGCGGCTTATCCGCCCGGAACGTCGAAGAGGCTGTAGGCCAGGGTCAGGGTCCCTATTTCCGGGGGGATGGCCGGATCGATCGTGAAGCGCAGGGGCAGGTCTCGCTCCTCATGTGCGGCAAAGCCCTGGCGACGAAAGCAGAAGCACTCGGTCTTGTGCAGGTAGCGCGCCGCCGCGCCGGGCGCGACGCTCGCCACCGCCTGCACTGCGAGCTGCTCCGCGGTCGGGTTTCGGGCCTTGTAGCTCGTGGTGTAGTAAGCCCCCGGATGGACCGCCATCCGGGTCACGGTGGGGCGGAAGGACCAGGAGGCCGAAGTGTTCACGTTCGCCAGGAGCTCGACCCAGACCGTACGCTCCGCATCCGGGCGATACGGGACCTCGGCCGCAGCGGTCCGGCCGGGCTTTCCGTTGAAGCCCGTCGCTTGGCAGAAGACGTTGTACAGCGGCACCAGAGCGAAGCCGAACCCGAACATCGCAACGGCAAGAAGCAGGATGCGCCAGACCAGGCGCCGGTGGGATCGGTGCGGCATCTGCCTGGTCATGGCGGCGCCTGTACGAGGAGTGCGGCCGCATAGAAGGCAAAGGCGATCAGCCCATGCAACAGGGCGAGACACAGCGTTCGGCGTTCCCGGGCTCGACTTGGCTGACTCACCGGACCTCCGGGGGCTCGTGGAAGCTGTGGTAGGGCGGCGGCGAGCTCAGCGTCCATTCGAGCCCTTCGGCACCTTCCCAGACCCTGGCGCGCGCCTGGACCCCGCGGCGCATGGTCACGATGACGTTATACGCGAACACGAGCTGGGCGAGACCGAAGGCGAAGCCGCCGAGACTCGAGATCATGTTCCAGTCGGCGTACTGCAGCGCGTAGTCCGGGATACGCCTGGGCATGCCCGCCAAGCCCAGGAAGTGCTGCGGGACAAACAGGACGTTGACGAACACCGCCGACAGCCAGAAGTGGAGCCTGCCCAGTCGCTCGTTATACATGTGCCCAGTCCACTTCGGGAGCCAGTAGTAGACCGCGCCCATGATGGCGAAGACGGCGCCTGTAACCAGCACATAATGAAAGTGCGCCACCACGAAGTAGGTGTCCTGGTACTGAAAGTCCGCTGGAACCATTGCGAGCATCAGCCCGGACAGGCCGCCGACGGTGAAGAGCGCCACGAAGGCCAAAGCCCACAACATGGGGGTCTCGAAGCTCATGGCGCCGCGCCAAAGGGTTGCCACCCAGTTGAAGACCTTCACCCCTGTTGGCACCGCGATCAGCATGGTGGTGTACATAAAAAACAGCTCGGCGGCGAGTGGCATGCCGACGGTGAACATGTGATGCGCCCAGACCATGAAAGAGAGAATCGCGATCGAGGCCGCGGCATAGACCATGGAGCTGTAGCCGAAGAGCGGCTTGCGCGCGAAGGTCGGCAGAATCTGGGAGACGATCCCGAAGGCCGGCAGGATCATGATGTAGACCTCCGGGTGCCCAAAGAACCAGAACAGGTGCTGGAACATCACCGGGTCCCCGCCACCGGCGGCGTTGAAGAAGCTGGTACCGAAGAACTTGTCCGTGAGCAGCATGGTCATGACCCCGGCCAGCACCGGCATGGCCGCGATCAGCAGGTAGGCCGTGATGAGCCAGGTCCAGACGAACAACGGCATCTTCATCAGGGTCATACCCGGCGCCCGCAGATTGAGGATGGTGACGATGATATTGATGGCACCCAGAACCGACGACAGCCCCATGAGGTGGATGCTGAAGATGACGTAGGGAAAGGCGGCCCCCGTCTGAAGCACCAGCGGCGGGTACAGGGTCCAACCGGTACCCGGACCGCCGCCCGGCATGAACAGGGTGGACAGCAGCATGGAGAAGGCGAAAGGCAGGATCCAGAAGCTCCAGTTATTCATGCGCGGCAGGGCCATGTCCGGTGCGCCGATCATGAGCGGGATTTGCCAGTTGGCCAGCCCTACGAAGGCGGGCATCACCGCCCCGAAGATCATGACCAGGGCATGCAGCGTGACCATCTGGTTGTAGAACAGCGGCTCCATCAGCTGCAGCCCGGGCTGGAACAGCTCGGCGCGGATCAGCATGGCCATGGTCCCGCCGACGAAAAACATCAGCAGGGAGAACAGCAGGTACAGGGTCCCGATGTCCTTGTGGTTGGTGGTGGTGACCCAGCGCAGCAGCCCTCGGCTGGGGCCATGCTCCTGCAGGTCTTGCGGGGCGGCGACGGCGGTGGTCATGGGTGTGCCTCCGCGGCTTGTTGCTCGGGGTTCATGCTGGCCGGTCGGGGCCTGTCGCGGGCTGCCTTGACGTCGGCCGGCTGCACCAGGTCTCCGGTGTCGTTGCCGAAGGCGTTGCGCTCGAAGGTGATGACCGAGGCAAGGTCACGATCGGGGAGTTGATTCCCGAATGCCTGCATGGCCGTGCCCGCCTTGCCGTTGAGCACGATGTCGAGATGCGCGTGCAGCGGCCCCGTGGCGACTTTGCTGCCCTTGATGGCGGGGAAGACACCAGGGACACCGATGCCGGTAGGCTGATGACAGGCGGCGCAGGTACTCTCGAAGATCTCCCGCCCGCGCTGCAGCAGGGCATCCCGGCTCCAGGTTCGCGAGGCGGCCGCCGCGCTCGCCGCCTGCTCCGCCTGCTGTCCGTCGAGCCAGCGCTGGAAGTCCGCCTCTGGCAGTGCCTGCAGGACGATGGGCATGAAGCCGTGGCCGACGCCGCACAGCTCGGTGCACTGACCGCGGTAGGTGCCCGGGCGGTCGATACGGGCCCAGGCCTCGTTGATGAAGCCGGGGATCGCGTCCTTCTTCCAGCCCAGATCCGGGACCCACCAGGAGTGGATGACGTCGTTCGAGGTCGTGAGGAACCGGATCTTGCGGCCCACGGGCACGACCAGGGGCTGGTCCACCTCGCGCAGGTAGTGCTGGTCCTTGGGTGCTCTGCCGTGGATCGCGTCCTGCGTGGTCGTCAGGCGGCTGAAATAGCCAATCCCCTGCTCCAGGTAGTCGTAGTGCCAGCGCCACTGATAACCCGTCACCTTGATGGTCAGATCGGCGTCGCGGGTGTCCACCATCGTCCGCAGGACACGGGTGGCGGGCACCGCCATAGCGACCAGGACGAGGAACGGCACCAGGGTCCACAGGATCTCCAGCCCCAGGTTGCCGTGAAAGCCCGCGGGCTTGACCCCCAGGGACCGGCGGTGGCGCAGGATCGCATAGCCCATGAAGCCGAAGACCACAGCGCCGATGACGGTGCAGACCCAGAGGATCAGCATGTGCAGGTCATAAACCTGCTCGCTGACCGCGGTCACCCCTGGTGTCAGGTTGAGGCCGAAGTCCGCGACGGCGCGACCGCAGAGCAGGAACAGCCCTGCGGGGGCGGCGTAACGAGCGGCAGGGACGTAACAGCGGTCCTGCAAAACCTCTCTCCCCGTCCGAGCACCCCCTCGGGGCGCCGGTATACCAGAGTATTTTTCTATGGATTAGTCTAGCAGACGGGAGTACTCCTGCTGGTGGCTCGGCCCCCGAGGAGCAGGCGGGGTCTACCATCCGATTTACAGGTAGCCGGAGGGCGCTGAGAGCGATACTCTGGCGGTAAGACGGGGGTGTGGCTCCTGGGGTCCGCGATCAGCCTGGCTGACTCGCTTGACTTGAAATGCCGTCCCCGTCTCCCTGTATCGTCCGCTGAGGTCATACGGGATGGCGCCGGGCATTAGGTAGGGCCGTGGCTGTGTATGTAGACGAGACTGGCGGATGATCCAAGTGGTTCATGCCTTGCGGGGTTCCTGTGTCGGGGTGGAGCACCGCTCCGTCGGTGTCCAAGATCCCCGCCTTGAGCCACTTGCCGATGAGATGAAGATAAGGCGCGATCGTCGATCCGTAACGCCAGCATCCGCAGCAGCCAGTCATGATCGATGTGCTCGCAGAACCCGCGGATGTCGGCCTCAACAAGAAAGCCGAACTTGCCGTACATCGGTTCAAAGCTCAGATCGACGACCGTATCCTTGGCGCTGCGACCCGGGCGGTAACCGTGAGCGCATTCGCGGAAGTCTTCCTCGTAAATCGCCCCAACAGCTTGGCACAGGCCAGTTGCACGAGCTTATCTTCCAACGCTGCAATACCCAGCGGCCTTTGCTTTCCGTTCTCCTTGGGGATGTAGACGCGCCGCACGAGCTTCGCCCGGTAGCGCCCGGCCTTCCCGCGCTCGGCCAGGTCGGTGATATTGCCTTCCAGATTGGCCGCGCAGAGCCCTGCCGTCACCCCGTCGACGCCGCTGGCCGCGTCCTTGTTCAAGCCGTGCCAGCAGTACATCAACAGGTCGGCATCCACCTCCTGGTAGAGATTGCGAAAGCGGTGGTGTTTGCTTTCCTTCGCTCGATTGGCTATCGCGCGCAGTGAGGCTGGCTCATGGTGCTCCGATCCTGCATATCCGGCATGCGTTTCCTTTGCGCGCTGCGTACTCCCGTCGGGTCCTTCGCCCTGCGGCCGGCTTTCCCGACCTCCGACGACTATGCCCGATAAGATACCTCGTTGGCATCCGGCGGACTCCCGCCTGCCTGGCTGCTCCGTGCTCGACGACTCCACCCGAGCGCGAGCCGCGTCAGGGCTCTTCACCCGTTCGTGTCCCAGCCCAGTCGGTTTCATCGTCTCATCTCATCCAGGAGCCTTCGGGGCTTCCCGAGTTCCCCAACGTCTCTCTTCCTGCATGCCACGGCCTGAGGACTCCGGCGGACCTCCACACCCAAGCCATAACGGGTGCTTCGTGTTGCCTTCCAGGACGCTAAGACTGTCGACATCCGCAATCAGCTTGTTTCGAAGCTGTACCAGCACTTCAGGGAGCACGATCTCCCCTACGGCCTACAGGATTCTCTGTGCACGCTTGCCCCATCTATTGTTCGCGAGTTACCCCGCTCCTCAATAGGACCAACACTCGATACGGGCGGGCGGCTAACCCTTACCCGACCGGGACTTTCACCCGGCAAGAGACCCGGAGTGGACCCGCGCGGACGGCCTCGTCGAGACCTTACCCGACCGGGACTTTTACCCGGCAAGAGACGCCGAGCTTTGCTCGGCGCGATAACGTTAACCACAGCCCGCTCCAAACTGCGGCCTGAGCGATAGCGAAGGCCGCAGTTTGGCGTCGGAGTCGGTGGGATTGTTAGCTGCCAGTTTTTGGAAGAAGTAAGCGCGGACTACGCTTAACCACCTTCCGAGATGACTTCGCTTGGCGCTCCCGCAGTGCATTACAAATGCGATCAAGATCGTGACCGTATTTCGCGGCGTGCTCTGCTCGGTAACGCCGGATTTCCGCAACGATAGGGTCTTCAATCACGAATCACGCTCCTAGTTCTTCCGGAGAGCACAAGACGGGGCAGACAAGGCCATGGCTTTCCACGACTTCTACGATAGCTGCCTTGGTTTCAGCATTATTGATGTGCTTGAAGTTCCACGTGAGCAGGAAATGGATGCCGTTCGCTGCGGCAATGCCAATGTGCAGCGCATCTTCCTCGCTATTTGTCGGAATAGCATTAAGCCTGACTAGGTCCTTGGCGAGGTTCTTGGCCTCGTCGGTGATATCCAACGCCGGAACTTCTTCGATAACAGATAGACGCAAGCTTGCCGCGCGTGGGTCTCCACGCGAAACCTCTTCCTCGACTAAAGCCGATACGTACACCTCGTATACGCTCCGCATTGAGGGTTTCGGTTTTCAATAGCGGATGATCTCGAAATTCTCAACCAAGAGACTTCGTAGCTGCGAGGCGTATACATCGATACT
>JAXGTD010000068.1:0-21637 GCA_040775095.1 Chromatiaceae bacterium | reverse complement strand
TTGAAGACCGCCGTCACGCCCGTCAGGACCTCGATCACGTTGGTGTCGGCGCTGACGGCGCTGCCGAGCCCGCTTGCATCGATGACGGTGCCCTCGGCGTTGCCGCCGCCGCCCTGCAGGGTGACGTTGGCCTCGACGTCGAGGTCTCCATAGTCCCAATCCGCACCCGGGCGAGTCAGGGTGTAGGTGCCGATCGGGATGATGATCGTGTCGTTGCTCCCGTAGGTCCCCGTTGCCTTGCAGCCACGGCCGTCGGAGTGCAAGTACACGCGGTCGAGGGCCTCGCGGATGGAACAGCTGCCGCCATTGGTCCACGTATCGGCCGTTGTGTTGACCGTGATGGTCGCGGCCTGGCTGGCCGCGCAGAGCAGTCCGGCGGTCAGGGCAATCAGCTTGGCGGCGGGCTTGTGCATCGGGAGACTCCTTTCGGGACGATCGGATAAAACGAGACGTTGCGGGCGAGATTCAGGCCGGGCGCGTTGTCGGCGTGGGCGACGATGGGAGATCGGCATCCGGCCGGGGATCGTCTGGCCCGGCATCGTCCCGCGGGCCCCGCTCAACGCCCGCCAGGGATTCGTGCATTCGCAGACGCTGGAGCGTGACCGGATCGGGCGACGCGGGCGAGCCCAGGGTCTGCTCCGCGAATCCGGGACAGAAACCCGCGAGCCGCGCCCGCGGACCGAGCTCACGGATGCGCACGGCCACGCCCTCGGTGATGCCGCGCACCTCCCGGAGCACCGGCGAGTCGCCCCAGATCTCTGTCAGGCGCTGTTGGTGCAGATTTCCCGCGCTGCGCCGCCATTGCACACAGGGATAGACGTTGCCGAAGGGGTCGATGGTCAGGGTCGAGGTCCCCGCGCCACAGTGGTTGCGGGTGGCCGTCGTCGCGCTGGCCTTTCGCCCCCCCGGCGCTTGCGGATGGTGCGGGGCCAAGCGCTGCCGTTGCAGACGAAGCAACCGGTGCATCGCCTCCGGAGCGGGTGCGATGGAAAGGGGGGCCGTGTCACCGTCATCCCGCGGCGTGACGCGGGAATCGAGCTGGAGCGGCAGACCCAGGCCGTCGGCGAGCAGGAACATCTGCTCGATCTCGTCCTGATTCCAGGCCGTGAGCACGCCATTGAGCTGCACGCGCAGGCCCGCGGCCCTGATCGCGTCGAGGTTGTGCAACAAGCGATCGAAGCTGCCGGTGACCCGCGTTTGGCGGTCGTGGACAGGCGCGCTGGCGCCGTGCAGGCTGACCTCGAGCAGGAAGGGGTCGATCTCGCCCTGGATGCGGTCGGCAAGCGATCGTCCGAGGGCATGGCCGTTCGTCTTGATCCGGACCACGAAGCCACGCTGCCGCGCATCTGCGCCAATGGCGAAGAAATCCGGATGCGCGAGCGGTTCCCCACCGGACAGGGAGAGGTTCATCGCCCCAAGATCCCGTAGCTCGGAGAGCAACTGCCGATACCGCGGCAAACGCATCATGCGGCCCCGCAGCCCGAGGTCGTTGTAGCAGAAGAAGCAGTCGAGGTTGCAGCGGTAGGTCAGCTCGAGCAGCACCGAGAACAGCCGCCGGCCGTTCCAGACGCGCGCCATCACCTCCGCGTAAGACGACATCTCAGCGATGCTCCAACGCGCCCGCTTCGTCCAGCTCCGCGACGAACTGGCCGACATCCCGCTCCAGGGTCGGCCGATCGACCTCGAGCCCGGGGAGGAGGCGATCGACGATCGTGTCCAGCGCGACCATGCCGTCCATCAGCTCGATGATGCGCATGCCCAGCTCGTTGATGACCAGCACCTCGCCGGCCTGCTGCAACAGCAGTACACCTTCGTGATCAATGCGCGCGAACCGCGCGCTCGAGGCGAGACGGAAACGCACCTCTGTCAATCCCGTGCCAGTCTTCGGTTTTCAATTTCGAATGATTTAAGAGTGCCCTGGCCGGATGGGGTGTAGCGGCCGGGTCTGTTCCTGATCGACCCGAAATGAATTTGGGGGACCCGGTGTGCGACCGAGCTCGCGGTCTGATGGCGTGTGGAGCGCGGATGGGCCCCGCGCCCGGCCAGCCGCGCCGCATCGCGCGGCGCGTCACTGCCGAGGAGGTCCAACGGCCGTGGGTGCTCAGTGCTGTCCTGACGGCAATGCTTGAAGTCGTTGCCGATCCTATCGGCATCGACCCGCAGGGCCACGGCGTTGGCCACCGTGCCCCCTGCGCCAGCAGGGCCACTGTATCGATGATGGATGCGCTCGGCCTCGCGCGCGCTTCGCGTCCGGCGGCGCGCCATTCGCGGGTTCGTGAGCCTTTGACCACTCACGCGGTCGTCACTCATCCGTGTAGCGCTCCATAAAGCCTCCAGCCGATTGCACCGCTGACTTCAGTCGACACCCTGGGGCGGGATCGGCATCATCAGCGAGCGGGGAAATGCCGGCGCGGACGATAGCATTGGGGCACGTGCCAATCAAGCGAACCGGTCCGCGCGGGCCAGTTGCGCTGTCGTATATCTCCGGTGTGGGGAGGTATGCCGGCCGGGGAATCCGGCGGCGACTCACCCTGTCGAAGGCCGGATTGCCGTTGGGCTCGCATCGTCGCGTTCCGAGCAAGCCGTTGCAGACCCCTTGGATTTTTCCCGGCGAGCAGCTTGGCGATCATCCGCGGGGCGCTCCGGCTCAATCCCTGGAGAGGGGCGCTGGCGTGTCAGGCGGGTTTCGTCGGCAGGACCTGCCTGTCGACCCGGTGGGTGGTGTGCCCGATGGTCAGGGGCGCCGGGGCATGCTAGGCTTCGCGCCGTTGGCCGTTGTCCCTGCCGCCTTGCGACCCTGTCATGCCTGATCCAGCACTCATCCAACAGCTGCTCAATCTGATGGTCGAGCTTTTCGAGGAGTCGGAGGGTTACCTCGATCGTCAGGATGACCCCCAGCTCTGGTACAACCGCGGCTATGCCAACGGGATGGTCTCGGCACTCTGTGAGTTGGGGTACGACGGGCGCGTGAAGGCGCTGGTGGCGCCAGACCCCTATGACGCCGCCGGCGATCAGGAGCACCTTCCCTGGGGCAGGGCCTACGCGCACGGCCGGGAAATGGGTCGGGGCGAGACCTTCGAGGTCTGCGCGGGGGCCGCGGATTGATGTCCGATCCGGGCCGGAGCGCGGCTCGGCAGCCTGGTGCACTGAGCGATACGGATTGGACCCATGGTCTCCGGGAGCCCGGGACCGCGCCTGTTCGGAAAAACCATCATGCTCAAGCTCGTTTCGTTCAACGTCAACGGCATCCGCAGTCGCCAGCATCAGCTTCAGGCGCTGAAGGAACGTCACGATCCGGACCTGATCGGGATCCAGGAGTCCAAGGTCGCCGATGACGCCTTCCCGCGCGAGAGTATCGAGGCGCTGGGCTATGTGCCGAGCTACTTCGGTCAGAAGGGCCATTATGGCGTCGCGCTGCTGAGCAAGCGGCCGCCTCTGCGCGTGGCCACGGGCTTTCCCACCGACCAACAGGATGCCCAGCGGCGGGCCATCACCGGGGTCTTCAGCGGTGATGGCGAGGAGATCACCGTGATCAACGGCTACTTCCCGCAGGGCGAGAGCCGCGAGCACCCCAGCAAGTTTCCGAACAAGCGCCGTTTCTACGCCGACCTCGTGGTCTACCTGCGCGAGCATTTCTCACCGGATCAGAATCTGGTGCTGATGGGCGACATGAACGTGGCCCCGCTCGATGCCGATATCGGTATCGGCGCGGACAACGCAAAACGCTGGCTGAAGACCGGAAAGTGCAGCTTTCTGCCCGAGGAGCGTGACTGGTTGAAGGCCGTCGCCGACTGGGGTCTGTTCGACGCCTATCGGGTCATCCATCCCGATGTCTCCGATCGGTTCAGCTGGTTCGACTACCGTTCCCGCGGTTTCGAACGCGAGCCCAAGCGTGGGCTGCGTATCGATCTGATCCTCGTCAGCGCGCCGCTGCGCGAGCGTCTGCGCGACGCCGACATCGACTACGAGATCCGGGCGCTGGAAAGGCCCTCTGACCATTGCCCCGTTTGGATCGAGATCGAATAGGTCGCGGGCCAGGGATGGAGCGAGCCGCAGACCCCGTCTCCGGTTCACGAGCCGATCCACTGCCGGGAAGCCATTGGATCGGCATCGCCTCAGGCATCGCCCTGCACGGTGACCAGGATCGTACGCCGGTGGCCCCGCTGCCGGTGCTCGTAGAGGTAGACCCCCTGCCAGGTCCCCAGCGCGCATCGCCCGTCGTCGACCGGTAGCGTCAGATCCATGTTGGTCAGGATCGAGCGGATATGGGCTGGCATGTCGTCGGCGCCCTCGTCGGCGTGCTCGAACAGGGGATCGCCATCGGGCACCAGCCGGGCCAGGAATGCCTCCAGATCGCGGCGGACGGCCGGGTCGGCGTTCTCGCAGAGCATCAGCGATGCGCTGGTGTGCTGTGAGAACAGGTGGCAGAGACCGATGCGGACACCGGATGCCCGCACCGCCTGTGCCACCTCGCGCGTGATGTCGTAGGTGCCGCGCCCGCGGGTCGTGATCTCGAAACGCTGTTGTTTGACCATGTTGGCGTACTCCAATGGGCCGCCGGCCGTGCTCGGCGGCGGCACCGGATACCGGGTGTCTCCGATCGGTCGGCGGGTGAGGAGACGGCCGATTGGGCCGCTTCCACGCACCGGTCCACCGCCTCGACCCAATGCGGCGGGAACCGCCCCGCGTCCGTCAGCCAGCCGCGCAGGCTTTCCAGCGTGCCTTCCAGGCCGACGTGCTCGTCCGCGACGGCGTCGACCAATATTGGGCCCGTGCCCCGTAGCCGTGCGGGCCAATCGGGACCCACGGCAACGTCGAAACGGCCGACCAGTTTGTCAAACGTCTCATCGCCGATGACCGAGCGGCGCTCGTCCGCCAGCGCCTCGGCCGCCGCCAGCAGCCGCCCGTGCCCGGCCTGCCGTTCCGGCACCCGTCGGATCAGTTCCTCGTATAGGCGCTCCAGATGTCGTTGCAGCAGGATGCGGGGCATGCCCCGGGTCGCGAGCACCTCGCCCAGCCAGGCGCCGTCGCTGTCGGTGAAGCGCTGGCCGCGCTCGCCCCGAGGGTGGAACCCTGCAGCACGTAGAGGTAGCCGAGCACGGAGACCGGCCGCCGCACCGAGCGTCGCAGCAGACGCCCGGCCATTGTCTCGGCGGCGGCGTGGGCCGCGGGGATGTCGCGTACCGGCCGCGGGGCAAAATTGCGCCAGATCGCGCTGCAGGTCCGGCAGCTTGCGCATCCGATCGTCCCAGGCCGCGGCGGGCAGCCTGTGCTCAAGCACCCCGTGGACCACCGCCATGGTCCGCAGGTAACCGACGTACCTCTCCAGCGGCAGCTCCTCAAGCAGGACCGTCTCCTTCAGGATGCCTCGGTGGAACTGCGTCGCACCCAGGCGATGTTGATCCAGGCCGAGAAGATGAGCGTGCTGGGTCAGCCGATTGCCGGCGTGGCCCATGAGATCGACAACCGGCCGGGTTTCGTGATCGGCAATCTGCACAGCCTGTAAGGGATACGTCGACGACCTCCGTGCCGGGCTCGACCAACTGGAAGCCCTGGCCCGGCAACGCGGAGCGGGCGAATCGGCGGACGAGGTGCGCAAGACCCATGAGATCGACTACCTGCGGGACGAGCTGGACGGTCCCTTCAGGCCGACCCAGGACGGTCTGGGGCGGGTAAAGATATGGTGCAGAACCCGCGCACCTTCTCCCGACTCCACGAGGCAGAGTACAAGGAAGTGGATCTGCGCGACAACCTGGAGAGCATGCTGGCGCTTGCGCGCCCCGAAATCAAAGAGAACAGAATCGATGTGGTGTTGCAACTGGCCGATCTGCCCCCGGTGGAGTGTTACCCGGCGGGGCTCAATCAGCTGTTCATGAATCGGCCGCGCGCGGATGCGGCGCGTCAGGCGGCGCACTGCCCAGTCCCGGCGCCGTTGAGCCATGCGGTGAGGCGGCGGAGACCCCGCGCGTGCCATGAAAACAGTGTCTTGCGTCGCGCCATTGGGGCCAACCGGCCTTTCGAGGTTGAGAGGGCCGGGCGCTGGTCCCCGGCTTTTGAGTTCGTCTTGCCGTTCTGCGATCCTTGCATTCGATTGAATGCACCATCTGTGGCCTCGCGACAGGACACGGCCGCTCGGCATCTGGGCCAGCGATTGCGCTGACACGGGTTCCGACGCCCACGGTTGTCGCCGATTGACGAGCGAGTTTGGACAAGCCGACCATCACCGCCCTGGATCAGATCCCCGTCGACCGGCTCAAGCGCGTTGGTCCGCGCGTCGCGCAACGGCTTGCGCGGCTGGGCATCAGGACGGTACAGGATCTGCTGTTCCACCTTCCGGTGCGCTATCAGGACCGCACCCGGTTGCGTTCGCTCACTGGCCTGGTTCCGGGCGAAGAGGCCCTGGTGGAGGGGGAGGTCACCGACGCGCAGATCGCCCAAGGGCGGCGCCGCTCGCTGAAGGTTTGGCTCGCCGACCAGGGGGGTGGCCGACTGCTGCTGCGCTTCTTTCACTTTGGGCACGGGCAGGTGGGTGCGATGTGTCCGGGCGCGCGCCTGCGCTGTTATGGCGAGGTGCGCCAGGGCCCACACTCGCTGGAGATGGTGCATCCCGAGTACCAGGCCTGCTCCGAGGCGGCCCCGGCGTTGGTGGGCGGTGCGCTGACGCCGATCTATCCATCCACCGAGGGCCTGCAGCAGATCTCGCTGCGGGCCCTGACCGAGCAGGCCCTGGAGCGGCTGGCGCAGGAGCCCGACGCGTTGCGCGACTGGCTGCCCGCCGAGGTCATCGCCCCGATGCATCTTCTGCCGCTGGCCGAGGCGATCCACTTCCTGCATCGCCCCCCCGCCGACGCCTCGGTGCAAGAGCTCACCGAGAGGCGTCATCCGGCGTTCCAGCGGCTGGCCTTCGAGGAGATGCTCTCGCACCAGCTCGCGTTGCGGCGGCTGCGCCGGCAGCGACGCGCGCTCTCGGCGCCGCGACTCGCCGGGGGTGGCTCGCTGTGCACCCGTCTGCTCGCGGAGCTCGCGTTCGATCTGACGGCGGCGCAACGGCGCGTGGTCGATGAAATCGCCTCCGACCTGACCGGCCAGAGGCCGATGATGCGGTTGTTGCAGGGCGATGTGGGCTCCGGCAAGACCGTGGTCGCGGCGCTGGCTGCCCTGCAGACGGTGGAGGCCGGACATCAGGCGGCGCTGATGGCCCCGACCGAGCTGCTGTCGGAACAGCATCTGCGCAGCCTGCGTGGCTGGCTTGCGCCACTGGGTCTGGAGCCGCTGTGGCTGTCGGGCCGGCACAAGGGCGCCGAGCGCGACCAGATCCTCGGGCGCATCGCGCACGGCAGCGCCGCGGTCGTGGTCGGAACCCACGCGTTGTTCCAGGCCGACGTCGAGTTCGCCGCCCTCGGCCTGGCGATCATCGACGAGCAGCACCGCTTCGGGGTGCACCAGCGTATGCGTCTGCGCGAAAAGGGCGAGCGCTCCGGTGTCACGCCGCACCAGCTGATCATGACCGCAACACCGATTCCGCGTTCGCTGGCGATGGCCGTCTATGCGGATCTGGACCTGTCGGTGATCGACGAGCTGCCCCCGGGGCGCACGCCCATTGCGACCGTGGCCATACCGGATTGGCGCCGTGACGAGGTCGTCGAACGGGTGCGGGTCGCCTGCGCGGGAGGGCGCCAGGCATACTGGGTCTGCACCCTGATCGACGAGTCCGAGGTGCTGCAGGCGCAGGCCGCGGAGGACACCGCCCGGCGCCTTGCCGAGAGCCTGCCGGGGCTGCGCGTCGGCCTCGTGCACGGGCGCCTCAAGCCCGCCGAGCGCGAACCGCTGATGGCCGCCTTCGCGGCGGGTGATCTGGACCTGTTGGTCGCAACGACGGTGATCGAAGTCGGTGTCGACGTCCCCAACGCGAGCCTGATGATCATCGAGAACCCGGAGCGGCTCGGACTGGCCCAGCTGCATCAACTGCGCGGCCGCGTCGGGCGTGGCCCGGTGGCGAGCTATTGCGTGTTGCTCTACCACGCCCCCCTCACCGCCGCGGCGGCGCGGCGCCTGCGGATCCTGCGCGAGCACACCAGTGGTTTCCAGATCGCCGACGCCGACCTGCGCATGCGCGGTGCCGGCGAGGTGCTCGGTACGCGTCAGGCGGGTCTGGCGCAGTTTCGCCTCGCCGATCCCTTACGCGACGAGGCCCTGGTGCCCGTGGCGCAGCGCGCCGCTGATCTCCTGTTGGCGCGCTATGCCTGGCTGGCGGACCCGCTCATCGATCGCTGGTTCGGCCGGCGGGAAGACTACGGCCGGGTCTGACGAGCCATCGTGCCAGGAGCGTGCCGGCTCTCCGGCCGGCCCGACCCGTTCGGCAGGGCGCGGCGTGCTCAGGATGGCGGCGGGTGGATGTCGCATGGGATTCCCCTGTGCGATAATCGCACGCCGCTTGCCGCGCGGCTGGGCCACGCCCGAGCGTCCAGCCGCTGCTGTCCAGTCCCCGGAATCAAGACCCCCGCATGACCCCCCCCGAGATCAAGGTCGACATCGAGATCGGAACGCGCCGCGCCCCGGGCTGGCGTGAGCGCCTGAGCGCATACGTGCGCCTGATGCGTCTCAATCGGCCCATCGGTATCTACCTGTTGATGTGGCCCGCGTTGTGGGCGCTCTGGCTGGCCGGGGATGGGCGTCCGCCCTGGGGCATCGTGTTGGTCTTCGTTACCGGCGTGGTACTGATGCGTTCCGCCGGTTGCGCGATCAATGACTATGCCGATCGCGACTTCGACGGACACGTCAGGCGCACCAGGGCACGTCCGCTCGCGGTGGGCGACATTGCCCCGCGCGAGGCCGTTGGCGTGTTCGTCACGTTCAGTCTGCTGGCGTTCGCCATGACGGTACTGGCGTTGAACTGGCAAACCATTGCGATGTCTTTCGTGGCGGTCGTCCTGGCGGCGATCTACCCGTTCATGAAACGCTTCACGCACGTGCCCCAGGTATTTCTCGGGGGCGCCTTCGGCTGGGCGGTGCCGATGGCGTTCACGGCGATCGATGGACAGGTCCCCGGTTACGCGTGGATCCTGTTCGCGTCCGCGGTCATCTGGGCACTGATCTACGACACCCAGTACGCGATGGTAGACCGCGACGACGACCTGAAGATCGGCATCAAGTCGACGGCGATCCTGTTCGGGCGCTGGGACCGGCTCGTCATTGGTTGCCTTCAGGTGCTGATGCTCGTGATGCTCGCGGTGGTCGGACGAGCCGCTGAGCTCGGCTGGGTCTACTATGCCGGGCTGGGCGCGGGTGCGTTGATGTCGGTCTATCAGCAGTTTCTGATCCGTGCCCGTGAGCCGCGGGACTGCTTTGCCGCCTTCCTGAACAACAACTATTTCGGCATGGCGATCTTCCTTGGGCTCGTGCTCGACTACCTGTTGCGCTGACGAACAGGCACACGCGTGCCAGGCCCGCCGCGGTCGCGGTCCCGGATGGACCTTCGAGGACGGGTGCGCGCACACCGCCCCTGTCACCTTTAATCAACGATCAAGGGCCCGCGGCGGACGCGGGTCGTGGAACCATCAACGGGAGATAGCGCAATGAAGACAAGAACTGTGCTCAGACTGCTTGGCCTGGCGTTGGCCGCGGCGCTCGTTTCGGTGCGGGCGCTGGCGGCGTTCGACGAGGGGATCGACTACACGCTGATCGCCGAGCCGCAGCGCTACGAGGCCGGCGATGATGTCGAGGTGCTGGAACTGTTCTGGTACGGCTGCCCCCACTGCTACCACCTGGAGCCCGCCATCGAGAAGTGGCTCAAGACCAAACCACAGGGTGTGACCTTCCGGCGCATGCCGGCGGCTGCGGTGTCGCGCTGGGTCCCCCATGCGAAGGCCTACTATGCGGCCGAGCAGCTCGGGGTCCTGGACAAGCTGCACGCGCCCCTTTTCAAGGCCCTGCACGAGGAGAAGCGCCGCATCTTCACCGAGGATGAGATCGTCGAGTTTGCCGGCGAACAGGGTATCGACAAGGATGCGTTCCGTACGGCCTACGATTCATTCCCGGTCGACATGAAGGTTCGCAAATCCGCCGAGCTGGTCCGCCGCTACAACATCGACGGTGTGCCCGCGGTGATCGTCGACGGCAAGTTTCTCACCAGTGCCACCCAGACCGGGAGCACGGAGAAGATGTTCGAGGTGATCGACTACCTGGCGGCCGAGGAAGCAAAGGCGGCGCCGAACGCGGCAGAGGGGGCCGGGGCGGCTGAGCCAGGTTCATAGCCTGTTGCCATATGCCGCTTCGTGGGCAGGCGTGGAGCAGCGCGGGTGAACGTCCCGGCCACGCAAGGCCTGGCACTTCGCGCGTCGCGCCTCGCGAGGCGCGAGCTGACCAAATGCCCGGAAGGCATTTGAGCAGCGTCTCCTAGGATACCGCCGATGGGGGCAGCTCGCCGATGACCTTCGCGTCGGGGTTCGGGAAGCGCTCCACGACCCATGTGGGCAGCTTCGCCTGGTTGGCGTGGTAGAGGGCGTCGGATTCGACGATGATCAGGACCAGCACCGTGACCATGACGGGCAGGAGGCCGGTCCCGATCACGATCGCGATCGCGGCCTCTTTCATCACCCCGGCGTAGACATGGGCCGCCCACCCGAGCGCCATGGTGACCCCAAGCAGGAGCAGCATGACGATGAAGATGCGGCTGCGGCGGGCGCAGACCTGCCAGTGGCACATCACGTACCAGGGGTCGCGACCAAGGGAGCGCCGGGCACGCCAAAGGGTGAAGCTCAGCATCGAGAACGAGATGGCCGGGATGACGGCCATGATCCACGGGAAGCTGCCGGCGATGCCGCCCGCGGCCACGGCCATCAGGATGTGGTTGCCGATCAGATTCGTGAGAAAGATCTCGTGGGGCACATTTGCCTGCTTGATCTGCTTATCGTCGACTTCAAAGCGCATGGGTTGGGCGGGTCTCGCTGGTGATCCGGGCTAGCCCGACAGCATATAAGAGAAAGCTAATAAAGTCATCCGCGCGAGGCCCTGTGGCGGCCGCGGCAGTGTGCCGGTGGCGTGATCGCGGCAGCCGGGCCGTTCAGTCAGCGGCGCAGATCGGGCAGGCGGGGTCGGCGGGGAGTCGGATGCTGCGCCAGTCCATGGTGGCCGCATCGAGCAGCAGCAGCCGCCCTGCGAGCGTTTCGCCCAGGCCGGTGAGGACCTTGATGGCCTCGGTGGCCTGGATGCTGCCGATGATTCCCACCAGCGGGGCCAGAACCCCGTTGGCCGTGCAGGTCTCGTCGGTACTGCCGTGGTTGGCATACAGGCACTGATAGCACGGGCCCCCGCGTTGGCCGGTGAAGACCGTGACCTGGCCCTCGAGGCGGATCGCGGCGCCGGAGACGAGCGGTATGCCTGCCTGGAAGCAGGCGGCATTGACCGCGAAGCGCGTGGCGAAGTTGTCGCTGGCGTCGACGATCAGGTCGACGCGGCTGGCCAGCGACGCCAGGCGAGTGGCGTCGAGGCTGCCCTTGATTGGCTCGAGTCGGCACTCGGGGTTGAGCGCCGAGAGGGTCGCAATGGCGGAATCGACCTTGGTTTGGCCAATGCGATCGGTGTTGTGCAGGATCTGTCGTTGCAGGTTGGAGAGATCGACGGCATCGAAGTCGGCCAATAGCAGGGTGCCGACGCCGGCCGCGGCGAGGTACATCGCCACGGGTGACCCGAGTCCGCCGAGTCCGACGATGAGCACCCGGGCCTCCAGCAACCGTCGTTGGGCCTCGATCCCAAAGCCCGGTAGCATAATCTGTCGGCTGTATCGCAGCAGTTGCTGGTCATCCATGGGCCGTACGTCCCCGGTTGCCGGTGCCGAAGACCAACGAGGCGATGTGGTCCCGACCCCGTCGCGCCTCGGCCTGGCCTAGAGATAGCGTCGCCAATGCTCCGGACGCTGGTCGCGGCAGCCATGCTCGAGGGCCTGGTAGCGCTTGGCGAAGACGCGCTTGGTGCAATTGCTCTCCCCGCGTGGGCAGCCGCAGTTCTCGCGCAGTGTTTCCTCGGTGTAGTAATACAGGGCGCGCTTGACCCGATACATCAGGCCGTTGTCCAGGTGCAGCCCGAGCTCGCCAAGCGAGCTCTCGATCTCCTCCAGACAGGTTGTCAGGATGTCGTAGCGCACGCTGAGCACGACCGGCGACTGGGGTTGTGCCTGCAACACGCCGTCGACCCCGGACAGGAACTCGGCGGCGGTGTGGGCGTCGCTGCGATCCGGGTGCAGGTCTCGGAAGTGGATCAGACGCTGTTTGATGCGGTCGGCTTCGGCGATGTCCATAGGTCTTTTTTCGTGATCGTGCGCAGAAATCGTTGAGCCTGGTAAGCATTCGCCCGGGTCCGGCCCTTCAGGCGATGTTCGCGGTAACGGGTTACCACCCGAGATTGTGCCTGGCCCGGCACCCTTGCGCAGGGCGATTGCCAGTGCCCGTGGCAGCGAGCATGAATCCGAGCAGCCGATCTCACCGTGGGCGGCGTTCGTCCGTGGGGTTGGGCCGCGCGTCCGGCGACGGCGACCCCGGGGCTCCCGACGCGCAGTTTATCCTGAATTGCGCTGGTGTTGTTCATCTCGCCGAGCCTCTTGCGCCGGTGCTTGTCGTCTTACGCCGTCTCCATGTGTCGACTGCCTTGCTGATGTCGCCGTCGGCGGGCCGTCGCAGGGTGCGAAGGGCAGTCAGACGGTGGTGGCTCGCAACCAGTCTCGGGTTGAGTCGGCACGCCCTGCATGGTGGTACGCCATGCCTGCAGTTGCGCGTCCCAGCGTTTCAGCCAACGCGTGCCTGCATTGAGCCCGCAGTCCTGCTTGGCCTGGCCGTCCTGCGGCACGAGGAGCTCCGGGGCCAAAGGCGGGACCGTCTCTTGCCCAGGGGCGAGGATCACCGGCGTGAGCGCCGTGTGGTCGTACTGTGTCTTGCCATGGGTCCAACGCGCGCGTGGAGCACTGCGGGCAGCAAATCGCCTCCGGGCAATGGTCTTCGGTGCCGGCGAGCGCGACCAGCAATCGCGCCTCAAGGAACCGGTGCGAGGCCAGTCCATTGTCAGCCACGATCGGCTCCACGAGGTCCATGAACAGCGGCGTCATGGTCCACTTCGCGGGCGCAGGCGCGGGCGCAGGCGCGGGCTTCGGCTTGAGCACCAGGAAACTCTCCAGTAGGTTCTGAAGAGTCCTTCATAACATCATGGTCTTGAAACTGAAACTGCTGCGGGTCGCGCCCTGCTCGTTGCGTGCCCGGGTCAGGACAGTGTACCCTTGAGCGGCCGAGTGCCCCGGATCGACGCGAAGGGGCTACCCCCCGTCCCCGGCGCGGCGGTCTATCTGACCGCCGCGCCTGACCAGGCCCCCGTGCCTTGTTGCGCAGTCTCAAGCACTTTCATTGTCTCCAACAACGGGTCGTGGTCCTGAGCGTCGTCTTCTTGAACGAGCCCGATGTACCCATGGAGCAGCGGGTCCAGGTCCAGTCCATCAACAGCCGTTTCGAACAGGCACGCCTGATCCTTGGGTTTTGGACAAACCGAACATCACGAAGACCATCGCGCTTTGCAGGGACCGCGGCATTCGCCGCGAGCCGGATACGGCCACCTTCTTTCTCCGACGGGAGACCCTCTTGCCGACCCGGGGTGCACCGATGGCCCTCTGGCGTCAGCACCTGTTCATTGGTCTGTCCCGCATGGCCAGCAGTCGGGCGGCCTGTTTCAACGTGCCGACCGCGCGGCTGGTCGAGCTCGGGGTACCAATAAAACGCTAGGACCGATATCGGGTCGGTCCCCATGGCATGAGCCGAGGGGAGCTGTGAGTCTATGCAGTTACGCCATATTTTCGTCGCTGGGCTGCTCGTGACCGCCACCGGGGCCGGCGGTTGGTGGTACATCCACGAATCGACGGTTTATCCCGCCACCGCGGACGCCTATGTGGGTCGCCATGTGGTGCGGATCGCCGCTCAGGTCAGCGGGCCCATTGTGCAGGTGTCGGTCGACAACCATCAGGCGGTCAAGGCCGGTGACCTGCTCTTCGCCATCGATCCGGCGCCCTTCGAGCTGGCCGTGCGACAGGCAGAGGCGCGGCTCCAGCAGGTCCAGGAGAGTCTGGCCGCCGCAGACGCCCAGGTCGACGTCGCCAAGGCGCAACTGGCCACGGCCACCGCCAATGCCCAGGAGGCAGCGCGTCACGCCGGCCGCATCAATGCCCTGGCGGCAAAGGGCTCTGCGTCGAAGGATGCGGACGACAGTGCGCAGCAGGCCAGGCTTGACGCGCAGGATGCGCTGGCCAGCGCAAAGGCCGCACTGGCAGCGGCCATCGCCACGCGGGGGGCGATCGGCGACGACAACGCGGGCATCAAAGGTGCCCGGGCGGCCCGCGCCCAGGCGCGGCTGGACTTGGAGCATACCCGGATCACCGCTCCGGCCGATGGCACCATCGGTGAGCTCGACCTGCGTCCGGGCAGCTTCGTCACCGCGGGCGATCAACTGTTTGCACTGGTGGAGGATGCGCCGGTCTGGGTCAACGCCAACTTCAAGGAGACCGACCTGCCACGCATCCGCCCCGGGCAGCCGGCGACGGTGAGTGTGGACCTTCTGCCGGGCAGCACCTTTCGTGGAGTGGTCGAGGATCTGAGTCCAGCCTCTGGCGCCGCGTTCTCGCTGTTTCCACCGGAGAATGCCACCGGCAACTGGGTAAAGGTCACACAACGATTCGATGTGCGGGTCCGCATTCTCGACCCCGTGCCCGAGCTGCGCATGGGTGCGAGCGCCGAGGTGCAGGTCGATACCGTGGCGCAGGTCGAGACCGTGGCGCGGTGATGGAATCCCCGCCAGTGCCCAGCCCGTGATCGCCCCAGCCGAACCCAGATCCATGCGGTCACCGTTGAACGACCGTTCCCCGGATGGACGCGCCCTGCCGACCATCACGGTCATGCTGACCACGGTGATGGCGGTCATGGACATGACCATCGTCAACGTGACCCTGCCCGACATGATGGGCGCGCTTGGTGCCAACGCCGATCAGATCACCTGGGTGCTGACGGCCTATATCGTGGCCGAGGCCGTCACCATCCCGCTGACCGGCTTGCTCGCGGGACGCTTCGGCCGCCGGCGGATCATGCTGCTGGGCATCGCCGGGTTTGTCACGGCCTCGGCACTCTGCGGCCTCAGCGAATCCCTGGCCCAGATGGTGGTTTTCCGCCTGCTGCAAGGAGTCGCCGGGGCGCCGCTGATCCCGCTCTCCCAGGGTGTCCTGGTGAATCTCTACCCGGCGTCGCAGCGTGGCAAGGCGATGGCCATCTGGGGGATCGGCGTCATGCTCGGGCCGATCCTCGGACCGACCGTCGGCGGCCTGGTCACGGATCACCTGGATTGGCGTTGGGTGTTCTATATCAATCTGCCGGCGGGGCTGCTGAACCTGGCCCTGGTCGCCCGGACGATCCGCGAGACGCCCCTGCGTCAGGCCGAGACCGACTGGCTGGGCGCCCTGTTCATGATCGTGGGCATCGGCAGCCTGCAGACCGTCCTCGACCGCGGCAATCAGGAAGGCTGGCTCGATTCGGGATTCATCCTGCTGCTCGGCCTGACGGCGGTGGTAGGGATCGGGCTGTTCATCTGGCGCAGCCTGCGCGTCGCCCAGCCGATCGTCGACCTGCGGCTGTTTGCGGACCGCAACCTGGCGGTGGCCTCCACGCTCATGCTGGTCTTCGGCCTGGCCCTGTTCGGCACGATCGCGATCCAGCCGCTGCTGATGGAGCAGTTGCTCGGCTATCCCGTGGCAACCGCAGGGCTGGCGATGTCGCCGCGGGGCTTCGGCGCTGCCCTCGGCATGCTGATCGTCGCGCGGCTGGCCCAGCGCGTCGATCCGCGTTGGGTCATTCTCAGCGGCATGTTCGTGGCGGGGACCGCGACCTGGATCATGTCCTGGTACAACCTCGGGATCAGCATGGGCTGGGTCATCTGGCCTGGCGTGCTGCAAGGCCTCGGCATGGGCGCGGTCTTCGTGACCCTGTCATCACTCGCCTACGCCACCCTGGCCCGCGAGCACACGGATGCCGGCGCAGGACTCTACAACCTGGCGCGCAGTATCGGCAGCTCCATCGGGATCTCCATCGCCGCTACCTGGTTTACGCGCTTCGGCCAGGCGGACTGGAACCAACTGGGCGGACACATCAATCCCTTCAACCCTGCCTTGCAACAATGGCTTCAGGCGAGCGGGATGCACCTTGCCGATCCGAAGACCGTGGCGGCTCTCGCCAACGAGTTGGGCCGCCAGTCCTCGATGCTGGCCTTCACCCAGGATTTTTTCTTGATCGCGCTCACTTTCGCGCTGATGCTGCCGTTGCTGCTGCTCTTGAAGCCATCCAGGCGCGACTGAGCTGCAAGCATTGTGACGGGCAAGCTGCCCGTATGCATTACGGCGATGTAACGCGCCGGACAGCATCCAGCCAGGCGCGATAGCAAATACTGTAAGCAGCCGCAAAGCAACTGCGGCGACATCGTGTCGCATCGCTCTGCGGTTCCGCGCATTTTTCACCCCCGAAGAGAAATGACCATATCGCGCAAGGGCGATCAACAAGACGTGGCTTAGAAGAAAGTCACGGGGACAGGGCATGAGCGAACCAACGCCGATGAGCCATCCAAAGCAGAGTTTCTTGCCAACGGACGTCGAGGGGTTCGATTCCCTGTCCGAGCTGGCCCTGGACATGCGCTCGGCGTGGAACCATGCCACCGATCAGGTGTGGCGGCAGCTCGATCCGGTGCTCTGGGATCTGACCCAAAACCCCTGGGTGGTGTTGCAGACGGTCTCGCGGGAGAAGCTCCAGGCGGTGCTCGCCGAGCCTGTTTTCCGCGCGAACCTCGGCGCTCTGGTGCAGGCCAGGCGGGATGCGGCGAAGGCACCTGCGTGGTTTCAACAGGCCTATCCGCAATCTCCGCTCGGCTGCGTCGCCTATTTCAGCATGGAATACATGTTGAGCGAGGCCCTGCCCATTTACTCGGGCGGACTGGGCAATGTGGCCGGCGATCAGCTCAAGGCCGCCAGCGATCTGGGTGTCCCGGTCATCGGCGTGGGACTACTCTATCAGCAAGGCTATTTTCGCCAGGTGATCGACCAGGACGGCGCGCAACAGGCCCTCTATCCGTACAACGACCCGGGACAGTTGCCGATCACGCCGTTGCGCAAGCCCAATGGTGAGTGGCTGCGATTGGAGATCGCCCTTCCCGGTTACTCGGTCTGGCTGCGTGCATGGCAGGTTCAGGTCGGTCGCGTCAAGCTCTATCTGCTGGACAGTAATGACGCGGCGAATTATCCCGCCCATCGCGGCATTACCAGCGAGCTCTACGGGGGCGGGCCGGAGCTGCGTCTCAAACAAGAGCTCCTGCTCGGGATCGGTGGCTGGCGGCTGCTCGCGGCCCTTGGCATTCACCCGGAGGTCTGCCATCTGAATGAGGGACATGCCGCCTTCGCGGTGCTGGAGCGCGCGTATAGCTTCATGACCGAGAGCGGGCAGCCCTTCGAGACCGCCCTGGCCGCCACCCGTGCGGGTAACCTCTTCACCACCCATACCGCCGTGGCGGCCGGCTTCGATCGTTTCGCCCCCGCGCTCATCGAGCAATACCTCGGTGGCTATGCCGAACAGCGGCTCGGTATCACCCGGCAGCGGCTGCTCGCCCTCGGCCGCCAGCACCCGAACGACGCGGCAGAGCCCTTCAACATGGCCTATCTGGCAATCCGCGGCAGCGGTGCGGTCAACGGCGTGAGTCAGTTGCATGGCCTGGTGAGCCGACAGTTGTTCGCGCCGCTCTTTGCACACTGGCCGGTGGAGGATGTGCCGGTGGGCCACGTCACCAACGGCGTGCATATGCCGACATGGGACTCGGAGGCGGCGGATGCCCTGTGGACGCGGGCCTGCGGTCAAGATCGCTGGTCGGGGACCCGGGAGACCTTGGAACAGGACATTCGCCGCGTCTCGGACGCCGATCTATGGGAATTTCGTACGACTGCCACGGGAACACTGATCGACTACGCCCGTGAACGCCTGTCCCGTCAACTGGCGGTATCCGGCGCATCGCCCGAGGCAGTTGCTGCCGCGCGGCGGCTGTTGGACTGCAACATCCTGACGCTCGGTTTTGCGCGCCGCTTCGCGACCTACAAGAGACCCAATCTGCTGCTGCACGACCCGGAACGCCTGCTGCGCCTGCTGCGCGATCCGCAACGCCCGGTCCAGCTCATCATCGCCGGCAAGGCCCATCCCGCGGACGCGGCGGGGCAGGCCCTGATCCAGGAATGGATCCATTTCATCCGCCGGCCCGAGGCGCGTCCCCATGTGATCTTCCTCAGCGACTACGACATGCACTTGACCGAACAGTTGGTGCGGGGCGTGGATGTCTGGCTCAACACGCCGCGTCGCCCCTGGGAGGCCTGCGGTACCAGCGGCATGAAGGTACTGGTCAATGGCGGCCTCAATCTGTCGGAGCTCGATGGCTGGTGGGCCGAGGCCTACACGCCGGACGTCGGTTGGGCGCTGGGGGACGGCCAGGAACATGGCGACGATCCCGCCAGGGACGCGAGCGAGGCGGAGGCCCTCTACGGCCTTCTGGAACGTGAGGTGATCCCCGAGTTCTATGCCCGCGACCCGCAGGGAGTCCCCGTGGCCTGGGTGACGCGGATGCGCGAGAGCATGGCGCGCCTGACCCCGCACTATTCCGCCAACCGCGCGGTGTGCGAATACACCGAGCACTACTATCTCCCGGCCGCCGCCGCCTATCGTGAGCGAGCGGCCAACAAGGGTGCCATTGGCGCGGAGCTGGCCGAGTGGCGGCACGCGTTGGAACAGGCATGGACCACGCTGCGCTTCGGCGAGGTCAAGGTCGAGACGGACGGCGGGCAGCATCGATTCGAGGCGCAGGTCTATCTCGACGACCTGGACCCGCAAGCGGTGCGGATCGAGCTCTATGCCAACGGCATCGACGGCGGTACACCGGAGCGGGTGGCGATGGAGGCCATCGGGCAACTGGTGGGCGCGGCGAACGGCTACGCCTATCGCGCCGAGGTCGCCGCGACTCGCCCGGCGACGGATTACACCGCGCGGGTCATACCACGGCGCGACGGCGTGGCGGTTCCTCTGGAAGCGGCGCAGATCCTGTGGCAACGGTGATTTGCTGGGCGGCGTTCGCTTGGTCTCACCGCCCATTCAATTCATGGTCAGAAAGGAAACGGCAAATATGTCAACCAACACCCTGACTCCGGAGCTGGGCGGCAAGATCGACGCTTACTGGCGCGCGGCCAACTACCTGTCAGTCGGCGATCTATCTCTACGACAACCCCTTGCTGAAACGGCCGCTGACGCTGGCGGATGTGAAGCACATGCTGCTCGGGCACTGGGGCACGACCCCGGGCCAGAACTTCATCTATGCGCACCTGAACCGGGTCATCAAGCAATACGACCTCGACATGATCTACGTCTCCGGCCCCGGCCCCGGGCACGGCGGCCCGGCGGTCGTGGGAAACGCCTATCTGGAGGGCACTTACAGCGAGATCTATCCCAATATCAGTCAGGACGAATCGGGTCTTCAGAAACTCTTTAAGCAGTTCTCGTTTCCCGCACCACACCCTTCGACATGACGGTGCTGAACGAAGTGGACCGCTTCCACCTCGTGATGGATGCCATCGACCGCCTGCCGCAGACCGGCGACCAGGGCATTTACCTGAAGCAGCAGCTCAAAGACAAGCTCATCGAGCACAAGCAGTACATCGACAGGCATGGGCAAGACATGCCGGAGATCCGAAACTGGCAATGGAACGTCTGAGATCTCGCCGCGGAAATCTCCAGCCAACGCCGCCGGACAGGGTCCTCGTGCGGATGGCCGCGCCGCTCGACCCGCGCCCCCGCCCCAGTCTGGAGGTCGATGCCGTCCGGTCAAGCGCAACACGGCATTCCCGCAGAGGCCGCGCGGCAGGGAATGCCGCGGGGTTGCCGCGGCGCGAATGCGCGAGGCGGGTGACAGACGCTCCGGACATCTCCGCCCGTGCTGCCGGGAGGCGCGCCCTTCCTCGGCGATTGCGCCGGCGTCGCGCGCCGGTATCGCGACCAGCGTCGCCGGCAGTCGCGCCCGTTGCGCCATCCAGTCGCCTCCCATGTCGATGCCGCCCGGCTTCATGCGCGCTGGAGCGTCCGTGGCCGCCGTGCCATCGTGATGCGTTCGTGTCCGGCCAGGTCGCGCGCGGTCCGCGGCTCGCGCAGCCCGGCCGCTGCCATGAGCGCCCGCACCCCGGAGCCCTGGTCGAGGCCATGCTCGATCGCGATCCAGCCGCCGGGGCGCAGGCACCGGCAGGCGTTCTCGCTGATGCGGCGTATGGCGTCGAGACCGTCGGGTCCGGCAGCGAGGGCGGCGTGGGGCTCGAAGCGCAGGTCGCCCCGACCCAGGTGCGGGTCGTGAGCGCGCACGTAGGGGGGGTTGGCGAGGATGGCGTCGAGGCAGGCGGCCGCGAACGGGGCCAGCCAGTTGGCCTGGAGCGGATAGACGTTGCCGAGGCCGAGTCGTTTTGCATTCGCCGCCGCGACTGCCAGGGCCGGCGCGGAGCGATCGGTCGCGATCAGGGTCCAGGCGGGTCGCTCCGAGGCCAATGCGATGGCGATCGCGCCGCTGCCGGTACCCAGATCGGCGCATCGCACCGGTCCCTCGGCAGGCAGCTCGGCAAGCGCGAGGTCGACGAGCAACTCGGTCTCCGGTCGCGGGATCAGCGTGGCTGGCGTGACGGCCAGGTCGATTCCCCAGAATTCCCGCCGGCCGAGGATATAGGCGATGGGCTCGCCGTTGGCGCGGCGCCGGATCAGGTCGCCGACCCTCGCCAGCGCGCCCGGATCAAGTCTCCGCTCCGGCCAGGCGATGAGCGCGGTGCGGCTCAGGCCGGCCGCGTCGCACAACAGCACCTCGGCCTCCAGGCGTGGCGACTCGATGCCTTGCGCGCGCAGACGGGCCTCGGCCTGGTGCAGTGTCGCGGCGAGCGTCTGGCTCATCGGTGGTGGGCAGGCCGCGCCGAGACCCGCGCTCAGGCGTCCCCCATTGCCGCGAGCGCCTCGGCCTGATACTCCTGCTGGAGCGGATCGACGACCTGGTCCAGACCTCCGAGCAGTACCTCATCGAGCTTGTACAGGGTCAGATTGATCCGGTGGTCGGTGACTCGGTTCTGTGGGAAGTTGTAGGTGCGAATCCGTTCAGAGCGGTCTCCGCTGCCCACCTGCAGGCGCCGCGACTGGCTCTGCTCGGCCGCCTGGGCCTGCTGGGCCTGCGCGAGCAGCTTCGCCTGCAGCAGTGACATCGCGCGTGCGCGGTTCTTGTGCTGGGAACGCTCATCCTGGCATTCGACGACGATGCCGCTGGGAAGGTGGGTGATGCGCACGGCCGAGTCGGTCTTGTTCACGTGCTGCCCACCCGCTCCCGATGAGCGGTAGGTGTCGACGCGCAGATCGCCGGTGTCGATGGGGATCTCGTCGACGGCCTCCGCCTCGGGCAATACCGCGACGGTGCATGCAGAGGTGTGCACGCGACCCTGGGACTCGGTCTCCGGCACCCGCTGTACCCGATGGGTACCCGCCTCGAACTTGAGCCGGGAGTACACGTCGGTGCCGCTGATGCGCAC
>JAXGTD010000067.1:0-21806 GCA_040775095.1 Chromatiaceae bacterium | reverse complement strand
GGCGTGGGCTGGGGCGTGGGCTTGGGCTTGGGCTTGGGCTCGGGCTTGGGCTTGGGCTCGGGCTTTGGCTTGGGCTCGGGCTTGGGCTCGGGCTTGGGCTCGGGCTTGGGCTCGGGCTTGGGCTCGGGCTTGGGCTCGGGCTTGGGCTCGGGCTTGGGCTTGGGCTTGGGCTTGGGCTTGGGCTCGGGCTTTGACTCGGGCTTTGGCTCGGGTTTCGGTTTGGCGGCCGGCGCCTCCTTGGGAGGCGCGGGTGGTACTGGCGGCACGACGCTGGCCTGTTCGGTGAGGGCTGGTTCGGGTCGCGGATCGGCAGTGGGGGTGGCACTGTCGGCGCCGCTCGCGGGGCCCTGGAACATGGCCAGCGTCACCCCCACGGGCTGCTCCTCGCCTTCCTCGGGTGGGATGGTGGCGGCCGCCCAGATCAGTGTCGTGGCGAGCGTGGTGTGGATCAGCGCCGAGATCAGGAAGGCCAGCGACCGACAGCCGCGGCATGGGCGTGGGGGAGTCAAGGTCTAGCTTTCTTGCGTGAGGATGGTGACGCGTTCGAGCCCGCGGGCCTTGAGCAGATCGACGACACCGACGAACGCGGCGAAGCGCGCCGCGGCATCAACCCGCAGCTCGATGGGTGTGGCGGGTGTCAGGCCGTCGAGATAGCTCTCGAGGTTGCCCCGCGGTGTTGGCTCGGCGTCGATGAACAGTTGCCCGTCCCGGTCGATCGCAATCTCGACTGGCTTTTCGGGCGGCGTGTCGAGGGCGCTCTCGGCGGCCGGCAAGCGGATCTCGAGCCGTCCCTCGGCGATGAATGTGGCGGTGGCCAGGACGATGGCCAGCAGCACCAGCATGATGTCGATGAACGGGATAACATTGATGGTGTCCATGCGCTTCATTTGCGGTGCTCCTTCTTCCAGCGCACGGTCAGCACCTCGACGCGCCGCAGCAGCGTGTTATAGAACACGATGGAGGGGATCGCGACGAGCAGTCCGAGCGCGGTCGCCTTCAGTGCCAGGGCCAGACCGAGCATGATGGCGCCGGTCTCGATGCTGCCGTCCTGGCCGATGTCGTAGAAGGAGATCAGGATCCCCAGTACCGTGCCGAGCAGCCCGACGTAGGGTGCGTTTGCGCCGATTGTCGCGATGGCGGTCAGGTGGCGGGTGAGGGCGATCTTGAGCTCGTCGGCATTGTCGAAAGCGCTGACGTCTACGCGGGCGAAATAGAACACGCGCTCGATCGCATAAGCGAGCATGACAAAGCTCATGAGACCGAGTACGCCGAAGATTGCAAAGTCGAGATAGGCCTTCAGAAGTTCCAAGTGTATCGTTCCGTTCTGCAAATGGTGTTTGACGGCGTTGGCTCGGGCCGCCAGGCGTGAGCACGCCCTATCTTGTTGCCGCCATTGTCGGGCTGCTCAGCGCGTTGCACTGTATCGGCATGTGCGGTGGCATCGTCGGCGCCCTGATCTTCTCGCTGCCGCCGAGCCGGCGCGGCAACCGGGGGCACCTGCTCTGCTTCATTCTCGCCTACAACCTGGGCCGGGTGATGAGCTATGCACTGGCCGGCGCCCTGTTCGGCTGGGCCGGTGCCGCCATTCTCAGCATTGGTGTCGACTCGGGCCTGCCACGCCTGCTTCGCGTGCTGGCCGCGTCGGTCACCATCGGCATCGGTCTGCACGTTGCCGGGTGGTTCCCGAGGTTTGCCTTCATCGAACGCCTCGGCGAGCCGCTGTGGCGCCGCCTCGAACCCCTCGGCCGGCGTCTGCTGCCGGTGGATTCGCTGCCGCGAGCGCTCCTCTATGGCGCGCTGTGGGGCTGGCTGCCCTGTGGGCTGGTCTACGCGATGCTGCTCGGGGCCCCGGCCCAGTCGAGTCCGACCGCGGGCGCAGTCTACATGGCCCTGTTCGGACTCGGTACCCTGCCGGTGATGATCGCGGTCAGCCTGCTCACGGGCAGGCTGTATGGTATCGCGGGAAGCCGATCATTGCAGGCGTTGGGCGGACTGACGGTCGTCGCGCTCGGCCTGTTCACGCTGCTGACCCAGCAGCTATAATACGACGCCGCCAGTGGCCCGGGAACAGGACATCGGCCGGGGAGAGCCGCCGCCGGTTCCGGCATCGCGCGTCCCGTGGCGGCTCGGTAGCATGCACCCCGTGCCCGGCGCGCGCGATGCGCGCAACCCGGTAGGGTGCGCGGCGCCTGGGGTGAAGGCCCCTTGGCGAGGCAGTGGGCCGGCGCGACCAGAATATCCCCGATGCGGACGAAGGACTATGCACACAAGCTCGACAAGGCAGCGCGTCGATCATCTCCTGATCGGTGAGGATCCGGAGATCAGGCGCCTGGTCAAGGCAGCCAGGGTTGTCGCCGCGACGGATGTGAGCGTGTTGCTGCTGGGGGAGAACGGTACCGGCAAAGAGCTGCTCGCGCGAAATCTGCACCGATGGAGCTCGCGCGGCGCGCGCCCGTTCCTGGCCATCCACTGCGCTGGCCTCGACGAGATGCCCGATCTGCCCGCCATCTGCGAGCGTGCCGGGGGGCATGGCACCCTGTTGCTGGACGAGGTGGCCGAGCTGCCGCCGCGGGCCCAGGCGGGGCTGCTGCGTTATCTGGATGCATTGGACGGTGGGTGCAGGGTACCGGCACCGCGGCTCATTGCCACCACGGATCGGGATCTCTCCGCGGCGGTTGCAAGCGGCGCATTCCGGCGGGATCTATACCACCGGCTTTGCGTCGTGCCGCTGACGCTGCCGCCGCTGCGTCGCCGCACCGGCGATATCCCGCTGCTGCTGGAGCACTTCCTCTCGATCGCCGCGCGTACCCATCGCCTGAAGGCCCCGAAATTCACGACCAGCGCGGTTCGCTTGCTGCGGCGCTATCCCTGGCCTGGCAATCTGCGGGAGCTACGGAACCTGTGCGAGCGGCTGGTCATCCTGTTGCCCGGCGCCGAGCTGACGCCGCACAGTCTACCCCCCGAGGTGCGCGCCGCCGAGGCCCCGGCCGCGCCAGAGTTGCTGTTCCGACTGCCGGAGACCGGTATCGACCTCGAGCAACTCGAGGCGAGCGCGATCCGTCAGGCACTGGAGCTGGCCGGCGGCAACAAGAGTCGGGCCGCGCGCCTGCTCGGGCTCACCCGCTATGCGCTGCAGTACCGAATTCGCAAACGGCTGGACGCGATCTGAAGCGATCTGAGCAGCGCGGCCGTGCCACGCTGCGTGTGTGGCTGGCCCCGGGGCTGGCAGGGTCGGGCGCCCCGGGCTTTACCGGTGCCGCTTGCCCACGTTTTCCATATGCCTGATCCAGTTGCTGAAGAGGCTACGGCCGCCACGCTGGCTTCGCCGCCCGCGGAAGGTGCCAAAGCAGCGCTCATTGTCCTCGCTGTGACGCGCTGAGCCGACCGCGAGCAGGCCGACGATCAGGAAGGCATTCGCGGCCAGGCCGACCACCAGCAGGGATGTGTTCACGACGACGTTTGCGCCCAGCCAGTGCAGAACCGGTTGGTGGTACTCGAGGGTCGCCCAGATCGAGGCGAAGAGCAACACAACGGCGAGCAGTGAGAACACATCGGCGATGGTCTCGTGGGCCCGTGAGAAACGTTTGATATTGGTGCAGACTGTCATGGCTCGACCTCCATGGTGTCCATTGGCGCGATGGGTAGCGATGTGGGCCGATTGTCAGCACCAACAGGCATGACTCGACCGTCGTAACCTGAGCTTAGCGCTAAGCGTGGTTCGTCGCAAAGCCCGCGCGGCATCGGTGGGGCAAGTGCTTGCGTACGCGTGTAGTATCGACGCCTTTTACGATTCTCGGGGGGGTGAAACGTGGAGACTGTCAGCGAGCTGATCGGCGGCCTCAATAGCCTGGTCTGGGGGACGCCGATGCTGGTGTTGATCCTGGGCACCGGCCTTTACCTGTCCGCGGGTCTGCGGGCCATGCCGCTGCGTCGCATCGGCTATGGCTTTCGTATGCTCTGGCGCGGCCGCCACGAGCAGGGTCAAGGGGATATCACGCCGTTCAACGCCCTGATGACATCGCTCTCGGCGACCATCGGCACGGGCAATATCGCCGGCGTTGGCACCGCGATCGCGGTCGGCGGCCCGGGTGCGCTTTTCTGGATGTGGATGACCGCACTCGTCGGTATGGCCACGAAGTATGCCGAGGCGGTGCTCGCGGTCCGCTATCGTGAGGTGGACGAGGAGAACAACCACGTCGGCGGACCCATGTATTACATCCGCAACGGGCTCGGCGAACGCTGGCTGTGGTTGGCGATGGCCTTTGCCATCTTCGGCATGCTGGCGGGTTTTGGTATCGGCAATATGGTGCAGGCCAATTCCGTGGCCGATGCGCTTGAATCGAAGTTCGCCGTGCCGTTCTGGATCACGGGTGTGGTCATGGCGGGCCTGGTTGGTCTGGTGCTGATCGGCGGTATCCGCTGGATCGCGCAGGTCGCGGGCAAGCTGGTGCCGTTCATGGCCCTGGCCTACCTTGCCGCCGGTCTGGTAGTGCTCGCGCTCAAGGCCGGGGAGGTCCCGGCTGCCTTCATGACCATCCTGGCCGAGGCCTTTACCCCAACCGCCGGTGTTGGCGGCTTTGCCGGCGCATCGGTGATGGTCGCGATACAGATGGGGGTCGCGCGCGGGATCTTTTCCAACGAGGCGGGACTCGGCAGCGCGCCGATCGCCCATGCAGCCGCCGAGACCGACAACCCGGTGCGTCAGGGTACCATCGCGATGCTCGGCACCTTCATCGATACCATTCTTCTCTGCTCGATCACCGGCCTCGTGATCGTGGTCTCCGGCGTCTGGACCTCGGGCGAGAACGGTGCGAGCCTCTCGGCCCTGGCGTTCGGCAGCGTGCTGCCCGGTACGGGCGCCTACGTCGTCGCGCTCGGGTTGGCGATCTTCGCCTTCACGACCATCCTCGGATGGAGTGTCTACGGCGAGCGTTGCGTGGAGTACCTGTTCGGTGTCAGGGCGATCGTCCCGTTCCGTGTCCTTTGGGTATTGGCAATCCCCGTGGGCGCCACGGTCAAGCTCGGCTTCGTCTGGTTGGTGGCCGACACGCTCAACGCGCTGATGGCGCTCCCGAACCTGATCGCGCTGCTCCTGCTCAGTCCGGTGGTCTTCAAGGTCACGAAGGAGTTCTTCGCGGCCGAGGCGCGCGCGCGCCCGGCGGTGGCGGTGCGGGAAGACACTTAGGCAAGCGCTGAAGCCTTCGCTGTCCGGGTCAGGGATGGCCCGGCATTTTCGAGCGCGGCAAGCGCTTGGACATGGAGCACCTCGCGAGGTGCGAGCGGATCGAATGCCAGACGGGCAATGGATCCGCATCGCCTCGAGGCAACGCACTCGGTCGGCGTTTCCTCAGGCCTCTGATTTAGCGCCCTCGGCCTTCGAACCGCCGAGGCACTGCGGCGAGGCTGGCGCCTCGCCACCCTTGTTGAACCATTCCTCCGGTGTCCACGCATGGATGGCCAGCGCGTGCAGGCCGCTGTCGAACTCGGCCCGTAGCAGCGCGTTGATTCGCCGGTGCCTGCCAATCAATTTCTCGCCGGCGAACGCCTCGCTGACCGCGAGTACCTTGAAATGGGACTCGGCGCCCTCCGGCACGCTGTGCATGGAGCTCTCGTCGGTCACGTCGAGGTGGGTCGGTGCCAGTCCCTGGGTGAGGGCCTGCTCGATGCGGTGCTTGCGGTTCATTGACGTGCTCCGTCGCGGGTTTTCGATTGTTCAAGAGGTGGGTCCGATCGACCGACCTGCAAAGCCCGGAGAGCGGCTGGATCGCCAGCATGGGGCGGCGTTGGTGCGATCCGACGTTGATCTCCGGCCTCAGTCGCCGGCGGACCCCGCCGTGGATCGGGGCGTGAGCGCGCGCGCGAACTCCGCCGGATTCAGGTACTGGATCACGACGCCCCCGTCGGGGTCGCGCGCAATGTCCATGCCCTTGCCGGGGTAGAGCCAGTGCACCACGCCGCCAGGCTCGGTGAGTTGCCGCTCGGGCGTGCCGAAGTTGCCCTCGATGTCACGCGACTCCAGGCTCTTCCAGGGAAGATAGGTGATGGTGCGCACTGGCAACTCCAGCAGAGGTGCGACGTCCTGCGGTGCAAGCTTGACCTTGTGGCTGCCGCTGCCAACCTTGCTCACGCGCAGGCCGCGATCGTACATCGCCGCCAGCATGGCCTGCGGGACGTCGATGGAAATGACCCAGTCGGCCTTGAGGTTGCTGAGCAGGATGTTGTCGAAATAGGCCTCGACGTCGTAATGCCCATCCGGTTCCGCAAACAGATTCAACGTGCCCTCTTCCCCCAGAATGGCACGCACGTCGTTCAACGTGCTCTGTCCCAGGGTCAGACCGAAGACGCGGGTGTGTCCGGCCTCGTCGGTACTGACATCCCAGGGATAGAGCCGCAGTCCGGCACGTTCATCCGGAAAGAGAGACAGCAACAGCCAGATGCCGATGAAGGCGAACAGGGCGGCAGTCAGGATGGTGAGGACGATCTTGCGGTCCATGGATTGTGCTTGCGGATTTGGTCGTGAGCAATGGGGCTTGGATTTGCCGGCGTCGCCTCGCGAGGCCAGGCGGACCGGTCCGGGGCCGGTGGTGGGACCGGGATCAGTCCAGTATCAGGCCGGCCGCCACGGGGCGTCCCTCGCCGACCAGGATGTTGTAGGTGCGGCAGGCGGCACCCGTGTCCATGATCTCGACACCGATGCCCCGCGCAAGGACCGCGCTGTAGATCCGCGCATCGGGGAAGCGTTGCCGCCGCCCGGTGCCGAGGAGGATGACCTGCGGCTCGAGGGTCAGGAGTGCATCCAAGTGCTCCGGGCGCAGGTCGGCGACGCCGGTCGGTCCCCAGTCGGGGACGATCTGCCGGGCCGAGACGGCCAGGCTGACGAGGTAGTCGTGTCCGGCGATGCGCACGCGGTCGATGTCGTATGCCTGGATCAGGTAGCCGGAGTCGGCGGCGGATGGTGCGAATCTCATGGCCGCGACGATAGCGGATGACCCGCGGCAGGACAACCGCGCGGCATCGGGCATCGCCGCGGGGCGGACAGCGTTTTCGGGCCGCGGCTGCCGGGTCCGGCTGTGATGTCGCCGGGCCGGCAACCGCGGCAGCCCCTCCTGGCGCAAGCCGGTGGCCAGCGCCGCGATGCCCGGCGTCGGTGATCCCATGGGTGGGGAGGCCCACCGCTGGCGCGCCTCGCGATGGGGCTGTCGCATCGGCCGCCGCGCCGGCCCCGTCGGCGGTTCCGTGGCCTCGATCCTTGGTTGTGTACCTGCATCGGGCGTAAACTCCGGCGGGCGGTATCCGACGTTCTTGACGGTGACCTCGGTCGGGATCCGCCACCGGGAACAACCCTCCTGCCTGCCGGTGGCATAAGCCAGGGGCCGCGGGGGCCCCACCGGGCCGGTCCGCGCATTGTTTTGGAGCCCGCGCTTGCGACTGAAGCTCAGACGTTCCACCCTGCGCCTTCTCGCGTTGCTGGCGACCCTGCCGGCCGCGGTCGGTCTGCTCGGCACCCTCTACATGCTCGGCATGACCTACCTGGAGGGTGACCCGCGGATGTTGTCCGAGGGCCTGGAATGGGCGGCCGAGACCCTGACCACCACGGGTTACGGGAAGGACTCGCACTGGGCGCACCCGGCCATGGTCCTGTTCGTCATGTTGGCGCAGTTCTGCGGCCTGTTCCTGGTCTTTCTGATCTTCCCGATCTACGTGCTCCCTTACTTCGAGGAACGGTTCGAGGCGCGCCTGCCGCGACACCTGCCGCCGATGGACGGGCGCGTGCTGTTCCACCGCTACGGGCCGGCGGTGGAGTCGCTGGTGGCGGAGCTCCAGCAGTCGAAAACCCCCTTTGTGGTCCTCGAGCAGGATCCGGCGTCCGGGCGCAGTCTGGCCAATCGGGGTTTCCAGGTCGTGGTTGGGAACCTCGATCAGGACCTCGATCTGCTCGTTGGCGTGGAGCGGGCGCGGGCCCTGTTCACCAACGCCGACGATCACGTGGATGCAACCTTCATCATGACGGCCCGCGAGCACGGGTTCACCGGGCCGATCTATGCCCTGGCGGAGAATCCGCTGCATCGCTCGCCGATGCTCAAGGTCGGTGCAACCGCCGTCTATACGCCATCGCATGTGCTTGCCGGGGCCCTTGCGGCCCACGCCAGCGCCCGCATCAGCCCCCGCGCCGAGGGTTTGCACAACTTGGACGAACAGGTGGGGCTCGCCGAATATCGGGTGCACCCCGAGAGCCCCCTGGTGGGGCGAAGACTGGGCTCCGTTCATCTGCGTGAGCGCCTTGGCGTCAATCTGATCGGCCAATGGCAGGGTGGCACCTTCACGCCGACCCGGGGTCCGGATACCCCGATCGCCGCGGGCGCGATCCTGGTCGTTATCGGCGCCCACGAGAACCTGCTCAAGGTCGACGCCCTGGCCGCGCCGATCCCCCGCCTTGGCGCCATCGTTGTGGCCGGATACGGTGAGGTGGGTCGCAAAGTGGTGGAGATGCTGCAAGACGCCGGTGAGACGACCACCGTGATCGACGCCCAGGCGCAGGATGGCGTGGACGTCGTCGGCAACCTGCTGGAGGAGTCGACCCTTGAGCGGGCGCGGGTCCGGGAGGCTGGCACGCTGGTCATGGCGTTGAGCGACGACAGCGCCGGCGTGTTCGGGACCGCCGTCGTGCGTGACTATGCCCCACGCATACGCCTGATCGCCCGGGTCAACCGCGCGTCGAACGTCCCGCGGCTCTACCAGGCGGGCGCGGACTTTGCCGTTTCGGTCGGGCAGGTGGCGGGGCAGCTGCTCGCCCACCATCTCCTCGGGGACCGCGCGCTGGCCATGGACCAGCGACTGATGTGCATGCGCATGTCCCCGGGCAGCCTCGTTGGCGCCCATCCCTGGCGGGCCGGGGTGCGCGAGCGCAGCGGTGCCTCGCTGGTCGGACTCGAGCGCGGGGGCAAGGTGGTGGTCGAGTTCGATGAACGCTTCCGAATCGAATCCGGCGACGTGATCTTCGTGTGTGGAACCGCGGCCAGCATCGAGACCTTTGGCCGCGACTTCCGTTCCGCCCCCCTGTGAGGGCGTCGCCTCGGGGTAGAGGGCGGCCGAGCACGACGCCGAGCAAGACGGCGGGCGACTCCATCCATCGGGTGTCTTCGCGATGCAAGGTGCCCGGGCCGTGTCGCGGTACACCGCCCTGTTCGTGCGTGTGCGCGGATGAGCAGGCAGGCGCGCGGGGCCCGGCGGTCAAGCCCCGGCCTGGGAGATCTCCGCGAGCAGCATCGTGCGCAGGGGCGCGGGCTCTGCCACCACGTCGGCCAGCGTGTACTGTCCGAGGGTCTCGAAGAAGGCCGATCGCGCCCGCTCCAGCATCGCGACCAGGCGGCATGAGCCGGCGATCGGGCAGGGCGGGTTGCGGCAGTCGATCAGCGGGATCGCGGGCTCGAGATCGCGCACCACATCACCGATGCGTATGTCCTGCGCGCGGCGCGCAAGCCGAATCCCTCCGCCCTTGCCCCGCAGGGTCTGCAGATATCCGAGTTGGGCCAGGTGATGGACGATCTTCATCAGGTGGTTGCGGGACATGCGAAAGCTCCCGGACACCTCGCTGATGGTCGCCAGCGGTTGCTCGGCCACCGCCAGGTAGATCATCAACCTCAAGGCATAGTCTGTCTGACGGGTCAGATGCATCGCGGGATCGCCTCGAGCGGGTGTGAACGCCCAGCCTGCGGTTTGAGAAACCGGCGGTGCCTGCCAGGCGCGGCCGACCTGAGCGCGACAGCCTAACACTCCCGGCGGTGTACCCGAACGGTTTTCCCTCCCCCGCGCAATCAGCGTGCAACGCGCTGGTCCCATGCACCATCAGGCAGCAGGTTCCGCCGGCCCCTGCTGCGCGGGCGGGCGCGTGCGATGCTCGTTTTTGTTCAGTGGTCAATCACTTGACCCAGGGTGGTCGCCCCTGGCACAAAAGATGTATTCGAGATGCATGTTTACTCGGGCGGGTCAGCTCGCGTTCCGGTCCCGCGGGGCGACGGCGAGCAAGGCCCAGCGATACCCGGGCGCAAAGGCACGTCTACCGCACAGCAAGCAACTCAAGGAGCATCTCCATGACGCCAAGCCAAAAAGCACTCGTGAAATCCAGCTGGGCCAAGGTCAAGCCCATCTCCGGGCAGGCTGCCGTTCTCTTCTACGGCCGACTCTTCGAGGTCTATCCGGAGGTCCGGCCCCTGTTCAAGTCCGATATGAAGGAACAGGGACGCAAGCTGATGGGCATGATCAACACGGCGGTGAACGCCCTCGACAATCTCGAGCCCATGCTCGAGGCGATCCGCGATTCCGGCAGACGCCATGCGGCCTACGGCGTCAAAGACGAAGACTACGCGAAGGTGGCGGACGCCCTGCTCTGGACGCTGGAACGCGGGCTCGGCGACGCGTTCACCCCCGCGGTGAAGGACGCCTGGGCCACCGTCTATGGGGCACTGGCCGACGTCATGAAGTCCGGCGCGAGGGCCGAGGCCGCCTGATCCACCCCGCCGCGGAGGGGCAACGGTCGCGATCACGGATCGCCGCCGTTGCCCTCCGGTTCCCGGGGCTTGGCCTGAACCATCCCGCCGCGGACAACGGCCGCGGCGCTCCATGATCCGGATGGCCCGATCTGCTGATGCAGGGCTCTCGGTCGATGAGGCGAACGCTCTTCGCTGGCTCGCCCCCCAATGGGATGCCTGGATGTTCGCACAGACACTGTTGTTGAGCAGCAGACAGAGTTCCTGGCTGATTTGCACCAGTGGTAGGGTGCTGGCCTCGCGGACCAGTGCCTCAATGCCCTGATCAAAGGCTTAGGGAGTGAGGCCGAGGTGCAGCCGCCCTGGCGCCGGACGCTCCCCGGCACCATCCCGGACGTTGCCCGCCGGCCCAATGGGCTGGTTCCCGCTTGGTCGAGTTTATGGAAGCCCTTGGCCGTCCGCCAACCTCGCTCCACGAACGGCGCACCCGCCGGCTATTCGACCCTTCGGTCTTTCAAGTGACGCATCGCGTCTAGTCCAGTGCCAAGGCCCCCTGCTTGCTGCTGGGCACCCCATACCGCACGGGCTTGGCGAGCTTCCTAAGCTCCCCTTTTTCAACAGCCTGTTTAAGCCATACATTCAACTGGGTCTTGTTGATGTCCAGCGCCTCAATCATGTCGTCGGGGGTGCGGGGCTCTTTCCCGCAAAGCTTCTTGGCCTTGACCACGAAGAGCTCATACAAGGTGACCTCAGACAAGTCAGGGGCCTGTGCAACGCCTCTGCAGGTTCCTGCGTCAAGCACGGGTGGCGGACCGCCGTCGCCGCATGTCGGTTCTGGCATTCCCTGAGCTAGCGATCGGCACCCAGCATCGGCCTCTTCACCAGGCTTCGGCAGGGGCTTTGGTTCTCCAACCACCGCTGCTTGATCGAACAATTCCCGGTCAGTCTTTAGCTGATCCTCATTCACCCTGCAGAACGCGGCCACCTGAACGCCATCTATAGTCGCAGGGGCTTCCAACGCACCCGCCGCGATGAGCGCTGCATTACCGGCTTCGGGGTCATCCGTCGGCTTGACCCACAGCGGGATCCATCCCTTCTTCAAGACCTCATGCGCCCCCGTCCATGTCCCGCCTTTCGTGCCCGAGTGGACGGCCAGCGCCGCATCCGCGAGGCAGTAGATATACTTGTTGCGCTGCATGGCGTTGCCCGCGTTGAACCCGGCTTCGGGGTTGAACGGCGACACCAGCACCAAGTTGTTCGCCATTAGATGCTCGCGGTACTTGGCTCCCGAACAGGCACGCAGCAGGCTGTCGGCCAACACGCCCACCGCCGTCCCTTCCGCACCGAGCGCGCCGAGCATGGCCGTCTCATCGACGCCTCGTGCACCACCGGAGACGATCGAAACTCCAGCACCTGAAGCGAGCACACCGAGCTTGCTGCTGTACGCCAGGTCCGCATCCTTTACGTTGCGCGAGCCGACCACAGCGAGCCCGCCCTTGTTCAGCAACACCCGGCTGCCGCAACCAAACAGGGCGGCGGGCGAATCGCTCCCCAGACGTTGCTTGAGCCGCCGAGGATAGTCCGGGTCGGAGCGGGTCATCACCCACAGGCCAGACCTTAGCCATTTCTCCATCGAGATGGCCAACGCAGGTCCCCGGTCGAGCAGCGCGTTCACCCGTTCGATCGAAACCGTCTTGTCGTGCCACTCGCTTAGCAGGTTACCCGGATTGCCGTGCAGGAGATGCGCCGGTGTCAACGACCGTTGGTGGAGCCACTCTGCGAACCGCCCGTATTCCTTCGGAGCGAGTGGCTTGGCCGCGCCCGAATCGCTTGTCTTGAAATGGGCTGTCAGAAGCAGAACGGCCTGCGCCGTCTCGGAAACCGTCATTCAATCACCACTCGTGGTGGAGGCCAGCGCGATAGGGAAGACTGGTCCGCTACCCGCCCGCCGCAGCAACGCGGCCAGCACCGTCACGGTCCAACCGGAATCGATCACATCGTCAACCAACAGCACCGGACCCGAAGGGATCTCCTCCGCCATCTGGAACACACCGTCAAGATTGCGGCATTGGTGGAATCGATTCTGCTGCATCTTTTGCGGCTCGTTGTCGCGCACCTTCCCGATCGCATCCACGAAGGGCAATCCCAGGCGGGCGGATAGCCTCTGGGCAAAGTCGGGAACCAGGGTCGGATGATTCTTCGATGGAACACAGGCGACCCATCGCGGAGCCGGATCGGGCTTCCAACGATCCCGAACCATCTCGGCCATCGCATCCACCAGCGCGTCGCGGAAGTGTCCGGCGTGCTTGTCATCGGCCACCAGACCGCCCCAACCAGCATCGCCCCAGCGCGACAGGATGCGGCCTTCTTCCGCCCGCAAATTCTTCGGAAGATTCCCTCGGAATCCATATTCCTGAAATGCCCCGGCTGCCACTTGCTTCTTCGGCGTGAAGATGATCCCGGCATGGCGAAGATAGCGCGCGGCCTCTATTGCCAGTCCCCGATCCACAGCGGTCCCTACAACAGGTTCGCCCCGACACACCGCACACTTGCCGCACTCGGTCGCTTCGGGGTCGTCCAGCGCGCTTCTGAGGAACGCCATCAGACAGGTTCGGCTGGCCACATAAGCCAGAATCTCCTGCCACTCAGCTTCCCGCTGCTCGGTAAGACGACGAATGCGCTCATGGTCCATCCTGTAGTGGACAGGCGTGCGATACCACCGACTCCCTTGCTTGATCAGGGGCGCTGGTGACTCGACGCTCAACACCTGCAATACCTTCTTTATCTGACCATGCCGAAGATTCAGCTCCACCTGTATCTCCTGTAGCGACAAGCCATCATTTGCCGCCAGCAGGCCGAGTATCGCGTTGACATCCCGCTCGTCCGGGAACGCGCTGTGCCGGAAAAATTCATGGATGTGCTCGTCTTCCTTGCCCGCCAGCAGCACGCCGTAAGCCCTGTCGATCGCACGACCGGCGCGCCCTACCTGCTGGTAGTAAGCGACGACCGAGCCCGGCGCTTGGTAATGGATGACAAAGCCGAGATCCGGCTTGTCGTAGCCCATACCCAATGCCGTCGTTGCGACCAACACCTTGAGCTCATTGCGAAGCAGCAGGTCTTCAAGGTGTTGCCGATAGCTGTTGCTGTCTGCAAAGTCCGAGTGCTCGACGCGGGCGTGATAGGCCCGTGCCGCGATCCCGCGAGATCCGAGCCAGTCCGCAACCTGCTCGGCGTCCCGCACTGTCAGAACATAGACGATGCCAGTTCCCGGCAGTTCGGGAACCTGCTGCGCGAGCCACGCAAGGCGTGATGCCTGATCCCGCAGACGCAGGGTTTGCAGCACGAGGCTGTCGCGCACCAACGTACCGCGCTGGGTCTGGATATCCCCGAGCTGCGACTGAACGTCCTCGATCACGCGATTGTTCGCGGTGGCCGTAGTGCCGAGCAGGGGCACGTTCGGCGGCAGTTGCCGAAGCACGTTGACCAGACGGTGGTAGTCCGGCCTGAAATCGTATCCCCAGTCGGAGATGCAGTGGGCCTCGTCCACGACCAGCAGGCCGACCCTGTCCGCAATCGTCAGAAGAACCTCATCCACGAAGGACTCCTTGGACAACCGCTCCGGCGAAATCAGAATGGCATCGATCTGGTCCGAACGGATCTGGCGTTGAACCCGCGGCCAATCCGCCTCGTTGGTGGAATTGATCGTCGCGGCGCGGATGCCCAGCCGCTGTGCGGCCTCGATCTGGTTCCGCATCAACGCCAGCAAGGGGGAGACGATCACCGTAGGACCAGCGCCCGCATCACGCAGAATCCGGGTGCTTATGAAATAGACCGAGCTTTTTCCCCAACCCGTGCGCTGCACCACCAACAGCTTCCGCCTGTGGTTGACCAGTGCATCGATGGCCTCCCACTGGCCCTCACGGAACCGGCCAGCAGGGACGCCGATCGCCGTCTGCAACAACGCTTCCGCTTCTTGTCTATCCATGGTCAGTTCCCGACCCGCTGCTTGATATACTGCGGCGCCCGAGCGCCCATCAGCTCCGGCCTCCGTGGGAATATCGAACTGCTCCAACTTGCGGTCCTTGACGAAAACTAGCGATTCGTCATACGGGCACTCCGCTGGCGGCACCCGCGTGCCGTCGTAGTTGTCGAAGCGCGGAAGATGAGGATAGCTCCTTCGAGGCATATAATCACCCAGGATGGTGCGCCTATGCGGCGGGTGCGTCGCACCTATCCGGTGTGTTATGCGATTGACCAGGCATAGATATACACCGTCATCGACATGGAATTCCTTCGACCCGGTGCCCACCGCGTCGCCACCGTTCGCAATCCCAATCACCAGGTTGGGATCGCTGGCGCTGATGGATGGCCAGGGTCCAGAGAGCACGGCCAGCCCATACACGGATGCTTGTCGCTGGTGTGCAGGTTGATGCACAGTCTGGGCTTAAACTCCATCGCGAGACGCGAGACGCGAGACGCGAGACGCGAGACGCGAGACGCGAGACGCGAGACGCGAGACGCGAGACGCGAGACGCGAGACGCGAGACGGACGGGGTCTACCATCGCACCTGAGGGAAGCGGAACGGTGTCGTTCCTCTTTTTGGCGGGCGCTCATTTTGGCGGGCGCTCATTTTTTCTGGCGGGCGCTCATTGTGCGGCCGCCTGTCGGCGGAAACCCCCAACCAAACGACCTCGATGCCAGCCAGCTTTCCAGCAGCGGCGAGTCGTTGGCGCCGTGTTGCGAGCGCGAGCCGAAGTCGCATCGCGAGGGGTGAGGGCTCCCTGGTCAAGGCCTGGGTCCGCGGCGATTCGATCACCGCGCGCGCAGGTGCCGCCAGCGGGGTCGGGCACCGGTAGACGAGGATCTCCGGCGCGCGCAGGGCATTCGGATGTGACCAGGTTGCCCGCCAAGCGGCGGATTCGAGCTTGCGTCTCGACGCGCTAACGCGTTGTGTACTAGACTGCGGGACCGCGGCCAGGGACTCGCTGATGAAGTACCATCCGGGCATCGGATCAGCTCGCGAATCGAGAGTACGGCTTCGGATTCGGCTCGGGTTCAGTCACTTGGGTGACTGCACCTGCCGGAGCGCCCCTGGCTGGGACGAGTAACGCCAGATGCCCAGTCCTTGCATCGCCAGCAGACAGCAGCAGGAACAGCACTCGGGTCGGGTCATGAAATTCATCCACGCGGCCGACGTCCACCTCGATAGCCCGCTTCGCGGTCTGGAACGCTACGAGGGTGCGCCGGTGGACGAGATTCGGGGCGCGACCCGTCGGGCATTCGAGAATCTGATCCAGTTGGCCATCGACGAGGAGGCCGCCTTCGTGTTGCTGGCCGGCGACCTCTACGATGGGGACTGGAAGGACTACAACACGGGCCTGTTCTTCACGCACCAGATGGCCCGGCTGCAGGAGGCGGGGGTCGGGGTCTTTGTCGTGGCCGGCAATCACGATGCGGCCAGTCAGATCACGAAGACCCTCCGGCCCCCGCGGAACGTTCGCGTATTCGCGACCCGGGCCCCGGAGACCGTGCTGTTGGACGATTTCGGCGTCGCCATTCATGGTCAGGGATTCGCCACCCGTGCGGTGACGGAAGACCTCTCGCGTGGATACCCGCTGGCGGATCCCGATCTGTTCAACATCGGTCTTCTGCACACCTCGCTGGACGGCAGGCCGGGGCACGAGGCCTATGCGCCCTGCTCCCTGGACGGTCTGCGCTCGCGCGCCTATCAGTACTGGGCGCTTGGTCACGTGCACCAACGCGAGGTCGTTGCCGAGGAGCCCTGGGTGGTCTTCCCGGGCAATACCCAGGGACGCAACGCGCGGGAGACCGGCCCGAAAGGTTGCTCGCTGGTCACGGTGGATGCGGGTCGGGTGGAGTCCGTTCAGCACCATGCCCTGGACGTGGTGCGGTGGTCGACCTGCCCGGTGGACGTCTCCGACGCGACGACCCTGGATGACGTCTACGAACGGGTAGGGCGGGCACTCACGGGGGCGCTCGGCGAGGCCGAGGGCAGGTTGCTGGCGGCGCGCGTGCGTCTCGAGGGGAGCGCGGTGGTCGATGCGCGGCTGCGGGCGGCGCGCGAGCAGGTCACGAACGAGTGCCGGGCCCTTGGGGGCACGGTCGGGTCCGGGGACCTGTGGATCGAGAAGGTCGTGCTCGACACGCGCCGCGCGGAGTCTGAAGAGGCGGCAATCGCGCGGGATGATGCCTTCGGCGGCCTGCTTCGCTCGGTGCGTGATCTGGAGCTGGACCCGGAGCGTCTCGCACGGCTGGCGGGGGAGCTCACGGACCTGAGCGCGAGGCTCCCCGCGGAGCTGCGCTCGGGACCGGACGCATTCGATCCGTCGCGACCGGAGGACGTCAGAGAGTGCCTGGCGGACGTCAAGGCCCTGCTGCTGCAGCGGCTGTTGAGCGAAGGGCGCCCCGGATGAAGCTGCTCGCGCTGCATCTGCTGGCCTTTGGGCCGTTCATGGACCTCCACCTGGACCTGAGCGCGGGCAGCGAAGGGCTGCACCTGGTATACGGGCCAAACGAAGCGGGTAAGAGCTCGGCGCTGCGCGCCCTGCGGGCGCTCCTCTACGGCGTGCCGGAGCGGACCCAGGACGATTTCCGGCACGACAAGACACAGATGCGGGTCGGCGGCCTGTTGCGTGGTGCGGATGGAACGCAGCTTCGGTGTTACCGCCGCAAGGGACGGAAGAAGACCCTGCTCGACGCGAACGGCGACCCGATCGGCGAGGATCGCCTCGCGCGGCTCCTCGGGGGCGTGGCCGAGCCGCTTTTCGAACGGCTCTTCGGTATCGACTACGAGGCGCTCGTGAGCGGCGGCCAGGCCCTGCTGCTCGAGCGCGGGCGCGAGGCCGAGGCCCTGTTCGGAACGGGGCTGGGCAGCACCGCCGTGCATGCCCTGCTCGAGAGTCTTGATCAGGAGGCGCAGGCCCTGTTTGCGCCACGCGCCTCGAAACCCCTGGTCAATGCCGCGCTGAGCAGGCTCGCGGAGCTCGAACGGCAACAACGCGAGGTCTCCCTCTCGGCACGCGGTTGGGATGATGCGCGCAAGGCCGTGGAGGCCGCGAAGGGGCGCCTGGACGAGATCGATGCCGCCCTGGCCGATGCCCAAAGGCGCCGAAATAGCCTGGAACGCATCCGCCGTGCCTTACCGGCCCTCGCCCGACGCCAACAGATCCGGGAGCGGCTCGGCACCCTGGGCGATGTCCCCGTCCTCGATGACGACTTCGGGCAGCGCCGGGAGGAGGCGCTCTCCGGGCGCCGGTTGGCATCCGAGGGCCGTTCGAGGGCCGTCGTGCGGCTCGAGGGGCTGGGCAACGACGCGGCCGGTCTGGAGGTCTCCGAGGCCCTGCTGGCCGAGTCGGAGACCATCGACGAGCTGCGTGATCGTCTGGGGGGGTATCGAAAGGCGGCCCGCGACAGACCCGCGCTGGTCGCCCGGCGGACGACCCTGGCCGAGCAGGCGCGGCAGCAGTTGGCGCGGATTCGCCCGGACCTCTCGCCGGGTGCGGTCGAGCATCTGCGCCCGTTGCTTGCCCTTCGGCGCCGCGCGACCGAGCTCGGTGGGCGGCAGCAGGCCCTGGAATCGGCCGTGAGGACGGCGCGACAGGGCAGGGAACAGGCGGCCGGGAAGCTCGCGAGCAAGCGCGACGAGCTTTGCCGTTTGCCCGCGCCGGTGTCCTTCGATGTCTTGCAGCACGCGGTGGACGAGGCGCGCCGAAGTGGTGACGTCGATCGCGCCATCGCCGAGGCCAGTGCAGAGCTGGCGCGTCATGAGGATGCCTGTCAGAGCGACCTCTTGTCCCTGGGGCTCTGGGCCGGCACCTTTTTGGAGCTGATGCGCGCCCCCCTGCCGGGCGAGGAGACGCAGCAACGCTTCGCCGAGGAATTCAGCGCCGTCGAGGACGGCAAACGCCGGTGGGAGGATTCGCTCGCCGAGGCAGGCAGGGAGCGGCAACAGACCGAGGAGGCGCTGCTCGCCCTGCGCCTGGCGGGCGAGCCCCCGACCGAGGCGCAGCTGCAAGAGGTGCGCGCGCGACGCGACCAGGGCTGGCGACTGCTCAGACGGCAGTGGATCGACGGAGACGACGTGGCCGCGGAGTCCCGCTCCTACACCCAGGGTCAGCCCCTGCCCGATGTCTTCGAGGCGCGCGTCGTCGACGCGGACGAGATCGCCGACCGGCTTCGCCGCGAGTCACGCGGTGTCCACGAGCACGCCGCCTTGCAGGCGCGGCACGAGGCCTGTCGTCAGCGTATCGCCGATGCCGAGGCGGCATTGCAGGCGCTTGGCGAAAAGAGAGCCGCGCTCGAGCGTGCCTGGGCCGATGTCTGGAAGGCGTCCAGCATCGCGCCACTGCCGCCCCGCGAGATGTCGGCGTGGATCGCGAGGGTCGCGCTGCTGCGCGACAAGGCGGCACGGGGCGACGCACTGCGCGAGCGGGTGGAGGCCCTCGCGCGGAACCGGGAGAGCCAGCGCGGGAATCTCCGCGGCGCCCTCGACGCCTGCGGCCAAACGCAGCCGCAAGCCGCCGGGCAAGACGCGCTCCGAGGGCTCCTCGACCATGCCGAGCTCTGCCTGGACAGCCTCGAGCAGATCGCGCAGCGCAGGGTGACCCTGGAAGCGGCCGTGGCCGAGCTGGACGATGCGCGGCGGGGTTTGGACGGAGAGGTCGCGCGTGCCGAAGAGGAGCTTGCCTCCTGGTCGTCGGACTGGACAGCGCTCATGCGAGAGCTGGGACAGCGGGAGAAGGCCACACCCGGCGAGGTCTCCGATCACCTCCAGGCGCTTTCCGACACGCTCAAGCTGGTGGACGAGGCCAAGGAGCTGGGGCTTCGCATCGACGGGATCGACCGGGAGGCGCGCGAGCTCGAGCGCGATGCGAATGCGCTGATGGTCCGGTTGGCCCCGGACATCGCCGATCGGCCGGTCGGTGAAGCGATGCTTCAGCTCGGTTCCCGCCTCACGGCCCAACGCGAGGCAAAAAGCCGTCTCGATGAGCTCAACAAGCAGGCGCGCCAGGCCCAGGACGAGATACGCGAGGCAAACGCCGCGATCCGTGCGGCCGATCAGGTGCTCGCCGAGCTGTGCCGACAGGCCGGTTGCGAGGACGCGGGCGAGCTCGAGACGGTCGAACGGCGTTTCCGGGAGCACCGGGAGCTTTCCATCAAGCTCCGCGAGGTCGAGACCGAGCTGGTCGACAATGGCGACGGGCTGAGCATCGAGGCACTCGAGGCCGAGGCGGCGCAGATCGATCGGGACTCGGTCGTCGCGGAGCTGACGGCGCTCAACCAACGCATCGATCAGGAGCTGCGTCCCGAACGCGAGGCGCGATTCGAGCGCAGGCTCGGTGCCGAACGGGAGCTCCAGGCGATGGCCGGCGGCGATGAGGCATCCACGCTTGCCGACCAGGCGCAACAGGCACTTGCGGAGGTACGCGGGCATGCCGAGAAGTACGTGCGCCTGAAGCTCGCCGCGCGCGTGCTGCGCGACGAGATCGAGGGCTTTCGACGCAGGCATCGGGACCCGATCCTGACACGGGCGGGGACCTATTTCGGGAATCTCACCTGCGGCTCCCTGACGACGATCGATACCGACTTTGACGAGTCGGATCAACCGGTCCTCGTTGGCGTGCGACCAAACGGCGAGCGCCTGCGCGTGGATGCCATGAGTACCGGCACGCGCGACCAACTGTACCTGGCGCTACGCTTGGCGACGCTGGACCACTACGTGGATGCATCCGAGCCCCTGCCTCTGATCGTCGACGACATCCTGATTCAGTTCGACGACGACCGCTCGCGGGCCACACTGGCCACCCTTGCCGACTTTTCTGCCAAGACCCAGGTCATCCTGTTCACCCACCACGAAAGGGTCGTAGAGGACGCCAAGGGCCTCCCAGACGCGGCCACCAGGGTCTTCGTTCACGAGCTGGTCTGAACCGGGCATGGCGTTCTCACCACGAAGCACACGAAGAGCACGAAGATTTTCAGAGGGATACAAGGAGCTCGGACGTACCGGGGGTAGGTGCTAGCGCTCCTGCTGTGCCTGGCCGCCTCCCACCCTCCCTGGCACTGGGTCCCTGCTTCCTGCCGGGACGACGGGTAAGTGAAACCCGCCGCTGGCGGGGCCACCCGTGATGACGCGCCATCCACCACCGCGTCATTGCGTCAGGGCGACGCAATCCAGTGCCAGGGAAGGCAACCCGAGCGCACCGCAGGGACCACCCTCCCTGGCAATGGGTCCCTGCGTCCTGCCGTGACGACGGGACCGGGATGTTGCCCGCGCGCTCGTCATTCCGGCTTAAATACCGGAATCCAGGACCAAGGATGGTGCTTCGCAGCCCGGCCGAGTTTCGACGGAAATCGCCGAGGGGGTGAGCCCTTCTTCGTGTCCCTTCGTGAACTTCCTGGTGAACAGCTCGTGTGAGGAGGCGCAGCGGCCTGTTATGCCGCTTTGGGCTCAGGAGCCGCGCGGCGCCCTCGCGGTCGTGTCGGGCGTGGCCTCGGCCACGGTGTCGGCCGCGAGCCTGGCGCGTAGCGCGGCCGTCGCGGCGCTGACGTCGAACCCGGCGGGCAGCGCGTAAAGGGCCACGCGCAGGGAGAGCTCGTCGGCGGACAGGGGTCCCAACCCCGGGGCAGACGCTGCCTCCTGGTTCGGCAGGTGGGGCCTGGCCGCGAGCCTGCCCAAGGCGGTGGGTCGACTCCATCGCATCCCGGCGAGCTCCTGCAGGCTCAGGGACGATGCCACGACAGGGTTGCCCGGGGTGCTCTGGTTGCAGCCCGCGGTGCGAGTCCCGGCAGCCGCCGATTCAAGGGTGCCGATCAGGCAGACCAGAAGTACCGCTGTCAGGGGGGTGAAGCGTCGGCGTGCGCGCATTGGGTGAATCCTCGTGGCGGTGGTATCGGGCGCCGGTTGGTGGCCGGGGTGCCGGCCGTCGAGCCAGACGCGGCGGGACAATCTGTTCAAAACTTGGACATTGTGCACGTCGAACCCATGTTAAACCCCGGCTGCCGCCGGCCTGTCAAGTTCCTGCCCAACTTGCGGCCCGACTGATAGCATGACATGGGTGTGTCGACCAGTATAGGTCGCACCCTAGCTCTAAAGTAGGGTATTGTCAATGAGAAATCTGTTCGATACATGTTCATCTGCCCTTGACCGCCGGGGGGCGTCACGTTGAGTGAGCACGAAACACCCGATGCGGCTCAGACCTACCGGATCGGTGCGGTTGCCCGGCTGACCGGGATCCCGCCGGATACCTTGCGGGTCTGGGAGCGGCGCTACGCGGTCGTGGTTCCGATCCGCTCGGCCT
>JAXGTD010000066.1:0-21882 GCA_040775095.1 Chromatiaceae bacterium | reverse complement strand
GCAGCCGGGGGCGCCACGGTCGCCGGAGATCGGCCGAAATCGATATACTTAGCGGTTTAGGATCTTGGCGGAGTTTCAGTTGGTCAACCCAGACGCGGACACCACGAGCTTCCAGGGGCTCATCTTCAACCTGCAGCGGTTCTGGTCCGAACGCGGCTGCGTGATCATGCAACCTTACGATATGGAAATGGGGGCGGGGACCTTCCACCCCGCGACGTTCCTCCGGGCCATCGGGCCCGAGCCATGGAACTGCGCGTACGTGCAACCGTCGCGGCGGCCAACCGACGGGCGTTATGGACAGAATCCAAATCGTTTGCAGCACTATTTCCAGTTCCAGGTGGCACTCAAGCCGTCTCCGTTGGAGATCCAGGAGTTGTACCTGGATTCGTTGCGCATGCTTGGGATCGACCCACTGGTGCACGATGTCCGGTTCGTCGAGGACAACTGGGAGTCCCCAACCCTGGGGGCCTGGGGCCTGGGCTGGGAGGTGTGGCTCAACGGCATGGAGGTCACCCAGTTCACCTATTTCCAACAGGTCGGCGGGCTGGAGTGCCGCCCCGTCACCGGGGAGATCACCTACGGGCTGGAGCGGATCGCGATGTATCTGCAGGGCGTGGAGAGCGTTTACGACCTGCTCTGGACCCGGTCGGCGACCGGACCGGTCAGCTATGGCGATGTCTTTCTCCAGAACGAGATCGAGCAGTCGGCGTTCAACTTCGAGCGCGCGGACATCGACGCCCTGTTCCACCAGTTTGACGTGTGCGAGCACCAGAGCACGAGCTTGGTCGCGAACGGGCTCGCGTTGCCGGCCTACGAGCAGGTGTTGCAGGCCTCGCACACGTTCAACCTGCTCGATGCCCGGGGAGCCATTTCGGTCACCGAGCGCCAACGCTTCATCCTGCGGGTGCGCTCGCTGGCGCGAGCCGTGGCAGAGGCCTATTTCGAGAGCCGCAAGGCACTTGGTTTTCCGATGTTGGCGCAGTCGTAGGGGCCGATTATGGACCAGTACAAAGACCTGCTCGTGGAGGTCGGCACCGAGGAGCTGCCGCCGAATGCCCTCAAGACGTTGTCCGAGTCCTTCGGGGCGGCGGTGCTCCGGCTGCTCGACGAGAATGATGTCGCACACGCCGCGGCCGAGCTCTTCGCGACCCCGCGGCGGCTTGCGGTCCAGGTTGGCGCGGTCGCACTGCAGCAGCCGGACCAGGAGCTCGTGCGCCGTGGTCCCTCGCTCGCCGCCGCCTTCGACGGGACAGGGGCGCCAACCAAGGCAGCCACGGGTTTCGCGCGATCCTGCGGCGTGGATGTCGGCGAGCTCGACCGCGAAGAGACCGGGCAGGGCGCCTGGTTGGTGTTTCGAAGACGGGAGGCGGGAAGAAAGACCGCGGACTTGTTGCCGGCCCTGATTGAGGAGGCGCTGCGCGCTTTGCCCATCCCGAAGCGGATGCGCTGGGGTGCTGGTGACGAGGAGTTCGTGCGACCGGTCCATTGGGTCTGTCTGATGCTCGGCGCAGGCCGCGTTCCGGGCCGAGTCCTTGGCGTCGATACCCTGTCGGTGACCTATGGACACCGTTTCCATCACCCCGGTGCGCTTTCCCTGTCCGCGCCGGCCGCCTACGAGCGCATCTTGCGGGAATCGGGTCACGTTGAACCGGGTTTTGCGGCACGCCGGGCGTTGATCCAGAGCCAGGTCAGCGCGCTGGGGCAGTCGCTCGGCGGGGTGGCGCGCATCGACGAGCGGCTGCTCGACGAGGTGACGGCGCTGTGCGAGTGGCCGGTCGGCTTTGTGGGTGGGTTCGATGTCGGATTCCTCGAGATGCCGGCCGAGGTCTTGATCGAGACCATGCAGAAGAACCAGAAGTACTTTCCGGTATTCTCCGAGGACGGCACGCTGCTTCCTCACTTCGTCGGCGTGAGCAATATCGAGAGCCTCCAACCCGCGCTGGTCCGGGCCGGAAACGAGCGGGTGATTCGACCGCGTTTTTCCGATGCGCGCTTTTTCTGGGAGCAAGATCTCAAGGCCCCATTGGATGCGCACTATGCAAGGCTCGCGGACGTCACCTTTCAACACCAGCTCGGCAGCCTTCAGGACAAGGCCATCCGCGTCGGCCGCGTCGCCCGCGATGTGGCCGCGATGGCGGGGGCCGATCCGGCGCTCGTCGAACGTTCCGCTCGGCTCGCAAAATGCGACCTCTTGACACAGATGGTCGGCGAGTTCGCCGGCCTGCAGGGAGTGATGGGGCGTTATTACGCGCGCCATTCGGCAGAGGATCCTTGTGTGGCCGCGGCGATGGAAGAGCAGTATCTGCCCAGACACGCGGGGGATCGGCTGCCGGAATCGCCCTGCGGCCGGGTCTTGGCCCTGATCGACCGTCTCGATTCGCTCGTCGGGATTTTCGCGATTGGTCAACGCCCCAGCGGGGCGAAGGACCCCTACGGCTTGCGGCGCGCGGCGATCGGCGCCCTGCGAATCCTGATCGAAACACCCCTGCCACTGGATCTGCGGGAGCTGTTGGCACAGGTCGCGAAGGGTTACGGCGACCGCGTCCCGGCATCGGCAAGCGTCGACGACGTGTTCACTTACAGCATGGAGCGGCTCGTCGGCTACTACGCGGACCAGGGCATCGGTGCCGATGTCGTGGAGTCGGTGCTTGGCGTCGATATCGGCGTTCCGAGCGACATCGACCGGCGCGTGCGCGCCGTGGTGGCGTTCCGTACGCTGCCTGAGGCCGCCGCGCTGGCCGCCGCCAACAAGCGGATACGCAATATTCTGAAGAAGGCAGGGGAGCATGATCCCGCCCAGGCGGTGGACGAGGGCCGACTGGTCGAGGCGCCCGAGCGGCGCCTGTTTGCCGCGGTCCAGGAGATGCAGGCAACCCTCGAGCCGTTGCTCGCGGTCCCGGACTACGAGCAGGCGCTCCGGGTGCTGGCTACCCTGCGCGAGGATGTCGACGGGTTTTTCGACTCGGTCATGGTCATGGCAGACGACGTCGACCTGCAGCGAAACCGCATTGCGTTGCTACGCCTGCTCAACGGGTTGTTCATGCAAGTCGCCGATATTTCGAGGTTGCAATGAGCCCGAGGGAGGCAGCCCGATGACCAATCAAGACTCCTACGCGTCCATGCTCGCTCGGGTGCAGGCCTTTCACGATAAGCATCGGTTTCGCGAGACCGGGGGAGAAGAGCTCACTTATCGTGTCGCGCTGATGGCGGAGGAACTGGGCGAGATCTCGGCCTGCATCACGAAGGGAAGGCCGGTCCAGGCGCTCGCGGAGGAGGTGGCGGACCTCTTCATCCTGGTACTCGGGACCGCGATCGCCGCCGACATCGATCTGCAGGCGGCGTTCTGGGACAAGATGCAGAAGCTCGACGGCCGCTCGTCCAGAATGGTCGGGGGACGCATCCGGGTCTCAGAGTTCCGCGATGTCGATTGACGCCAATCCACCGCTCGGATGGGGAGGGACCCGCGCTGGTCAGCGCGGAGCGATTCCCTGGTCGGGGCCGGAGCGACGGTGATGAAGCTGGTTATTCTCGACCGGGACGGTGTGATCAATCACGACTCGGAGCATTACATCCGTCGGCCCGATGAGTGGCGGCCCTTGCCCCGGAGTCTGGACGCGATCGCGCGGTTGACCAAGGCGGGTTGGACCGTGACCGTCGCGACCAATCAATCTGGCCTGGCACGCGGTTTCTTTGACATCGCCACGCTCAATGCAATCCACCAAAAGATGCATGCGCAGGTCGAGGCCATGGGGGGGCACATCTGCGCGGTCGCATTCTGTCCGCACGGTCCGGATGAGCGCTGCGGCTGCCGGAAACCCGAGCCGGGACTGTTGCAGGCCCTCGCCCGGCGGTTCGGCGCCAGACTCTCTGGGGTGACCGTCATCGGGGACTCGTGGCGCGACATCAGGGCCGCGCGTTCCGCGGGTGCAGACCCGCTGCTGGTATTGACTGGCAACGGCGAGCGGACCCAAGCCGCGCGTGGATCCGCGCTCAAGGGCGTGCCCATCGCCGCCGACCTCGCCGCCGCCGTCCAATGGATGCTATCACGGTGATCGACAACGCCCGGATGCTGCTGCGCTCCACGGCGTTCAACGTCCTCTTCTACCTGTCCGTGGTTGGATACGGGGCGACGATCACCCTCGTGGCGAAGATGGTCTCCTACGAGGCTCTCACCCGCATCGCCCGGCACTGGTCTTTCCTGATCCTGTGGCTGCTTCGCTCGCTTTGCCATCTGCGCTATGAGGTGGTCGGGGCCGAGAATCTTCCGACAGGGCAAGCGATCGTATTCAGCAACCATCAGTCCGCCTGGGAAACCATCGCGTTGCGTGGGCTCCTTCCGCTCAATCAGGTGTGGGTGCTGAAACGGGAACTGCTCTGGATCCCGTTCTTCGGCTGGGCCCTCGCGGCGTACCGCCCGATTGCGATCAACCGCGGTGACGGACGCCGCGCGATGAGGCAGTTGTTGCGGGAAGGCGAAGAGGCGCTGCGCGGCGGGCGTTGGTTGGTCGTGTTTCCTGAAGGCACGCGGGTTGCGGTTGGCGAGAGACGGCGCTTCAACATTGGTGGCGCGCTGCTCGCGGAACGTGCGCGGGTGCCGGTCGTCCCGATCGCGCACAACGCGGGCGTCTTCTGGGAACGACGTGCTTTTCTGAAGCGTCCGGGGGTGATTCAGGTGCGCATCGGCCCGCCGATAGACCCGGCCGGCAAGACGGCGGCACAGATCAATGCCGCGGCACAGGAATGGATCGAGGCCGCGTTAGCGCAAATGCCGGTCCGGCCGAGCTAGCCCTGCGCGCGGGCCGCTACCGCCGCTGATCTGCCAGGGGCGCGCCCGTACCCCAACCCCTCACACCGCCCCTGACTCGAGGAGACTGTCCGACTTAGGTCGCAATAGCCCGAAACGGCGTGAGCCTTGGTCGATAACTGGCCAATATCGGCGCGCTACGTGCGGCCCAGCGGTTTTCACCGCCATCGACATGAGTCGGACAGTCTCTTAGATGTCGATGTTGCCCGCCTCGAGGGCATTGCGCTCGATGAAGGCGCGCCGCGGCTCGACCTGATCACCCATCAAGGTCGTGAAGATCTGGTCCGCGGCCACCGCATCCTCGATGGTGACGCGCAGCAAGCGGCGACTCTGCGGATCCATGGTCGTCTCCCAGAGTTGGCCGGGGTTCATCTCGCCAAGTCCCTTGTATCGCTGGATGTGCGAGCCGCGCTTCGCCTCGCGGATCAACCAGTCGTACGCATCGGCGAAGGTGGCCGTCTCGGCGCTGCGCTCGCCCTTCTCGACCCGCGCCGTGGGCTGAAGCAACCCCGCCAGCTTCTCGCCGAGATCGGCAATACGCGCATAGTCCGCGGAGTCGAAGAAGTCGAACGACACCAAGCGCGTCTCCGGGATCCCGTGAACGCTCCGAATCAATTCGATCCCCGCGGGTTCGAGATCCGCCTCTCCCGGCAACAGGATCCGGTACTCGACCGCGGGTCCGCTGTGTTGATCGAGCCGAAGCGTGAGGTCGTGCGCCCAATCCGCCAACGCGGCGCGATCGTCGCGTCGTGCCACGCTCAGCCGCGGGACGTTCACGAGCTCGGCAATGAACAGCGGGTCATTCCTGTGGGAGAGACGCGCGACGATGGCGCGGTACACCTGAAACTCGCGGATCAATTCTTCCAGGGCCATGGACGACATTGCCGGGGACTGCGACGAGACGAACAGGCGGGCATTATCCAGTGCGGCACGGACGAGCGAGGCACCAAGCTCGGCGTCGTCAAGCAGATAGTCTTCCTGCTTTCCGCGTTTGACCTTGTACAAAGGCGGCTGGGCGATATAGACGTAGCCTCGATCGACGAGCTCGGGCATCTGCCGATAGAAGAACGTCAATAACAACGTCCGGATGTGCGCGCCGTCGACATCCGCGTCTGTCATGATGATGATACGGTGGTAGCGCAGCTTGTCCGGGTTGTATTCTTCCCGCCCGATCCCGCAGCCGAGCGCCGTGATCAGTGTGCCGACCTCCGCCGACGAGAGCATCTTGTCGAAGCGCGCCTTTTCCACGTTCAGGATCTTCCCCTTGAGCGGAAGGATTGCCTGAAACGCGCGATCGCGGCCCTGTTTGGCCGAACCCCCAGCGGAATCGCCCTCGACGAGGAAGAGCTCTGAGCGAGCGGGATCTTTTTCCTGGCAGTCGGCGAGCTTGCCCGGGAGACCGGCGATATCCAGCACCCCCTTGCGCCGGGTCATCTCTCTGGCCTTGCGGGCTGCCTCACGTGCACGTGCGGCCTCGAGCATCTTGTTTGCAATGACCTTGGCCTCCGCGGGGTTCTCCTCGAGAAACATATCCAGATACTCGCCAAGGAGCGCCTCCACGACGGGCTTTACCTCGGATGAAACCAGCTTGTCCTTGGTTTGCGATGAGAATTTGGGGTCGGGTACCTTCACGGAGACGACGGCGGTCAGGCCTTCCCGGGCATCGTCCCCAACAGGGCGCGTCTTCTGGTTCCGATCGAGCGATTGCCGCTCGATGTACTGATTCAGCGTTTTGGTCAGTCCAGCCCGAAATCCAGCCAGGTGATTTCCGCCATCCTTTTGCGGGATGTTATTCGTGTAGCAGAAGATGGTCTCCTGGTAGGAATCGTTCCACTGCAGAGCGACTTCGACCACAATCTCGGCGCGCTCCGCGGAGAAATAGAAGACGGTTGGGTGGATCGGTGATTTGTTCTGGTTCAGGTGCTCGATGAAGGCCTGAATTCCACCCTTGTACTCGAACACGGAGTCGCGATCCGTGCGTTCGTCCCTCAGGGCAATCTTGACACCGGAATTGAGGAAGGAAAGCTCGCGCAGGCGTTTGGCCAGGATCTCGTAGTGGAACTCGAGATTCGTTCCAAAAATCGTCGCCGAGGGTTTGAACCTGATCAGCGTTCCGCTCGCCTCGGCAGTGCCGATTGCACGCAAGGGATACTGCGGCTCGCCGAGGCGGAACTCCTGTTCGTACAGCACCCCCCCTCGCCAGATCTTCAGCTGGAGGTGTTCAGACAAGGCGTTGACGACCGACACGCCAACACCGTGTAACCCGCCAGAGACCTTATACGAATTGTCATCGAACTTCCCACCCGCATGGAGGACGGTCATGATCACCTCGGCGGCCGATCGATTCTCTTCTGGATGGATATCAACCGGAATGCCACGACCATTGTCCTCCACCGATGCGGAGCCGTCGGCGTGGAGCACGACCCGGATCTGCGAGCAGTGTCCGGCCAGGGCCTCGTCGATCGAGTTATCGACTACCTCGAATACCATGTGATGCAGCCCGGTGCCGTCGTCGGTGTCGCCGATGTACATTCCCGGGCGTGTGCGGACCGCGTCGAGTCCGCGGAGAACCTTGATATTGGCTGAGTCGTAGGTCATGCGTCTTCTCGGCGTCCATTCGGTGATAGTGCTGGCGACACCGGGTGGAAAACCCTGAGACCGAGCGCGGGCTCCGTCGTATGCAGGCCAGATAGGATTCGTTGAGGAGAACAAGCGGGGGCGAGGCGGGGACGCAGCATGCGGAGACATTCGTCTCGGCACCCGTCTTGGCCTATCCGCACCGGCCACCACGCTGTCTGGGCGACGTCGCATTATAGCGCTTGTTGGGGTGCAAACGGCGGCACAGAGGACGCGGAAACAGGATGGGGCGGCGGGATTGCGCGTCCGGGTGCATGCGCCCGGAACCGGTCGGCGGGCGAACGCAGGCGGCTCTCCGCCCGCGGGGTCGCACTGCAGGAAACAGCGATTGATGGTGCTGTCCATCCAGGGGTGGACGGCGAGGACCCCGTGCTCGGCCTGATCCGGACTATTCAGCGAGGTGTGAGCTCGGCGATCGCGGGCCTATCTTCAGCTCGCGCATCAACGCCGATTAGCGCTCCTCGCGTTGCCAGACGCACCCCCCAGACACGGCAGGCCATGGTGCGGCACAGATGCTTCTGGGGGAGCCGGAGAAGGAAAAGTCGGACGGAATCGGGGATCTGGTCACGCCACGACACCATGTTTCACGTGGAACACGGCGGCATTGATGTCACCCTTGACCATGCTCCGCTCGCCAAGCGCGGTTGCGAAGACCTGTCCGCCCGCCTCGACGACCGTCCGCAGCACCAGGTTTGTGTTGTCCGGGCTCAATTCCGATGCCAGGTCGTCGAGCAACCACACCGGAGCGCGTCCGCCCGCCCCCCTGATGACCCCATCCGCCGCAACTTGAAGAAACGCGGCGGCAACCTTATTCTCTCCGCGCGATCCCACCCAGACCCGCCCGTCCTTTCTCAGCACCAGGTCTCCCCTGGACGGGCCGAAGAAGGTGTAGCCGCGACCGATGTCGCCCGCCCGCGTGCGCTCGATCGCCGCCGCGATCGACTCCCCTTCACGCAGGCCCGAGTGCCAACGCGCCGCCAACTCTGGCAACACCCCGGCACGTTTCAGAAGATCCGTGAACCGTTCACCAAGCGCGAGAATGAACCGTGTCCTCCGGTCATCGATTGCGGTGGCGAGGTCCGCGTAAAACGCATCCCAGACGGGCGCCCCGAGACCGCCCTGGCGCAGCCAAGCATTGCGCTGCGCCGACACCCGCCGGAACCGCGATCTCAGGGATGCGAAACCAGGTTCCACGTGGAACAGGTTCCAATCGACGAAACGCCTCCGCATTCCCGGCTCCCCCTCCAATAGCGCGTTGGCAGACTCGCCAATGAGCCTCACCAAGAATGCGGCCCTCCCGGACGAGATCCCTTCCCCGACGCTCGCGCCCAAGCGTTCCTGCTTCCACGAGACCACATCCTCAAATCCGTCCTCGTCAACGACGGCCTCGATCCGGGCCCCTGCCGCTCCATCCGAGACGACCGGCCCGTAGCGTTTCCCGCGAAAGGACCTGCCGCGGCTCAGGATGTAGAGCGCCTCCAGAAAAGTGGTCTTACCCGCCCCATTTTCCCCGACCACCCAGTTCAAACCCGCTGAGGGCGAAAGATCGAACCGCTCCAAGACCCGCAATCCAGAACCCCGGACACGCTCAAGCCGCGCCACGACCAGTCACCAAAACAGCCCCCTAAAGCCGCATCGGCATAATCACAAAGGTCTCCGAGTCCACCCCCTCGTTCCGCCAGATCGCGCTGCTGCTGGAATCGTTGAAAGTGACCTCGACACGATCCCCATCCAGCGCGTTCAAGACGTCCAGGATGTACGCCACGTTGAATCCGAACGTCGTCGCCTCCCCACTGAACTCGATCCCGATCTCGTCCTCGGCCTCTTCCTTCTCCGGATTCTGCGACTGCAGTCGCAAGGCCCCGGGCTCAAATGTCACCCGAACCCCTTTATACTTCTCGTTCGACAGAATCGCGGCGCGTTGCAACGCCCCTCGCAAGAGATCCCGATCGATGATTGCGCAACGGGAAAGGTCTTTTGGGATCACACGCTCGTAGTCCGGATAGCGGCCATCGACCAGCTTCGATGTCACCTTGGTGTCCCCAATCTCCGCTCGGAGTGAACGTTGCGACAACTCAACCCGCACCTCGTGGCCACTCGTCTCCAACAGTCGCTTCAATTCCATCACGGTCTTCGCCGGAATGATCACCTGGAGCCTCTCTTCAAATCCCTCCGCCCCGGCCACCCCTTGTTCGACCTTTGCCAGCCGATGTCCGTCGGTGGCCACAGCAACCACCCTCCCCTCCGTCAGCTCGAGCAACACCCCATTGAGATAGTAGCGCACGTCCTGTTGCGCCATCGCGATGGACGCCTTCTCCAGCAGCCTGCGCAGAACTCCCTGCTCGAGGGTCACACTCGACCCCGCGTCCGACTCCTCGATGGTCGGGAAATCACCAGCGGGCAATGTGCTGAGCACGAACCGACTCCGCCCCGAGTTGATCGTCGCCCTCTCACCATCGGTGCGTATCTTCACCGATGCGCCCTCCGGCAGCGCGCGACAAATATCCACGGTCTTCCGGGCCGGCAAGGTCACCTCGCCGTCATCGGCCACGTTGCACGGGGTCTGCGTATTGACCTGGATCTCCAAATCCGTCGTTGTCGCGCTCAACATCCCATCCTTCGCGACCAAGAGGACATTCCCCAGAATCGGCAACGTCTGCCGCCGCTCCACAACCCCGGTCACTATACTCAGCGCAGGCAGCAGGTCTGCCCTGGCGATTTCTATCTGCATCATGTCTCTCTAGCTATGTGTCAAGACCTGGCATCATAACCGGACCAGACCCTGCACCACGAGAACACCAAACCCAGGGCCCCGCGGCGCCTTTCCGGCGGCTTTCAACCGGTCAGTGTCCTCCACAGATTCTTGTAGTCCTCCTCCAGAAGCGAATCACTCCCGCGCAGCGCCTCAATCCGTCGCGTCGCATGGATCACCGTACTGTGGTCTCGACCCCCGAAGGCATTGCCGATCTCTGGCAGACTATGCTTCGTCAGCTCCTTCGCCAAGGCCATCGCCATTTGCCTGGGCCGCGCAATAGAACGTGTCCGCTTTACCGATAGCAGATCCGTGACGCGGATCTTGTCATAGTTGGCCACGACCTTCTGAATGTTATCGATCGTGACCTGTTTGTCCTGCGCCACCAGCATATCCCGCAGTGCCGACTTCGCAAACTCTACGTTGATTGGCACTCCCATGAACTGCGAGTTTGCGATAAGTCGGCGCAACGCACCTTCAAGCTCCCGGATGTTCGAACGCATCCGTTTGGCGACAAAAAACGCGACGTCTTCCGGCAAAACCACCTTCAACAACGTCGCCTTGCTCTGCAGGATCGCCACACGCGTTTCCAAATCGGGCGGCTCGATCGCCACGGTCAGCCCCCAACCGAAACGCGACCTCAGCCGCTCCTCGAGTCCGGCGACCTCCTTCGGGAAACGGTCGCTGGACAAAACGATCTGCTGTTGCGATTCGAACAACGCATTGAACGTGTGAAAAAACTCCTCCTGCGACCGATCCTTGCCCGCGAAGAACTGCACGTCATCGATCAGGAGCGCGTTGACTCCCCGATAGCGTCGCTTGAAGTCATCGATCTTGTTGTGCTGGAGCGCCTTGATCATCTCTGAGACGAACCGCTCTGAGTGGACGTAGACCACCCGCGCCGTCGGATTGGTATCGATAATCGTATTACCAACGGCGTGCATCAGATGCGTCTTCCCTAAACCAACCCCCCCATAAATGAACAGTGGATTGTACGCGACGCCGGGATTCATCCCGATCTGCACCGACGCGGCGCGCGCAAGCTGGTTCGACTTCCCCTCGACGAAGGTCTCAAACGAGAAGGCCTCATTGATCCGGCCCTCCGCCCGCCGATTCGCGGCATCGACGCCGACCTGCGCGCCCCCCCGATCCATGCCTCCGCTCTCCGAGGGACGTGAGCCGCTTCTTGCCGAGTCCGCCGCGGCGCGTAGCGAGCCAATCTCGAACGACACCTGTCGGACTCTCCCCTGGCTGACCTGAGCACACAACGTCTTTATGCGTTCCTCGTAGCCTCCTCGCAGATGATCATGTACGAAACGGTTCGGCGCATAGAGACGCAAACGCGCGCCCTCATCGCGCGCCTGGAGTGGGAGCACCCAGGTTGTATACTCCAGCGCGGTCAACTCCGCCTTCAGTAATTGGGAACACTCTTTCCAGATGTCCAAGTCTGATCTAACCCCCCAATGGTCTGTTGCTGTCCGAGCCAATTGGACCCGGCAGCAGAAACGTTCGCTTGGGGCAATCCCTTCTGCCCCCGGGTGCAGATGGTCCACCACCTGCGGCGACTCGAGGCTCGTGAGAACCACAGATTCAAACAATGCCAGCGGATCGAATTGAAATCGGACTCCATCAGCGATTCACCGCCAAAAGTCCCAGACCCGCGCATCGCTGGATGTTAATGAACCGGCCATGACGGCGAACCCACACGGGCAAGGCACCGGCAACGGGACACCCTGCGCTATCCCCGCACAGGCAGGGAAGGCGCCGCTCGTAGCCAGAAGGAACCCCCGCAGTCTATCCCCCTCCGGGCCGGTTATCCACACCCGAATTTCGCCTCTCCCGGCGCAAAGTCATTGACCTGGTGGCCCCCCCAGCCTACAATTCGGAGCCTTTTTTAACCGACCCCTCTGCGACCGGGACCCACGGGCTCCGATCCGGTCGGGTCTGCTCGTTTCCGCGTTTGCCGCACAGCTCTTCGCCACCGAAGACGCGTACCGCGGCAGCGTCAATCTTTAGCCATCTTCCGAGGTTCCCGACATGAAGCAGACGTTCCAGCCCAGCCGCCTGAAGCGTGCGCGTACCCACGGCTTCCGCGCCCGCAGCGCCACCGCCAATGGCTGCAAGGTCATCAAGGCGCGGCGCGCCAAGGGCCGTGTCCGGTTGACACCCTAATTTCCCAAGGCCAAGACCGGGGCCCTTTCCGGCGACGCGCTCACGCACGTTTCACGCGCCTCCGTCGTCTCACCAAATCCGCCGAGTACCAGCAGGTCTTCGAACGTCCGTTCAGGTCGGCCGATCGGTTCTTTGTTATGCTTGCCAGACATGCCGACCAACCGTCCGGCCCCGCCCCGTGCCCGAGCGCTCGCCTCGGATTGGCTATCTCCCGCAAGTGCGCACCGCGCGCGGTCGATCGCAGCCGCATCAAGCGGCTGACGCGAGAGAGCTTCCGTCAGCAAAGGTGGGATCAATGCCCCCTCGACATCGTCGTGATGTGCCAACGCGCCGTGTTAGCCGCAAACAATCAAGAGATCCTGCGATCTCTCCACCGGCACTGGTCACGTCTACGAGGGGCGCTATGCGCGGGCTCATCCGGCTGATACTTCGCAGCTATCAGCTCTTCATCAGCCCGCTCCTGGGTAACCACTGCCGTTTCTACCCGAGCTGCTCTCAATACGCCATCGACGCGGTCGAAAAACACGGCACACTCCGCGGCAGCCTCCTCGCAATACGCCGTCTCTCCCGCTGCCATCCCTGGCACGAGGGCGGCGTCGATCCAGTTCCCGAACCACGGAATACCCGTACCGATGGATAACATCCGCCTCTTGTTGATCTTGTCGCTCGCTGCTGTCCTGTTCCTGATCTATCAGGCCTGGGTGACCGACTACGGACCGATCACTGCCCCTGCCGGCGTGCCCAAGACAACAGTAGAGCGATCCCCGGCGGCCGATATGGCTCCGCCGACTACCGAAAAGCAGCCCGCCGACCTCCCATCCGGACCTCCCGCCGACGCGGTCGAGCAATCCGCCCCAGTCGGACCCACGCAACCGGCATCGACGGACTTGATCTTCGTCGACACGGACGTCGTCCATGCCGAGATCTCCCCACGCGGCGGAACCATCCAAAATCTGTACCTGCGCGACTACAGCGTCACCCAGGACAAACCCGACGACGAGCTGCAGCTTCTCAAGGCGCAGCCGCCAAATATGTTCATTGCCCAGTCGGGTCTGCTCGGGGCCGCCGGAAAACAATTACCCAATCACAACTCCCTGTTCCACACGAGTCAGACAGCGTATCGCCTCGCCGACGGAAGCAACGAGCTCGTCGTTGCCCTAACCTACGACGATCCTTCCGGAATACATGTCGTCAAGCGCTACCGCTTCAAACGGGGCAGCTACGTCATTGACGCCTCCCAGGAAATCCGAAATGAGAGCGACGCTGGCCTCGTTGCGCAAAACTACAACCAGCTGCAGCGCACCCCTCTCAATGACCCCAACGCACCCCGATTCATTCACACCTACACCGGGGGTGTCTACTACGGACCCGACGTAAAATATAAGAAAGAGTCCTTCGACAACATGCGCGAGCAGCCGCTTGATATCCAGATCACCGACGGCTGGATCGCAATGATCCAACACTACTTCCTGGCCGCGTGGATACCTCCACAGGCCGAACCTCAGACCTTTTACACGATGGTCGTCAACGGCACGACCGAACCGCGCTACATCATCGGCCAAAAGACTGCCACGCCCGTGTCCATCGCGCCCGGCGCGGCGTACACCTTCCATGACCGGCTCTTCGCCGGCCCCAAGCTCCAGGATCATCTTGCGGATGTCGCACCGGGGCTCGAGCTCACCGTCGATTACGGCTGGCTGACGATCATCGCCGAGCCGATTTTTTGGCTGCTCGAGCATATCCACGCCATCGTCGGAAACTGGGGCTGGTCCATCATCATCCTGACGATTCTAATCAAGCTCGCGTTCTACAAGCTCTCCGAGACAAGCTACAAATCAATGGCCCACATGCGTCAGGTCACGCCCCGCATGAAGGCTCTGAAGGACCGCTACGGTGACGACAAGGAACGGCTCAATCAGGCGATGATGGAGCTGTACAAAAAGGAAAAGGTCAATCCCCTCGGTGGATGCCTCCCAATCCTTGTACAGATCCCCGTCTTCATTTCGCTCTATTGGGTCCTCCTCGAGAGCGTCGAGCTGCGCCATGCCCCCTTCGTGCTCTGGTTGACCAACTTGACAGCGCCAGACCCCTACTATGTCCTGCCCCTGATCATGGGCGTATCCATGTTCGTTCAGCAGCGGCTCAATCCGCCGCCCCCGGATCCGATGCAGGAGAAGATCATGATGGCCCTGCCATTCGTGTTCACGGTCTTCTTTGCCTTCTTCCCCTCCGGGCTGGTTCTCTACTGGACCGTGAATCAACTCTTGTCAATCGCGCAGCAGTGGCACATCACCCGGAACATCGAGAAGGCGGCCGCGAAACGACGAACGGCCTGACCCCGCCGACCACCCACCAGGCCGATGGCGGGCCGTTGAGCAATCGCGACAGCATTGCGGCCATCGCCACGGCCCCCGGCGTGGGCTCCATCGGGATCGTTCGCGTCTCCGGTCCGAATGCCCCATCGATCGCCAGGCAAATCGCCGGCATCCGGCCCACGCCCCGCCGAGCCCACCTGGCCGACTTCCGCGACAGCGAGGGTGGCTTGATCGATCGGGGGCTCGTCCTCTATTTCCCCGGCCCCTCCTCCTTCACCGGCGAAGACTGTCTCGAGCTGCACGGACACGGGGGTCCCGTCGTGCTCGACCTGCTCCTGCGAAGCGTGTTGCAAGCCGGTGCCCGCCCGGCCCGCGCGGGCGAGTTCAGCGAACGCGCGTTCCTCAACGGACGCATCGACCTGGCGCAGGCCGAAGGCATCGCCGATCTGATCGGCGGGGTGACCGAAGACCACGCGCGGCTCGCGAGCCGCACGCTCAAAGGCGCGCTATCCAAGCGGGTGCACGCCCTGCTCGAGTCCCTCACGGGCCTGCGCGCCTACGTCGAGTCGGGGCTCGACTTTCCAGACGAGGATATCGAGCTCCTCGACACCGCCGCTGTTCAGAGCGCCCTGTCATCGCTCTTGGAGGTCACCGCGTCGGTACTGCGCGCCGCCCGCCAGGGCGAACTGCTCCGCGATGGGCTCCTGATCGCGATAGCCGGCCCGACCAACGCTGGTAAATCCAGTCTTCTCAATGCGTTATCCGGTATGGAACGGGCCATCGTGACCCCAATACCGGGCACCACCCGCGATCCCCTGCGCAGTGACATTGCGATTGACGGCATGCCGATCCGTTTGATCGATACCGCCGGGCTGCGTGAGTCCAAAGACCAGATCGAACAAGAAGGGATGCGCCGTGCCCGTCACCACATCGACGAGGCAGATCATGTCATCTGGGTTATTGACGACACCGTCGACGCCATCCCCGATCGCATCGACATCAGGGACATACCCGACGCCACCCCGGTCACCCTCATTCGCAACAAGATCGACCTCAGCGGACATCCCGCCGAGGTGCTGCGGCACGCCGACGGCACGACCCAGATCAGTCTGTCCGCCCGCACGGGCGCTGGTCTTGAGCTCCTGCGCCAGCACCTCAAGACCAGCGCCGGATACCTGGGGGCGAGCGGCGGGGAGTTCAGCGCTCGGCGCCGCCACCTCGATGCCCTGGAGCGCGCCCTTGGTCAGCTGCAATCCGCCGCCAAGAGCGCTCGCCTGCGCGCCGCTCCCGAATTATTGGCCGAGGATCTGCGGCTCGCCCAGCAGTGCCTCGGGGAGATCACCGGCGCGTTCACCCCCGATGACCTCCTCGGCCGCATCTTCCAAGACTTCTGCATTGGTAAATAGACGCGGCCCTGTCGCCCTCCACGGCCATGCCCTCGCCATGACCCAACGTTTGTCCCCGTGCAATCGGGCTCTCCGCCGGGGACTGGCCCCCGCGACCCGTTGCGCAGCGGTTTCCAACCTCGTGGCGGTCAGTTCCCGGTGCACACGAGCATCCCGACATTGGCGCACCCGCGGATGCCACCCCGGCACCGCGTGCCATCCAGAGGCCTGTCCGGCCACCTTCCGCCTCGTACTGCCACCTGTCACTCCCCAACGCCCCGGCCGCCTGCCCTGACCACGCCAGCCGCCCGCCACGCAAGAGCAGCCCCAGAACACCGATCAGGCCAATCAATCTAGAAAGAGCCGTTGGACGATCGTCAGGGCGCGTTCCGCATGGTGTCCAGCAACGCAGAACAAAGCGGAATCGTCATTCTATTCCAACGCGTTGTAACGCGGCCGGGCGCCGCGCGGGGCGTGCCCCGGCGGCCGTAGCGCCCTTCACCTGGCAGGTGAGTCTCCAACGTCTCCAGAACGCGAGCACACGCAGACGTTTACATACAAGGCTAAGCGGTCAACTGCCCTTTCTCGGATCAAAGCGTCCCCCAACAGACCCCTGTTCCCACCATCGACCGGAAAACCACGCCACCCGCCCGGGAACCCAATGCTCCGAGGATCCCAACCGCCCGGTCGCCGAATCTCCTCGACCTGACTGCCTGAAGGACGCGCCGTTTCAAGGCCTTCCGCCACCAATCCAGCGGTGGCCCGAAATATTCCCGCGCCCGGGCGCCTGGGCACGGTGCAAATCGGAAATCGTGTTCCCGGCCCGCGGACAACCTCGTCGGCGGGGCGCTCAAGGCACGGTCTGGTTGCGGGCTGCGCAACCCAACGCGCAGTGACTGGACCGCTGGGAGCGATGCAAACAGGCTTCGCCACCTTCGACAGGGCACGCCTGCCGCCATCATTGCGCGGTAACCGGTGCATAACTGGCCCCCGGGACTGTGGATAACTCGCCGGCACCGCGAGCGAGCCAATCGCCCCACACCTTATCCACACCAGACGACCAAGTAAGACCCAACCTTAGACCTCCGATAAGTCGTTCAGATAAAAAAGCTATTTTCGTCCTCGGCAGTTATCCACGCACCTTATTACTACTCTTATTCTTAGATATGCATATTGTAGTAACGCGGCGTACAACCCCTCGCTCGGCCACCCAGCAGCGCACACGCGACCGTGAGCCCAACCCAACACCAATACACGTTTTGCGATTTCCCGCCCCATGCGCGCTGTTCACAACCTGGCATTGGGCCTGTTGATAACTCCGTAGCGTTTTTAAACAGGCAATGAATCCACTGCTTATCCACAATGCAGACAAGCGGTTTTGCAATTGTTATTACCAGTACAAACTCTTATAAAAACAGATCGTTATGAAAATTCGCCCGCTTGTGAACAACGGTTACTAATACTATGATCTTAAATGAGACTCCTAGAAATAGCCGCGGTGCGGATTGTTCACAAACCGCCAACCGAGCGCATTACCCGACCGCGCCTTCCATGCTGGAGCCCATCGAAAGCGCTTTCTGAATCAGCGCTTCCTTGATGCGCTGTTGTCGGTGGTTCCCCGCAATCCTTTCGGCTTAAAGCCCCGGACGAGTCGCTGGAGCAGGCGTGGTCCATTGCCAACCGGGCCTGTTGCACCATAACGCAGGGGTATGTAGCGTCGCCGGAACGCCCGGATCGTCGCCGCCAGATCCGGCCGTTGTTGCTCGGCACGTCTGAGATAATCCAACGGCCCCTCCCCGGGACGTCGGACAAGACCGATGCCGGCGAGCTTGCGGCAGAGCCGCTCATAGGCTTGAACAACCGGGTCCGCGCTGCCCGGCGAGCGTGATAGCCACGTGCTCCACAACAGCAGCACCGCCGCGCCGGCCGAGACCATCACAACCGCCAGCCCATATTGGCGCAGATGCCCGAGTCCGAGGCTCCGCAGCAGCTCGAGCTGCCGGGCGACCGAGAGCCCCACCACCCAGTCTGTCCATCCCGAGTCGATGGCATCCGCGACCAGGCGCAGCTCGTCGAGCAGGCGGCCGAAGACGCTTTCGCGCGCAATCCGGAAACGCACTGGTGCCCCGGCCCCGAGCGAGGCCAGGCGCCCGTCGTGCTCGACCCGGGTTGGATCGACCGCGGCGGTGGGATCGACCCGTACCCAGCCGGATCCCGAAATCCAGACCTCGCTCCACGCATGTGCATCCGACTGTCGGATCAGGTACTGATTGCTGATCGGGTTGTACTGACCACCCAGGTACCCGAGTACGATTCGCGAAGGGATTCCGGCAATGCGCATCAGCAGGGTAAAAGCGCCCGCGTAATGCTCGCAAAAGCCGGCTCGGGTCTCGAACAGGAACCGATCCATCGGATTCTCGCCCAGCGCCGGCGGCAGCAGCGTGTAACGGAAGGGCTGTCGATGGAAATGCTGCAAGGCCCGATCGACCACCGTCTGCGCATTCGCGGCCCCCCGCTTCCACTGCGTCACGAGCTCCTGCATTCTGCGGGTCACGTTCGCCGGCAGCTGCCGCGCCAACGCCTCCTCCCCGGGGCTGAGGCCAAGGGCGCGGTACACCGGCGCCGATGTGACCCGGTAGAGCCTCAGATCCTTGATCGGCTTGCCCGCGGTGACTTGAAAGTCCGGACCAACCGTGGCGTCGCTTGGCACCAGAACGGGCAGATCCAGTGCGAACAACCACGACTGGTCCGTTGGCTCGAGTGCGACCGAGTAGCTGATCCGTTCGCCGAGTACCTCGAGCGCCCCCGCGCCCTCGGTCAGCGCGCCGCGTGGCGCCGGGTCCCAGCGGCGCCCGTCGGTTTGCCACAAGACCGGTCCGCGCCAATACAGTCGCTCGCTGGCGATATCCAGTGGTTTGTCGAACCGCGCGTGAAACGCGTCCTCACCGGAGACGACCAGCTCGCTGATACTTCCCGGCTCGAGCCAGTCCTTGATCCCGGCCACAACCCGTTTGCTGTCCACCCCCAGGTCCCACAGTGGTGCATCCAGTCGTGGAAAGAACAGGAACAGCACCAGCGCAAGCGGAACGGCCTGCAGCGTTAGCGTAAGAGCAACCCGGGTGCGGTGGTGGATCCGCTCCTTGGTGGCGCCGAGGCTCAGATCGGCCATGAGCGCGACATTGGCGATGAGCAACAGCAGCAGGTAGGCCGCGAGCCATGCGCTGCTATCGAACAGGAACTGCGCGACGAGCAGAAAACCGAACAAGAGCGTCAGCACCCTGAGATCCCTGTTGGTGCGCACCTCGAGCAGCTTCAGCGCAATCATCGTCAACAACAGGGCTGTTCCGGCGGCCTGCCCCGTCAAGCGGTGATAGGCGTCGAGTACATTGACCACGCCAAGCAGGGTCAGCACGGCGAGGGACCACTTCCCGGGCGCGATGGCGGGTCGAACGATCGCCGCGACGCGCAGGGCAAAAAGGAGGCCCACCAGCGCCCCCACCTGCAGCTCCAGACGCAGGAGCAGCGGCGCGAACGCCAGTCCAAGAAGCCCCGTCATCGCACTGACCTGCCATCGATCCGGCCGAGCCACCAGCGCCGCGGGCCTGTTCATTCGTCGAATCTCGCCAGCGCCTCGAGGCAACGGCGTGCATGGTTTGTGCCTCGACCCATGGCGATACTGCGCCCGGGGAGGTGCATGCCGTAGCTGAGATTCTGCTCGGCGGCATTGAGTACCTGCCGGCACAGCAGTCCCAGGCGCACCTCTGCCTCGTGGCCGTTGAACTGATCCCAGTCCAACCATATCCGCGCCGAGCGATCGCCACCAAACTGACTCACGATCAAGCCGCGCTCGCGTGCCAGGGCCTTCCAGTTCACTCGCCGGGGTGAATCGCCGGCATGATAGGGACGCAAGCCGACGAAGTCGTCGGCGCCGATCCCCATGTCGCCCGAGGCATCGCGATCAAGCGCCGCAACCGGCCGAGGCTCCGGTGCGCGCGCGGCCGGTCTCGGATAGACCAGACAGGTTGCACCCACCGAGGTATCGCACCAGGCACGGAACAGGCCCAGCGGATAGCGGGTCTCCACCCTGAGGAGATCCAGTGCAAGCGTGCCTCGGCGCGGTGCTGGCGCCACCACATCAAATGTCTCGACATCCAGGGCCGCCAGGGGCTTGCGCGCGTCGTCGCCGCGCACCCGGATCTCCCCGCGAGCGCGCCCGCGGGTCTCGCTCACGCGAACAGCGAAGTGCGCGCTCTGTGCGACAAAGACGGCCGCGGCGTCGCGAGCGCTGACCTCCAACCCCAGCAGGTTGAACCAGCAATGGTACATGCTGATCAGGCCGATGCAGATCATCGTGAAGGTGAACAGCAGCCCCAGATTATTCTGATAATTGAGGGCCCCGAGCAACGTCACCAGCTGGATGAAGAAGTAGGCCAGACCGGCCCTGGTGGGCAGGATGTAGATCCGTTCTGGGCGAAGAACGCCCCCGCCCCGGATCCCGCGCCCGCGACTGCGCCACGCAGGACGTGACAGGTGACGAAACCAGGAAAGCAGCGCGCCCTGTCCCCCTCGATGCTCCGCCTGCCGGGGTCCGCGTCGGCCGCGTTGCTTCGTACGGCTCATCAGCGCTTGGTTGCTCAAGGAGTGATCTGGCGTGCTGCCACGCGCGGGGCGGCTGGCGGCGGCTTGCCGGTCACCGGACCGCAACGGCCTCAAGGATGTCCCGGGCGACCTCGGCGTGTCCCACCGGGCCCTCCGGATGCCCCGTTACCAGGCGGTGCGGAACCACCGATGGCAGTACGCGCTGGACATCTTCGGGAATCACGAAGTCGCGCCCGGCCAGAAATGCCCAGGCCTTGGCGGCATGCAGCAGACCCAGGCCCGCGCGCGGGGAGAGCCCGTGCAGGAACCGGTTGCTGTTGCGTGTGTAGACCAGGATGTCGTGGCAGTAGTCGATGATCGAGGCGGCGACATGGACCGCATCGACGCAATCCTGGAGGTCCAGGAGCGTCTCTGGACGCAGCACCGGTTCCATGCCAGAGATCATGGCGCGCCGATCGCTTCCCGAGAGCAGCGCCTTTTCCTGGGCCGCGTTCGGATAGCCCAGCTCCAGTCGCATCAGGAACCGGTCGAGCTGGGATTCCGGTAACGGATAGGTGCCGACCTGATAGGTCGGATTCTGTGTTGCGATGACAAAGAACGGGCGTGGGAGACGGCGGGTCTCGCCCTCGGCCGTCACCTGCCGCTCTTCCATTGCCTCCAACAGTGCGCTCTGCGCCTTGGGCGTCGCCCGATTGATCTCGTCGGCCAAGACCACCTGCGAGAAGATCGGGCCCGGATGGAAATGGAAGCGCTCACTGGCCCGCTCGTAGATCGATGCGCCAATGACATCGGCCGGGAGCAGGTCGCTCGTGAACTGGATCCGCGAATACTCCAGCCCGAGTAGCTGGGCGAGCAGATGGGCCATCGTCGTCTTGCCGACGCCGGGTACATCCTCGATCAGCAGGTGGCCGCGGGCGAGCAGACAGGCCAACGCCAGCGTCAGCTCGTGCTCCTTGCCAAGAATGATCTGTCCAGCCTTGGCGAGCGCGCGCTCCAGCGGGTTGCCTGGGCGAGGGTTCTCTCGCGGTCGTTCGCGGCGAATTCCGAGCATGGGTGCCCTTATTGACTTGTCGTTGTCGGGACCAACGAACGCCCGGTCTCGACCTCTGGCAATCCTTTGCTCGCCGGGCAAATGGCTTGAGCGATTCGCGATAGTATATGGCGTTCACCCAAATCGGACCTGGAACCATGTTGGCAAAACAGCGCTATGACGTGATC
>JAXGTD010000065.1:0-21976 GCA_040775095.1 Chromatiaceae bacterium | reverse complement strand
TCCATACCAAGCGCCGCTGTAGAGCAACGGGCGTCGGATGAAGGCCGCGGTGGCGCCAACGAGGTCCATCACCTCGATCTCGGCGCGGCGGTTCTCGATCTCCAGCCGGATGGTGTTACCCACCACGAGCAGGACGCCGAGCGCGAGGATTCCGCCAAACAGGAGCACGCCGTTCTGGAGTAGCTCGACGATGGCACGAAACCGCTTCGTCCACTGGGTGTCGATGCGAGCGAAATCCGACTCCGGCAGCGCCTCCAGCATGGATGTCAACCGGCTCGAGCCGGGCGTGTCGGCGATCCGCGCGACCGGGTAGATGGCGAGCACGACCGGTAGCGGGTTCTCGTGCAGCTGCTCCAGGGCGCCGGCGAGCCCGCTGTACTCTTTGAACTCGGCCAGGCCGGCCTCGCGTGAGACCACCTCGACGGCCGTGATGTCGGATCGGGCGCGCAGCCGCGCCGCCAGCGCCGCGGCGCGTTGTTCGTCCACCTCGGGTTTGAGGAACAGGGAGATCGCGGCGGTCTGCTCCCAGCTTCCTCCAAGCATTTTGAGGTTTTCCGTCAGCACATAGAGTGCGGCGGGCAGCGCGATTGCGATCGCGATCGCGGCCACCGTCATCAGTGTCGCCAGGGGCGTGCGCAACAGGTGATCGATGGTCTCCACCGCCGCGCGCCCGTGCTGCTCCAACCAGGAGTCGAACAGGCGGCCCAGGGTCAGGCGGTGACGTTTCGGTTGCGGGCTGGGCATCGGCCGTCACCAGTTGCCCGAGTCGGCGACCAGCCGACCCTCGTAGAGCCGAAGCGTCCGATAGGGAAGGCTGGCGACCAGTTCCAGATCGTGGGTCGCGACCAACAGGCTGACGCCCGCCTGATGAAAACGCTGAAACAGGTCGAAGATCTCGCGAGAGAGCTCCGGGTCGAGATTCCCGGTTGGCTCGTCTGCCAGAATGACGGGTGGGCGAGCCACCACGGCGCGGGCAATACCGACGCGCTGCTGCTCGCCGCCGGAGAGGGTGATCGGTAACGCGCGCTCGAAACGCAGTAGCCCGACCTGGTCTAATGCCGCGCGCACGCGCCGTCCGATCTCCCGGCGACCCGCGCCCGCGGCGACCAGCGGGAGCGCGACGTTATCGAACACGGTGCGATTGGCGAGCAGGCGGTGATCCTGAAAGATCATGCCGATCTCGCGGCGGTGAAACGGGATCTTGTGCCGCGGCAGCGAGCCCAAGTTGCGTCCGTTGACCACGACCTGTCCGCGACTGGGTCGCTCGATCAGGCCGATGAGCCGCAGCAGGGTGCTCTTGCCGGCGCCGGAATGGCCCGTCAGAAAGGCCATCTCCCCGGGGGCCAGCGCGAAGCTCAGGTCCTTCAACGCATCGCCACGGGCCGGATAACGCTTGGTCACGTGGTCGAACCGGATCATCGTGGTCCGGACCCCCGGGGCCAGGGCCAGCTGCCCGCGGGCGTGAGTGCGGCCGGCCTCATGGTGAGAGCAGCGCGTCCAGGAACTCGTCGGCGTCGAAATGGCGCAGATCCTCGATCTGCTCGCCGATCCCGATGAAGCGGAAAGGCACGTCGAGCCTGTCGGCGATCGCAAACAGGATCCCGCCCCTGGCGGTGCCGTCGAGCTTGGTCAGCGTGATCCCGGTCAGCGGGATGGTCTGATGGAACTCCACGGCCTGATGTAATGCGTTCTGCCCCGTGGTTGCGTCGACCACCAGCATCACCTCATGCGGGGCGTCGGGATCGATCTTTTTCATCACGCGAGCGATCTTCTGCAGCTCTGCCATGAGGTTGCCCTTGGTGTGCAGGCGCCCGGCGGTGTCGGCGATCAGGACGTCGATGCCGCGCGCGGTGGCCGCCTGCAGGGCATCGAAGATCACCGACGCGGGATCGGCACCGGCATGCTGCGATACAACGGGGACCCGATTGCGCTCGCCCCAAGCCTGCAGCTGCTCGACGGCCGCGGCGCGGAAGGTGTCGCCGGCGGCGAGCATCACGCTATTGCCCTCGGCCTGCAGCTGCTTGGCCAGCTTGCCGATGGTCGTGGTCTTGCCGACGCCATTCACGCCGACCATGAGGATGACCTGGGGCCGGCCCGGCGCCGGCTGGCGTACCGGCCCCATGCTGCGCCGCAGGATCTCGCGCAGCTGCTCACGCAGGGCGCTCATCAAGGCATTGGCGTCCGACACCTCCTGCTTTCTTACCCGGGCGTTCAGCGAATCGACGATCCGGGTGGTCGCTGAGACCCCGACGTCCGCGCTCAGCAGCAGCGTCTCGAGCTCGTCGATCAGGTCCTGGTCGACCCCCTGCTTGGGGCGGATCAGCTCGCCGATATCGGTATTGAGTATCGCGCGGGTACGGCTCAGTCGCTGCTTGAGGCCCGCGAGCAGGCGACGCTTGGGCGCCCGCGGGGTCAGCGCGGCATCCGGCTCCGCGGCGGGGTTGACCGGCGCGCCCCCGGATGGGCCGCCGACCGGTGCCTTGACCGCGCTTCTGGCCTCTTGGCCGACCGATTGCGCGGCTGGGGAGCCGGTCTCGGGGGTCGTCTTCTTCTTGCCGAATCCAAACATGCCGCGAGGTTCCCGGTGACGCAACGCGAGTGATTGACGACCCCGCACCCGGATCGTTCCGGTCGCACCCCGCCTCGCTGGGGGCCTGAGGCTTTCGATGCGGGCGCGGTGGTGTGAAATCGGTGCCGTCCGATCAAGGAAATGCTAACAGATGCGCCTCGAACCTAGAAACGACAGTTGACCGCTTCATTGTGATCAGGCCTGTGTATCGGGGCGGCAAGTCGGCAGCCGGCGCGGGGTTCTCCCCCAGGGTGGGTGGCGCGACAACCTCCAGGGCGTGCACCGCGCGGCGCCGAGGCGTGTTACAACTCGTTGGGAAAGGATGGCTATTCCGCCTCGTTGGTCTTGCTGCACACCGTGCGGGAGGCACCCTTTGGGGCCGTCCGAGTGCGTTTTCCGGGTTGACGTGTCTGCGCCCCCGGATCCGCCCGTCCCGGGATCCTCGGCTCGCTTTTCCTCGGGTCCGCGGTTGCTCGGAACCTCTCGCGGGACGGGTGGTCAGGGAGGAAGCGTTGCCCGCGCTCGGACAGGCCCTGCGATGCCCGGGATTGCAACAGGGCCTGGCAGGCGCCAGTTGAGGGGCAGCCTGTCTTGAGAGATTTGCCCACGCCATCGATTGGGGTACGCGATCGATGGATCGAGTCGGCTTGAGAGGATTCGAGCCGCGCGATTGCCGGATTGGGACATTCTCAACGACTTGGGTTCGCTGAACGTGGAAGGCGATCCGTGGCGCGCGGGAAGCGCCCCACGTCCGGTTTCCGAGACGCGGGCCCTCGGGTCTATGCTTGGTCAAAAAATCGTAATCGGAGTCGAGATGCCCACGCTTCTGTCACCGGCTCGGCCGGTCTTGTCGATCGCGGTGCCGTTACTCGCGGTACTGTTGCACGCGGCGCCCGTCACGGCCGCTATTCAGGAAAAGATGCTCGACAACGGCCTGAAGGTCGTTGTGAAAGAGGACCGGCGTGCGCCGATCGTCACATCCCAGGTCTGGTACAGGGTCGGCTCCAGTTACGAGCATGGCGGCCTCACGGGCGTATCCCATGTGCTGGAGCACATGATGTTCAAGGGCACCGAGAAGCTGCAGCCGGGCGAGTTCTCGCGCATCATCGCCGAGAACGGAGGCGATGAGAACGCCTTTACCGGGCGCGACTACACTGCCTACTTCCAGACCCTCGCCAATGACCGGCTTGCGGTGGCGTTCGAGCTCGAGGCCGAGCGCATGCGCCATCTCGCCCTGCCCGAGGAAGAGTTCGTCAAGGAGCTCGAGGTCGTCAAGGAGGAGCGCCGGCTGCGCACCGATGACGATCCCGAGTCGCTGACCTTCGAACAGTTCAACGCCGTTGCGTACGAGGCCTCGCCCTATCGTATCCCGATCATCGGCTGGGCGAGCGACCTGGAGGCCATGCAGGTCGGCGATCTGCGCGCCTGGTACCGCAAATGGTACGCGCCCAACAACGCGACGCTCGTTGTCGTCGGCGATGTCGATGCCGAGCAGGTGTTCGCGTTGGCCGAGCAGTATTTCGGCCCGCTGGCACCAGAGCGCATCGACCGGCCCAAGCCGCGGACCGAGCCCGTCCAGAAGGGAGAGAAGCGGTTGACGGTCAAGGCCCCGGCCAAGGAGCCCTACCTGGTCCTGGGGTATAAGACGCCGGGGCTGGCCGAGGCGGCCGAGCCCTGGGAACCCTACGCGCTGGAGATGCTCGCCTCCGTGCTCGACAGCGGCGCCAGCTCCCGCTTCAGCCGGGAGCTCGTGCGTGGTGAGCGTATCGCCGCCTCCGCCAGCGCGAGCTACAGTGCCTTTTCACGACTCTCCGACATGCTGCTGCTCGATGGGACCCCGGCCAAGGGCCAGGATGCGGCGACGCTTGAGCAGGCGTTGCTGGCCCAGATCCATCGGCTGCAAACCGCTCCCGTGAGCCTGGAAGAGTTGCAGCGGATTCGAACCCAACTGGTGGCATCGAAGGTCTACGAGAAGGACTCGGTCTTCTACCAGGCGATGCAGATTGGGCAACTCGAGGCCGTGGGTCTGGGCTGGCAGCTGCTGGATGACTACGTCGAGCACCTGTCGGCCGTCACGCCCGAACAGGTCCAGGCCGTCGCGCAGAAGTATCTGACCAGCGACAACCTCACCGTGGCAGTGCTGGACCCGCAGCCGCTCGACGGCGACGCGCCCCGCCCCGCGGCCAATCGGGGAGAGCACGGTCTTGTACGCTGATCGCAAACCCCTGTCGCGGGCCGGTCTGATGCTTGCGGCCATGCTCATTGCGCAAGTCGCCCATGCGGCCCCTCACATTCAAAGCTGGTCGACCCCGAACGGCGCCAAGGTCCTGTTCGTCGAGGCCCCGGATCTGCCCATGGTGGATCTGCGCGTGGACTTCGATGCCGGCAGCGCCCGCGACGGCGAACGGCCCGGCCTCGCGTCGATGACAGCCGATATGCTGACCGAAGGTGCCGGAGGGCTCGATGCCGATGCGATCGCCGAGCGCACCGAGTCCGTGGGCGCGGAGCTCAGCACCGGCGTCGACCGTGATATGGCGTGGGCGAGTGTCCGAAGCCTGACCGACCCGGCGGCCCTGGAGAGCGCGGTGGATACGCTCACCAAGATCCTGGCCGAGCCGAGCTTCGATACCTCCGAGCTCGAACGGGTGCGCCAGAACCGGCTCATTGCGCTGCGCCTGGCCGAGCAGGACCCCGCCAGTGTCGGGCAGAAGGCGCTGTATCGCGCCGTGTTCGGCGACCACCCCTACGCCAGCGACCCATCCGGAACGGCCGAGAGCGTCACCGCGCTGACCGCTGACGACCTTCGGGCCTTCCATCGTCGCTATTACACGGCGCCCAACGCCACCGTCTCGATGGTCGGCGCCCTGACCCGCGAGCAGGCGGCGGGTCTGGCCGAGCGCGTGACGGCCGGCCTGCCGCCAGGCGATGCCGCGCCCGCCCTCCCTCCAGTGCCGGAACGCGGGGCGGGAAGCCTTCAGGAGATCGTGTTCCCATCCAGTCAGACCCACATCTACGCGGGCCTCCCTGGCATGCGCCGCGGCGACCCGGACTACTTCCCGCTCTATGTCGGAAATCACATCCTTGGCGGCAGCGGGCTGGTGTCGCTCTTGATGGAGCAGGTGCGGGAGAAGCGCGGCCTCTCCTACAGCGTCTATAGCTATTTCCTGCCGCTGGCCGAGCGCGGACCGCTGATGCTCGGGCTGCAGACCAGGAACGACCAGGCCGAGGAGGCGCGCGGGGTGATGCTCGACACGCTGAATCGGTTCATCGCGCAAGGGCCGAGCGCGGAGGAGCTCGAGGCTGCCCGGAAGAACATCACCGGGGGCTTCCCACTGCGTATCGCCGGCAACAGCAGGATCGTCCAATATCTGGCGGTGATCGGGTTCTATGATCTGCCCCTGGATTATCTCGATCGCTTCAACGAGCGGGTCTCGGCGGTCACCACCGAGCAGATCCGCGATGCGTTTCAGCGTCGTGTCGACGTTGGCCGACTCGCCGTTGTCATGGTCGGTGGTCCGGTGCAGTCGGGGCAGCCTGAGACGGCCGTGTCCGAGGAAGCGGCCAGGCCGGCCTCGACGGACGATGGTTCGGAGCAAGCGGCCCCGGCCGCGCGGGCACGGGTTGGGAGCGAGCAGTAGTCGCCGCGGCGAGGGCCGGCTGCGAATCGTTGGCGGTCGTTTTCGGGGCCGCCGACTCCCCGTGCCGGATCAGCCCGGTCTGCGTCCCACCGGCGATCGGGTTCGCGAGACGCTGTTCAACTGGCTCGCGCCGATCATACCGGGCAGCCGGTGCCTCGACTGCTTCGCCGGCAGTGGTGCCCTGGGCTTCGAGGCCGTCTCCCGCGGTGCCGCCGAGGTCGTGATGATCGAACGCTCGGCCTCGGTCGCGCGCCAATTGCGCGCCAATGCCGCGCTGCTTGGGGCGGGGGAGGTCGAGGTGGTGTGCGATGATGCCCTGCGTTGGCTGGCCAGGTCGCCGCCACGGCCGTTCGATGTCGTCTTCCTCGATCCCCCCTTCGCCGCCGGCCTGCTCGCCGAGGTGGTGGTGATGCTGCAGCGACCGGGCTGCCTGGCCCCCGGCGCATGGGTCTATCTGGAGACCGACGCGCGCGCGCCCTTCCCGCCGCTGCCAAGCGAGTGGGTGTTGACGCGCGACAAGCGGGCCGGTCGGGTGCGTTACGTGCTGGCGAGCCTGGCATCGGCCCCGGGGACAGCCGCGCAGACGCCGCCGGAGGAGCGCTGATCAGAGGCCTTCCGGGTATCGGATCCGCCCACGCAGCGCAAACGCGGTTTCCGGTTCGCTTCCGCTTTCACGCACTTGGGTGACCGAACATGCCGGGTCTTCCCGGTCCGGACCGGAAACGCCTTGACTCGGCGTTGCCCTCGCCCCGGGCTGGACCTCGTCGGCCATCGCGGACGGGGCCGGTGGCCGATCTGCTATCCTAGCGCCCAACTTGCCATCCCACATCACAGGGGGCGTGCGTGCGCAGCGTCGTCTATCCCGGTACCTTCGATCCCATCACCAATGGGCACAGCGACCTGGTGGCGCGGGCCTCGCGTCTGTGCGACCGCGTCGTCGTGGCCGTCGCGGAGGATACCGTCAAGACGCCGGCCTTCCCGACGCAGCGGCGGGTCGCGCTTGCGCGCGAGGTCTGCTCCTCGATGCCGAATGTCGAGGTGGTGGCATTCTCCGGGCTGCTGGTCGCGTTCGCCCGCCAGATGGATGTGCATGTCATCATGCGCGGCCTGCGCGCGGTGTCGGACTTCGAGTACGAGTTTCAGCTCGCCGGGATGAACCGGCGCATGGCCCCGGACATCGAGACCCTGTTCCTGACCCCGGCCGAGCAGTACGCGTACATCTCCTCGTCCCTGGTGAAGGAGGTCGCCAGACTCGGGGGGGACGTCTCCGGCTTCGTCGCGCCAGCCGTCCTTGCTGCATTGCAGGAACGGTTTGGATAAACTGCACGCGATCCCCACCGTTCTCCTTAGCAGGGCCTGTCTGAAGGCCGCCGTGCAACCAACCCACTCTCTCCTGTAACGAAGGGCTTTAGGAGTATTGACCATGGCACTGATCATCACCGACGAATGCATCAACTGCGACGTTTGTGAGCCGGAATGTCCAAATGGCGCGATTTCTCAGGGTGATGAGATCTACGTCATCGACCCGGACCTGTGCACCGAGTGCGTCGGCCACTACGAGGCGTCACAGTGTGTCGAGGTTTGTCCCGTGGACTGCATCATCACCGACCCGGAGCATGAAGAGACCGAAGAGCAGCTCCGCGCCAAGTATGAGCGCATCACGGCCGAGGCCGGTTGACCCCGGCCCGATGTTCGACGCTGTAAAGGCTCCCTCGTGGAGCCTTTTTTCACTCCGGGCCTGGGCACTGCTTCTCGGCATCCTGCTGGCGCCGGCCGTTGCGATGGCGCAGACCCGGCCGCCCGCGGCCGCCTTGGCGACGGCGCACCCGGCCGCGACGGCCGCGGGCCGGGAGATCCTTGCGGCAGGGGGGAACGCGTTCGACGCCGCGGTGGCGGTCAGCGCGGCGTTGTCCGTCGTCGAGCCCTATAGCTCCGGCCTCGGCGGTGGTGGTTTCTGGCTGTTGCATGTGGCTGCCGATGACCGCGACCTGATGCTCGACGGGCGCGAGCGTGCGCCGCTGGCGGCCAGCCGGGACATGTATCTGGACGGGGCCGGAGCCGTTGTGCCGGGTCTGTCGCTGAATGGCCCGTTGGCGGCGGGCATCCCGGGCGAGCCGGCTGCGCTGGTGCATTTGGCCGAACGCTACGGGCGGCTGCGCTTGGCCCGGTCGCTGGGGCCGGCGATCCGGCTCGCCCGCGACGGCTTCCCCGTGGATGAGATCTATCAGCGCATGGCGACCTGGCGCCGCGATGTGCTGCTCACGTCACCCGCCGCAGCTGAGCAATTCCTCGCCGATGGGGCGGTCCCCGCGCTGGGAACGATGATCCGTCAGCCCGACCTCGCCAACACGCTGGAGTTGATCGCCGCGCGAGGTCGCGACGGCTTCTACTCGGGTAGGCTCGCGCAGGCGCTTGTGGAGGGGGTCCGCGAGGCCGGCGGCCTCTGGACGCCGCGCGATCTGGCCGAATACCGGGTCATCGAGCGGGCGCCGGTGATCGGCGCGTATCGCGGCTGGCGCATCCTGAGCGCGGCACCGCCATCCTCGGGCGGCGTTACCCTGGTGCAGATGCTCAACATGCTCGATGGTTTCGATCTCGATGGGGCCGGCGCTGCTGGCCGCGTGCACCTGATCGTCGAGGCGATGCGGCGTGCCTATCGCGACCGCGCGGTCTTTCTTGGCGACCCGGATGTCGTCGATGTCCCCATCGCACGCCTGACCCATCCGTTCTACGCTGCCGGGCTTGCCCGCGACATGGACCCCGGCTATGCCACCCCAAGCCAGGCGTACCGACCGAGCGAGCCCGAGGGGACGGATACGACCCACTTCTCGATCCTGGACACCGACGGGAATCGGGTGTCGGCGACCCTCAGTATCAACTATCCGTTCGGGTCGGGCTTCGTGCCGCCTGGTACCGGTGTGCTGCTGAACGACGAGATGGACGACTTCTCCGTCAGACCGGGGGTGCCGAACGCCTACGGCCTGATCGGCGGCCAGGCCAATGAGATCGCACCCGGAAAACGCATGCTCTCGAGCATGAGCCCGACATTTGTCGAGTCCGACCGGGGGGTCGCCATCCTGGGCACACCAGGAGGCAGCCGCATCATCAGCATGCTGTTGGAGGGCATTCTGGCAGTCGTGCAGGGCGGCGATCCCGCGGCATGGGTTGCGGCACCGCGTTTCCATCACCAATTCCTGCCCGATGAGATCCTTTTCGAGCCGGACGCTCTCGACGCCGGGGTGCGGTCGTCGCTCGGCGCGATGGGACACGTGCTCCGCCCCGCCGGCGAGCCCTATGGCAACATGCAGGCGCTCTGGTGGGACCGCGTCGCTGGCAGCGTCGAGGCCGCCAGTGATCCGCGCGGAATCGGTCGCGCCGAGGTCATCGCGGCAGACGCCATCCCGACGAGCTCCAGGCCCGTCGAGCCAATGATTAGACAACACTGAGGATTCGAACCGATGAAAACACTCATCATCACCCTGCTCGCCCTCGTTACCGTGGGGGCGACGCTGATGCCGGACACCGCCGAGGCCAAACGCTTCGGCGGCGGTAAGAGCTTCGGCAAGCAGTACACGATGCCGCGCCAGGCACAGCCGCCGGCCGCCGCGCGTCCGCCTGCCGGAGCCCAGGGCGCGGCCGCTGGCCAGGCCGGCGCGCGCACGAGCGGGGCGAGCCGCGGGCTCGGCCCTCTGGCCGGCCTCGCTGCTGGCGGACTGCTCGCGTCGCTGTTCTTTGGCGACGGCTTCGAGGGCTTCCAGGTCATGGACTTCCTGCTCATCGCCGCGCTGGTCTTTGGCGGCGTGATGCTGTTCAAGATGATGCGGCGCCGTGCGGCCGGTCCAGCCGTTGCGGGTCTGGGTCGGGGTTACTCCGGACCCGTGCCGATGGGGGGTGGCTTCGAGTCCGCCGGCCGTGCCAGTCCGACCGCCGCTGGTGGGGCCGCCACGGGTGCCGATCAGGCGCCGGCCTGGTTTGATGCGGCGGGCTTTGTCGAGGGGGCCAAGACCCATTTCATCCGTCTCCAGGCGGCCTGGGACCAGGCCGACTTCCGCGACATTCGCACCTACACCTCGTCGCAGCTGTTCGCGGAGCTTCAGCGCGAGCGCGAACGTCTGGGGCAGGCCGCGAGCTACACCGAGGTCGTCACCCTGAACGCGGAGTTAGTTGGCGTGCAGCGCGACGGCGATCAGGCGGTCGCCAGTGTTCGCTTCTCCGGCCTGATCCGCGAGGAGGCGGCTGGAGCCGCCACGCCGCTCGACGAGGTCTGGCACGTGGCCCACGACTGGTCGGACCCTGATGGCGACTGGCTGATCACCGGCATCCAGCAGTCTGGTGCGGCGTCGTCCTGAGCGGTTTCGGCATGGGTCCAAGGTGGCCCGTGCCGCGTCGCGTTTCCGCACCACAGGGTCGCCGACGGCGGCAGCCCGGTCGCGCTGGCGATCAGATCCGCAACAGGTTGGCGCGGTAGTGGCGCAACTCCGCGATGGACTCCCGGATGTCTTCCAGCGCGAGGTGTTGCCCCGACTTCGTGAACGCCTCCAGCACCTTGGGTGCCCAAAGCTGGGCCAGGATCTTCATCGAGCTGACGTCCAGGTTGCGGTAGTGCAGGAAGGACTCCAGGCGTGGCATGCAGCGTGCGAGAAATCGGCGATCCTGACAGATGCTGTTGCCGCACAGCGGTGATTGGCCGGCGACGCACCACTGCTCCAGGAATTGCAGCGTCGAGCGCTCGGCCTGCTGCTCGTCGTATCCGCTCTCGCGCACCCGCGCGACCAGGCCTGATTGGCCGTGCTGGCGTGTGTTCCAGTCGTCCATCGCGGCCAGCACGTGCTCGGGCTGGTGGATGGCGATCACCGGACCCTCGGCGAGGATCTCCAGATCCGGGTTGGTGACGATGGTCGCGATCTCGATGATCTGATCGCGGAACGGATCGAGCCCCGTCATTTCCAGGTCCATCCAGATCAGGTTATTCTCGTTGGGCATTGGCTTTGTCCGTCGTGGTCACGATGTTTGCGAAGTGTAACGTCTCGCGGCGCGGCCTGGGACGTGCCGCGCTGCTAAACTCGCACCCATCGCTCTGTCACGACCTCCTGGAGAACCTCCGATGCGCCATTTTCTGATCCCGTTCATCGTGCTGTCTGCCTCCGTCGCGCCCCTGCCGGCCACGGCACAGGACGACGATGCGCAGGTCCTCTACGAGCAGAACTGCCTCAAATGCCACGGCAGTGAGATCTACACCCGCGCCGACCGCAAGATCGATTCCCTCGACGCGCTGCGTGCCCAGGTGCGCATGTGTGAGCAGAATCTCGATCTCACCTGGTTCGACGACCAGGTCGATGGCGTCGCCGATCTGCTCAATCGAAACTACTACAAGTTCGACCAATAGCGCGTCGTGCCGAAGCGGCGCCTGTCTGCGCGGCAGATCGAGCGAATACGCACCATCCAGGATCGACGCCGGCAACGTCTGGAGCAGCGCGCCGAAGGCGTGCTGGACGAGCTCGATGTGGAACATGCCGAAGAGCGACAGGCACGCTCCGGCCGTGTCGTCGTCCGCCATGGCGCCAACCTCGCGGTCGAAGACGGGGCGGGAACGGTCTACCATTGCCTGAGCCGGCGCCACATCGGCCATCCGGTATGCGGAGACGAGGTCGTCTGGCAGCCGACCGGGGAGGGCAACGGGATCGTCACCGCGCTACAGCCACGCCGCACCGTGCTGAGCCGACCGGACTATAGCGGGCGCGACAAGCCGTTGGCGGCCAACGTCTCGTTGCTCGTCGTCGTGATCGCGCCCCGGCCGGAGCCGAGCGGGTACCTGATCGACCAGTACCTGGTCACCGCCGAGCTGATGGGTGTCAAGGCACTGATCGTCTGTAATAAAATGGACCTGCTCGATGCCGACGCCGGGGAGGCATTCCTCGCCGGCCTGGCCCATTATCAACGGATCGGTTACCCATTGCTCGGGGTCAGCGTACGGGGCGAGCCGACATTGACCCCGCTGATTCGCCCCCTGGGAGGCCAAACCGCGATCCTGCTCGGCCAATCGGGGGTGGGCAAGTCATCGCTGGTCAAGGCGTTGCTGCCGGACCAGGCGGTGCAGATCGGGCGCCTGTCCGAGGCCACCGGTCTTGGCCGGCACACCACGTCGGCGGCCACCTGCTATCGACTGCCCCAGGGTGGCTCGCTGATCGACTCCCCTGGGGTGCGCAGCTTCCGTCTCGGGGCCATTGCGCGGAGCGAGCTGGAGCGCGGTTTCCGGGAGCTGGCCCCTTATCGGCAGCGCTGCCGGTTTGCGGATTGCCGCCACGTCCACGAGCCGGACTGCGCGATCCAGGCCGCGGTGGCCGCGGGAGCCATCGATCCGCGGCGGCTCGCCAATTTCCATCATCTCGCGGCGCGGCTCGAGGCCGGCCTGGGCTGAGTGTTTGCGCCGCTCGGGTTGCGCCCTTTTCGAGGATGACGTCTTGCAATACTGGTTAATGAAATCGGAACCCGACGGCTTTGGCATTGATGACCTGGCGGCCAGGCCGGGGCGAACAGAGCCCTGGGACGGGGTTCGCAACTATCAGGCGCGCAACATGATGCGCGACCAGATGCAGCCCGGGGACCAGGTATTCTTCTACCATTCCAACTGTAAGGTGCCCGGCATCGTCGGTCTGGCGGAAGTGGCCTGTGCCGCCTATCCGGACCCGACCGCTTTTGATCCGGAGGCGAAGTATTTTGATCCGAAGAGCGATCCGGAGCGGCCGCGCTGGTACCTGGTGGAGGTGCGCTATCTGCGCCATCTGCGGCGGACCATCACCCTGGCCGAGCTGAAGGCGCTGGCGGACGGGCCGCTGGAGGGGTTCCCGTTGGTGCAACGTGGGAATCGGCTATCCATCATGCCGGTGACGCCGGCGCAATGGGAGCTGATCCTCGGGCTGGAATGATCGGCGGGGCAGCCGCGAGCGGCTGCGGCTTCACATCAGCTTGATGGGCTGCTCCTGCTGCAAACCGAGCATTTGACGGCCCAGATCGATCGCCTGTTGGCTGAATGCATCAACATCGCCCCAGCGATCGGCGGTGTCAACCACCTCGGACATCAGATCGCTGATCACCCGCAGGTCGTAGCGCCCGTCGCCGCGGCGCGAGGCCGGGGCCAACTCGCAGCAGACATAGAGGCGGGGCTGGGACTGCCCCATCTGGATAAACGCGGCGATCCAGCGGTACTGGCGTGGGTCGTCGCTCTCGATCTCGCCCAGCACGGTGGCCGAGTGGTCGCCGATCTGATAGCGCTGCTTGGGGATCGCGGTCTTGATCGTGGGACGGTCCTGCATTGATTGGGCTGCGCTCGCGCTGGTGTTTACTGGTGCATTCGAAGTAACTGCGAAAGGTCGTAAATCAAGCCGCATTGCCGCTAGCAGTGCAGAGGCGCTGCCGGACCGCTGCCGGCAGCGCGCTATCTCGGGCCGCGGCTCAGTCCTCGTTGCCGCCAAACATCTTCATCGGATTGGGCATGATCTTCATCGGGTTCATGCCGCCGCCACCATCGTTGCGGCCGCGTTCGTCGTAGGGGCCCCTATCGTCGGGACCATAACCCGGCATGCCGCCATAGCCGGGTGCGCCACCGTAGCCTGGTGCCCCGCCGTAGCCGGGTGCGCCACCGTAGCCTGGTGCCCCGCCGTAGCCGGGTGCGCCGCCATAGCCGGGTGCGCCGCCGTAGCCGGGTGCGCCGCCGTAGCCGGGCGCGCCGCCGTAGCCCGGTGCACCGCCGTAGCCCGGTGCACCGCCGTAGCCCGGTGCCCCACCATAGCCCGGCGCACCGCCATAGCCATAGGCCTGCGGGGCAGCGTCAGCAGGTGCGCCGTAGTCGGGTGCACCGCCATAGGCCGCCTCGGGCGCACCGCCATATCCGGTGGGCGGGCCGTAAGCGGGTGCACCGCCATAGCCGTAACCGGGCCCACCGGGGCCGGGATAACCCGGGTAGGGTTGATCGATCGGGTAGTCATCGCGTCCGCGGTCCCTGTCTGAATTACCGCCCATCCATTTCGATGGGTTCATCATATTTCCCATGTCGAACGCCTGCGCGCTGCCCATCGCGAGTAGTGCCGCGGTGGTCACGACAAACGCCTGCAGTCTGGTGTGCTTCCGCATGAAATCCGGTCCTCGTTGGTACTGCGCCTTGGGGGCTGGGTGATTCCAAAAGCGATACAGTGGTGCCCCGCGACGCCGCGGGTGGGTGTGGGTCGGGACGCCGCGCGGTCGGGGCCTCGCGGGGCCCTGGACTGGCCCCTGCGCCGACATCTTGCGGCCGCCTCCACCGGCGAGTGTAGGACAGCTTGCCGGACGGTGCACCCCGGATTCCGGCCTCGCCGGCGCGCGCCCGTCAGTGTTGGCAGCGGGGGCAGTAGAAACTCGATCGCTGGCCGATACGGCGTTGCGCAATGGGTCCACCACAGCCCGCGCAGGACTCGCCCTCACGACCGTAGACGCGCAGCGACTGGGCGAAATAGCCCGGTTCGCCGTCTTCGCGCACAAAGTCGCGCAGGCTCGTCCCGCCCATTGCAATGGCGGCGCTGAGCACCGTTTTGATGCTGTCTGCCAGGCGTCCATAGCGTGCCGCGCCGACGCGTCCCGCGGCGCGGACCGGGTGAATCCCGGCCAGGTGCAGCGATTCGCTCGCGTAGATGTTGCCGACCCCGACCACGACACGGCTGTCCATGATGAGCCCCTTGACCGCGGTCCGTCGCCCGCGCGAAAGGCTGTGCAGATAGCGGCCGTCGAACTGCTCTGAGAGCGGCTCGGGTCCGAGCGCGCGCAGCAACGGGTGGGCATCCACCGGCTCCGGGACCCATTGCAGGGTGCCGAATCGGCGCGGATCCCGAAGCCGCAGGCAGTGGCCGTCCGTCAATACCAGGTCGACATGGTCGTGGGCCGCCGGCGCCGTGTCGGCGGGAAGCACACGCAGGCTGCCGGACATGCCCAGATGAATCAGGAGCGCCCCGCGCTCGAGCTCGATGAGCAGATACTTTCCGCGTCGGCGCAGTCCGACGATCCGCTGGCCGGCGACCGCGATATCGGTCTCGACCGTGATCGGCCAGCGCAGACGCCGCTCACGCGCCAGCAGACGCAGGATGCGCCGGTCCTGCAGGTAGGGCGCGATGCCGCGCAGGCTGGTCTCGACTTCAGGAAGCTCGGGCACGGTTCTCGTCGGGGCGCGACAGATTGGGGTGGCGGAGGTTGCGGTCTCCCTCGGCACCGAGGCCCGCCCGGGGCCTCGTGTCGATTCGGCGACTCGGCGACTAGATTGGGCACTTTGCCGCCTTCGCAACAGGATTGCGACCGCCGACGGGGCCGGCATGCGGGGTGGGTCAGCGTCTGCTCAGTCCTCCCGCGGGTCTGGGGGTTGCGATGATCCGGTCGGGGTCGCGGGCGGCGGCGGATCGGCATCCGTTGGCTGGTCCATGTCCGCCAATGGTGCGCTGGTCAGCACATAGCTCAGGTGCTGGTCGGGGCGTGTCCAGCGGGTGCCCGCGTCGTCGATCAGAAAACGCAGCGGCTCATCGCGACCCGCGGACTCGATGCGCAGCAGGTGCCCGGACAACGCATCTCCCATGGGCTCGACCCGCTCGGCGACGACCGTGGCCAGCCGCGCCATGATGTGGGCTGGCAGCGGGCGCTCGTCGAGCTGGCCGAGCTCGGGGCTGAATCCCGGTGGCAGGAGTCGCCTGCTCAGGTAGTCTTCGGGGTCGGCCAGCAACCGCGGAAGAAAGCGGTCGTCGATCAGATACAGCATGTCGCCGACCTGGACGTAGCGCTGCTCGGCAATGGGCTCGGTGGCGCCGATGAGCAGGTCCAGATCGTTCAGGCGCAGCCGGATCGACGGCGGCGCGAGCCCCAGTTGTGCGAGATCCGCCGCAGCGGCGGGCAGTGCGCGATGCGTGCGCGTGACCGCAATCGCGAGCAGACGATGGACCTTCTGCGCGTCGGCAGGGGCCGTCAGGGGCTCGGTCATGCGCCAGCGTCCATCCCTGCGTTCCAGCGCCAGGGTGCTCCCGCCCGCGCGCTCCAGACGAACCGCGTCGATGCTCTCCGGGGCGATTCCGGTCAGCCGCATTGACCGTGTCGTGTGTGCGTGCTCCATCTGGGTCAGCGCCGTCAGCAGCACGACGATCACGAGCAAGCCCAGATTGGTCAGCCAGCGTCCGCGCAACGGCTAGTCCTCCCCGGTCTCGCGCCCGCGCCGCGCCCGCACCAGCACCCCGGTGAGCAGGAGCAGAGCGGGCAGGCCCAGCACGGCGCCACCGGCGATCGCCCAGCCGCGCCATGGTGTCAATGCCAGCGCATCGGTGTCGCTTGGCCTTGGGGCGATCCGCACCAGATTCTCGCGGCCTGCGAGCCATTGCACCATGCGCAGCCCCAGGGCCTGATTGGCGCCGTTGTCGACGTGCGCGTTGCTGAGAAAGTCGCCGTCGCCAACAACGATCACGCGCTGTTCGCGGCGATCGTCGCCCGGGGCAGGGCGCACCAGCAGCATGGCCAGGGACAGCGGGCCCGGCCGTTCGCCGGCCCTCTCCTCACGGCTGATGCGGCCTCGGATCGCGCCGGTCTCGTTCCAGCTCAGCGAGCCGGTGGTCAGCTCCGCGTCGAGCAGCCAATCGGCTGCCGCCCGGTTGGAGAAGGCGAGACTGCCAGGGAACAGGGCGGGTTGATCGAGCCCCTCGAACAGGGGATGTGCCGGCCAGTGGGCGACCAACGCAACGGTCGGCGACTCCAGCTGAATCCGGCTCCCATCCGCGTCGACCAGCTGTCCGGGCAGGGGTTCGATGCCCAGGAGTTGCGCCAGCGGCCCGAGACCGAGCGGCTCACCGGGATCCATCAGCCAGAGCAGGTTGCCGCCGGCCTCGACGAAGGCCTTGAGGGTCTCCACCTCTCCGGGAAACAGCGCGATGGCCGGGGTCGTAACCAGCAGCAGATCGGTGTTGTCGGGTATGGTCGCGTGGCTGGCGAGGTCGAGGGGCTGAAGCCGAAACCCGCGCTGGACCAACTGCTGGGCGAAGCGGCCGATATCGGGGCCGGCGGCGCCGGCGATCTGGCGTTCACCATGACCCTCCAGCACCGCGATCCAGGGCCTGTGTTCCAGGCTCAGACGGGCGATCGCATTGGTCAGCCGGGTCTCGCTGAGCACTCCGAGCGCCTCGTGCCGGCCGTGATAGTCGAGCGCGATCTGCCCGAGCAGGCGCACGTCGGCGTCGCGGGCCCGTTCCGGGAACAGGCCCGGGTCGACATACTCCACGTGGATGTCGGGGCGCAGCTGCCGATAGCGCATCAGCAGCTGGTCGACGGCGCGGGCGATGGCGTGCTCGTGCGGCGCGTAGACGGTGATCCGCAGCCCTTCGCCGAGTCCCGCGAGGACACCGGCGCTCTCCGCCGAGAGGCTGTTGCGTCCGGCGCCGGTCCAATCCCAGTAGTGATCGTGACGGGCGATCAGCCAGCCGCTGAGCAATACGCAGGCCACCAGCAGCAGCGCGAACACCAGATCCGCCCCCCGGCGCTCGGTTCGTGCCAGGCGCTGGCGAAGCGTCCGGGCTGCCCGTTGCCCATTGACCGGGCTGCCGTTCACCCGAGCCTCCGGTTCGCGAGCCCGCGATGGGCAAGGGCCAGAAAAAGGGCACTCATCAGCACGAAGTAACCGAGATCGCTGACGCGCACGACGCCGGACTGGAACCAGAACAGATGTTGGCTCCAGGACAGCCAGTCGAACACGGAAATCGCCTCCCCGGCAAGCTGGTCGGCACGGTTGATGACCGACAGCAGCACAAGGATCGCGTAGGCGATCACCGCCGCTGCCGCGGGCTGACTGGTCAGGCTGGCAGCGAACAGCCCGGCGGCACAAAACAGGACGCAGACCAGCCACAGCGCGAGGGTTGCCGCGAGCAGCAGCCCGATGTCGATCGGCGCCGCCCCGAGCAGCGTCAGGCACAGACCCAGCGGCAACAGCGCGACCAGCAGCATCAGCCCGGCCAGCGCGGCCAGCTTGCCCAGCAGGATCTGCAGCAGCGACACGGGAGCGGCCCCGAGCAGCTCGAACGTGCCCTCGCGCGCTTCGCCGCTGAGGCCGCGGGCGGCGAGCAAGGGCGCGGCCAACAGCATGAGTACCGCGGCGGAGCCGAACAGATTGTGGGCCAGCTCCAGGTTCAGACCGGCACTGCGCTCGGGGGGGGCCAGGCCGGTGAACCCGTCGAGCACCCGCAGAAAGATCCACCCGAGGAGGGCCTGATTGGTCGCGAGCAACAGCCACCCGAGGGGTGTTTGGAAGGTCGCGACCCATTCACGACGGGCAATAACCCAGATCATCTTGGCGCTCGTCGGCGTGGCGCGGTGCTCATCCGGGCCCGGGAGCGTCCCTGGACGGGGGCCGCGGTGCCCGGGCGGGCACGGGCGCCTGTTGGGTGCGGCACGGGTGCGGGTGGGAATCGGGTGCCGGTGTCGGACATCTCAGGCGTCGTACGCGGCGCCGATGCAGTGAAAGAAGATGCGCTCCAGGTCCGAGCGTTCCGGGGTCAACTCGCTCAGACCGAGGCCTTGGCCGGCGAGCAGCTCGGCCAGCTGCGCGGCGGTCGCGTCCGCCTTCAGCGTGATGCGCAGGCCCTCGCCAGCGCGTTGCTCCACGGCGGCGACCGGGGGGAGTGCCGAGAGTGCATCCAACCCGGGCGCGTGTTGCAGTCGCACCCGAAACGATCCACCGCGCGACGGCGCGTCGGTCGGACGCAGCGACGTGGCGTGAAGCACCCGCCCGTCGCGCAGGATCAATGCGCGGGTTGCGACCGCCTGGATCTCGGGCAGGACATGGCTGGAGACGATCACCGCGGCGCACTGGGCAAGCTCGTGGATCAGGTCGCGGACCTCGCGGATCTGCACCGGGTCGAGGCCGTCGGTGGGCTCGTCCAGGATCACCAGGTCCGGGTTGTGGATCAGGGCCTGGGCGAGCCCGACGCGTTGTCGCCAGCCCTTCGACAGTCGCCCGAGCAACCGCCGGCCAGCCTGCCCGAGCCCGCAGCGCGTCTTCACCCGATGCACGGCGTCGGGGATTGCGGCGCGCGGCAGCCGCCGCAGTTGTGCGCAGAAGGTCAGATACTCGTCGACGCGAAGCTCGGGATACAGTGGCGCGCGCTCGGGCAGATAGCCGAGCCGGCGCTTCGCGCGCAGCGGCTCGCGCGTCAAATCGGCGCCGCCAATCGTGACGCGGCCGGTCGTGGGTGCAAGATTGCCCGATAGGATACGAAGGCAGGTCGTCTTGCCGGCGCCGTTCGGACCGAGCAGACCGAGTACCTCGCCCCGGTGCAGGCTCAGGTCGAGCCCGGAGAGTGCAATGCGCCGACCGAAGTGGCGCTCGAGGCCGGAGACACGCAGAAGCTCTTCCATGGGGGCGAACATAGCGCGGGTCGCGGCGACTGCCAACCACTGTTCTGGGCGGGCCCTTCCGCGATCGGCCGCCTGATTGTGTTCCGCGGCATCGGATCCCGGTTTGCGTCGCTCCGCGTCGATCTGAGCTAATAGGCATCGGGAGGCGCACATGCCGTGCGCTGCCTTTCGAATCGGAGACCGACTTGACCCTGATCGGCGTCGATACCGGGGGAACCTTTACCGACTTCGTGCTCTGGCAACAGGGGCGCATGCGGGTGCATAAGGTACTGTCGACGCCTGCCGCGCCGGAGCGTGCGATCCTGCCAGGCATTGCCGAGCTGGGGCTCGATGTGACGGGGGTGCGACTGATCCATGGCTCGACCGTCGCGACCAACGCGGTGCTCGAGGGGAAGGGCGTGCGCACCGCCTATGTCACCAATCGTGGACTCGCCGATCTGCTCACCATTGGCCGGCAGGCGCGGGCAGACCTCTACGACCTGCAGCCGCCGCGGCCATCGCCGCCGGTGCCCGAGGAGCTGTGTCTGGAGACCGGGGGACGGATCGCGGCCGATGGTGCCGTCGTCGAGCCGCTGACCGCGGCCGATCTCACCGCGCTGCGCGCCGCGCTCGAGCGCCTGGCGCCGCGGGCGGTCGCGGTCAACCTGCTGTTCTCTTACCTCGATGATCGAGCCGAGCGGGCCATCGCGGCCGCGCTCCCGGAGGGTGTATTCGTCTCCTGCTCGTCGCAGGTGCTGCCGCTGATCGGGGAGTACGAGCGCGGGATCGCCACCTGGCTCAACGCGTGGATCGGGCCGATCGTCGGGGGTTACGTCGAGCGTCTGCAGGCCGGGCTGCCCGGTGCACGGCTTGCGGTGATGCAGTCGAGCGGGGAGGCCGCGGCCGCGGAGCAGGTCGCCGACAAGGCGGTACGTCTGCTCCTCTCTGGTCCCGCCGGGGGGCTTGTCGGGGCTGGATTCGTCGGCCGCGCTGCCGGGATCGATCGACTGCTGACCTTCGATATGGGCGGTACCTCGACGGATGTGGCGCTGGTGGAGGGGGCGCCGCGGCTCACCACCGGGGGGCGTATCGCCGATTGGCCCGTGGCCGTGCCGATGGTCGACATGCATACCATCGGCGCCGGTGGCGGCTCGATCGCCCGGCTCGATGCCGGTGGGCTGTTGCTGGTCGGTCCGCAGTCCGCCGGGGCCGATCCGGGGCCGGTCTGCTACGGCCGCGGCGGCGCCGATCCGACCGTGACCGATGCGAACCTGGTGCTGGGGCGTCTGCGAGAGGATGCGTTCCTCGGCGGGCGCATGCGCCTGGACGCGGGGGCGGCACGCGCGGCACTGGACCGCCTGGGTGCGTCGATGGGCTTGTCCGGCGAAGACGCCGCGCTCGGTGTGATCGCGATCGCCAATGAGCACATGGCCCGCGCACTGCGCGTGATCTCGGTGCAACGCGGGATCGATCCGCGTGACCTTGTGCTGTGCTCTTTCGGTGGTGCCGGGGGGTTGCATGTGTGCGCATTGGCCGAGGCGATGGGGATGGCGCGGGTGATGGTGCCGGCCCGGGCGGGCGTGCTCTCGGCGCTGGGCATGCTCGCCACACCGCCGGGACGGCTGCTCACGCGCAGTTGGCCAGGGCTGCTCGGCGAGCGCACCGACGAGGAGATCGGCGCCGCGCTCGAGGCGCTTGCCTCGGAGGCGGTCAGGGCGCTTGCCGCGGAGGGGATCGCTCCCGGGGTACTGGAACGCTCGGGCTCGCTCGACCTGCGCTATCGGGGGCAGTCGAACACGCTCAACCTGGCCTGGGAGGGCGGGGCCGCAACCGGCGCGGCCTTCCATGCCCGGCACCAGGCCCGTTATGGCCACGTCCTCGATCTACCGGTGGAGCTGGTCAATCTTCGGATGCGGGTCACCGCACCGGCCTATCCGGTCGTCCTGCCCGACGCCCACGCCGATCCGGTGGCCGCGCCGGTATCGCGCCGGCAGGTGCCCGTTTTCGGCTGCGCCGTTGCCGCGGTGGTGCTCGGCCGCGACGAGATCGGGCCGGACGAGCGCCTGCTGGGCCCGGCAGTCATCCTCGACGAGGTGGCGACGACCTGGCTCGCGCCGGGCTGGCAGGCACGGCGCGATCGACTCGGCAATCTGCACCTGCGAACGGGAGACTGAGCTCGTCTCCGGCTGACCACCCCCGATGCCCGGGGCCACTGGTACCAGGGTAGGGATTTCGATATAGTCCGCGAGGTTTCTTTGCTCTGCTGCCGGGAAAACATCGAACCATTTGCCGGATCACCCGTCGAACCCCGCGTACCCTTCCGGTTCCGACGGCGGCGGCGACGCATCCCGGCCAACCTGCCGCCATCCCGAGTCTCCTGCAAGAGGAT
>JAXGTD010000064.1:0-21997 GCA_040775095.1 Chromatiaceae bacterium | reverse complement strand
GGCATCGTCGTGGAACACCAGCATCATCAGCCGAGCGCCATCTCCCGCCCCGGTCCATTCGAGCATCTGCTGATCGCCAGCCGAGTTGCCGAACGCGGCGACCGGGCGCCGGCCGATGAACTGGTTGATACCGATCGGCTTGCCGGTCTTGTCGTCGATGAAATTGATCTCCGGCAGGCGCATCAGCACCGGCTTGCCGTCCTGCATCTCGTACTTGGTCTTGATGCTGGAGCCGACCACCTGCTCGGGGGGAACCCCGTAGACGGCCTCGGTCATCGGCCGCATGAACTCGATGCCGCCACCCGAGACGATGTAGGTCTTGAAGCCGTTGGCCCGCAGATAGCCCAGCAGCTCGACCATGGGCGCGTACGTCAGCTCGGTGTAGGGCCGCTTGAAGCGCGGGTCTCGCGCCTTGGCCAGCCAGTCCTTGACGATGGTCTCGAACTCGGCGGTGCTCATGCCCGCGTGCGAAGCCATGACCAGCTCGAGCAGCCCCTTCTCCCCGGCCGCGGCCAACGCCTCGAGGTCACCGTCGAGCACCGCCTTGAAGGGCTGCTTGTCCTTCCACTCCGGGTGCTCGGGGGCCAGCGCCTTGATCCGGTCCAAGGCGAAGGCGAGCTGCGTGTACATCGGGTGCTCGACCCACAGGGTCCCGTCGTTGTCGAAGGTGGCGATGCGCTCGGCCGGCGGCACGAAGTCCGGGCCGGACTCGTCGGTGACCGCTTGCACAAACGCGAGGATCGACTGCTTGGTTGTCCCGTCTTTCCACGAGGGCAGCGGATCGGTCTCGGCGAGCGCTTGCACGCCATAGACGAGCCCCGCGATCAATACCAGGACAGGGGCGAGAAACACACGTCGATAAGCTCTCATGCCGAAATCTCCTGAAGCTGCTGACCAAATCGAAGTGAACAGGGCGTCGCCATCCGGGCCACCCGCTTGAAGCGACCCTCGTCGACGGCATTCTTTCGGCAACCGACTCGACTTTCGTTACCGCCCACCCGAGTCCGGCTCGTGCTCTGGTGCTGCCGAAACGCAGGGGGTCCACCCAACAGCGGCCGTCCGTACAGCCCCCTTTGTGGGTAAGCGGAGGACACCCACCCCGTCAACGTGCTCGGCCCCGCCCGCGAAGCAGATCCCGGCCCCGTTGTTTCCAATCCTGGGGCCTTCGCCGTATCCGCGGGAGGACGCTAGCCAACTGAGAGAGACTTTCCTATTCGGGCGAGTACCTAGGCTACGTACGTAGTCTGTGGCGAGCCCCTGTTTTGATGAGCATTCTGCCTCGCTGCTTCGGCAAACGCTGCGCTCTGGCGTTTCCCGTCGGGGCTCGGGATAGTCCGGCATTCCCGATTCGCAGTAAGCGGTGGAAAAGGCTCGACTGTCCGCGTCTCGCGCGGCGAAGCACGCGCGGATCATGGGGCTGCAAGGCGGCCGGGCCGCATCCCCTCTAAGGTCCTCTCCAGGCACTCCGGCGGACGCCGGTCCGTGATCCGATGCGGCGCTTCAGTCGCCGGTGGCGCCCAGATCCTGCACCAGTTGATCAACGGCAGGATCATCGGGCACGAGTTGGCGCAGCTGGCGCGCGTATGCGAGCGCCTCCTCGCGGTGCCCGGCCTCGCGGCTGTAGGTGACCAACGCGCTCAGCGTGTCGAGGTCACCAGGATGCTGCCGGTAGACCCCCTCCAGCACATGGAGCGCCTCGTCGAGCTTGCCGCTGGTCTGCAGCGCCACGGCATAGACGTAGCCATAGCGGGGATCCTCCGGGGCCAGCTCCGCGGCCCTGGCGAGGGCACCGACCGCATCCTCGAGCCTCTTCTGGCGAACCAGGGACAGACCCAACGCATGGTACAGATCGGCCGCGTCGGGGTTAACCTCCAGGCCCCGGCGCAGGAAGCCTTCCGCCTCGGTCTCACGCTGCATGCCGCCGAGCAGGTGCGCCATGTTCACGTAGGTCGGGATGAACCGGGGTTGCAGCTCGATCGCCTTACGATACGCCACCTCGGCCTCCCCGTGGCGACCCAGGTCCGCGTACAGGGTCCCGAGGTTGACCCGCGCCTCTGGCCGTTCGGCACTGAACTCCTGCACCGCGATGTACTCCTGGATGCCCCGCGCGAGCTGGTCCTGTACCTGCTCGGGCAACTGTTCGGCAGGCAGGGGCGCCAGCAGCCGCGCGGCCGCGATGCGCACCGCCTTCAGGTCGTCCCACAGCAGCGAGACGGCGCGTATTCGCTGGGCGGGTCCGAGCGGCTCCAGGCCCGCGATTGCCCCGAGCCGTTCGAGGGGATCCTCGGCATTGAGGCCCTGCTGGATGAGGTCCAGCATCCCCGCGCTCGGATTGGTTCCCAGCTCCTGCAGCGCGGTCGCCCGGGCGATGGCCGGCTGTCCAGCATCGGCGGCGATCGCCTGCAGCAGCTGGCCAGCCCCTGGTAGCTGACGGCGCGCCGCGTGGAAGGCGGATGCGTACTGGTGGTATCCCTCCGCCGGCCTTCCGTACCAGGTCTCAACCTGCTGCGCTGCCCACAACGGGGTCTTGTCCGCGTGGCACTTGTTGCAGGCGTTCGGGGTGCCCAGGGTGACCGACTGGTCCGGGCGGGGGACACGGAAGCCGTGGTCGTGGCGTGCGTCCACCACCATGTAATTCGTCGGTGGCATGTGGCACTCCACGCAGCTCGCGCCCGCGGATCCCTCGGCATGGAAGTGGTGCTTACCCGTCGCGTAGCGCTCCGAGGGGTGGCACTGGTAACAGACGGTGTCGCCCGGTATGCGGACGTTGGCGGCGTGCGGGTCGTGGCAGTCGGAGCAGGTGACGCCCGCCTGGTACATCCTGCTCTGCAGGAACGAGCCCCACACATAGACCTCGTCCTGGATCTGCCCGTCCGGGTGGTACAGCCCCTCGGTGAGCAGTGCGGGATGGAAGCCGTCGAGGAAGGGTTGCCCGGCGATCGCCTCGTCGGTCAGCTGGCTGCGCCGGCTGTGGCAGCGGGCGCAGGTCTGGATCTCCGTTGTGGTGGTTCTGGGCGTGGAGCGCGTGGCCTTCCCCGTGGCGGGGTCGATCGACCAATCCACTCCCGCGCGCTCGTCCAGGCGCACCGTCAATCCCATGTCAGGGATGTCCGTGGGCTCACCCTTGTCTTTCGCCTCGGCCCACTGCAGGTGCCTCGAGCCTGGTCCGTGGCAGGCCTCGCAGGAGACGTCGATCTCCGACCAGGTGGTGTGATAGGTATCGCTGGCGGCGTCGTAGCCCTTGCGGAGGTTGGTGGAGTGGCAGTCCGCGCACATGTAGTTCCAGTTCAGGTTTGGTCCTGTCCAATGCAGCACGTCATCGTGACGCACGGGGTCATCGGGATGCAGGTGGATCCAGCGCTGGCCGCCCTGCTCCGCGGGGCGGCTGTCCCAGCCGATGTCGAGCGCCTGCAGGCGTCCGCCCGGAAAGGCGATCAGGTATTGCTGCAGCGGGTAGACGCCGAATGTGTACTGGATCGGATAGTCCTGGAGCCTGCCGTCGGGACCGTCCGTGTGCACCATGAACCTCCCGTCCTTGCGGTAGAAGCGCGAGACCACGCCGAACTGCTCGAGCTTCGCGTCGTTGAAGTCACCGAGCACGGACGTCTCGGTCGCCTCCTGCATGGCCAGATCGTGGTGTGATCCCTTCCAGCGGGCATGCTCCTCGGCATGGCAGGACGCACATTGTGCGCCCCCCACGTACCGGGGCCCCGCCGCGTCCGCGCTGGCCAGTGCCGGCCAAAGGAGTGCGGCGCCGAGTAGAAATTGACGGATTCGCATAGTCGGTGAGAGGAGCGGGAAGTCGCCGCGTGGATGTCGGCCCGCGAGGGCCGTCGGTGTCGTGTCCGGCCTATAGTACCTCGCCCGAGGGTGCCGACAGTCGCAACAGCTCCTTCGCCGAGCCGACCCCGAGCTTGTGCAGCAGATTGCGCCGGTGCGCCTCCGCGGTACGCGGACTGATCTCCAAGTCCTTGGCGGTCTCTTTGCTGGTCTTGCCCGCGAGCAGGTGCTCGAGCACCTCTCTTTCCCGTTGCGTGAGCGTGGTCACGGACTGCTCGAAGGTCTTCGCGTCGGTGCTCGAGCGCCGGACGGACGCCTCCAGCGCCAACGCGGCGTTGATGCTATCCAACAGGGCCTGGTCCCGGCAGGGCTTCTGCAGGAAGTCGACGGCACCGGCCTTCATCGCCTCGACCGCCATCGGGACGTCACCGTGTCCGGTCAGCATGATGACCGGAAGCCCGGCACCCGACTCGTTGAGCCTTTGCTGCAGCTCCAGCCCGCTCATCTCGGCCATCCGCACGTCGAGCACCAGACAACCCGGGCGTTCTGAGCCGAAGGCGTCCAGAAACGCCAACGCGGAGCCATACCCCTCGGCGCGCAGACCGACGGACTCGACCAGCTCCGCGATCGAGTCGCGCACCGCGGCATCGTCGTCGACGACAAAGACCGTTTGCCCTTCTCTCTCGCTCACGATCCGGCCGTGCGCAAGGTGAAGCGAAAGATGGCGCCTCCGACGGGGTTCGGCTCGTACCAGAGCCGTCCGCCGTGTGCCTCGACGATCGTCTGCGCGATGGCGAGTCCCATCCCCATACCGCCCCTGGTGCCAGAGTAGAGCGGCTCGAAGATGTCTGCGACCCGCTCCGGCGGGACGCCGGGCCCTTGGTCCTTCACACTCACCTGTACCTCCCGCTCATCGACCCGGCGCGCATCGACCAACACCCGTTTGTCGTACCCTTCTGTCGCGCATACGCTCTGAATCGCGTTCTGCACGAGATTGACCAGGATGAGCTGGACCGGCAGGGCGTCGGCGAGGACCGCCGGAAGCTCATCCACGGACTCGCATACAATATGGCATCCACGGCTGCTGGTCTCCGTCTCCATCATCCGGACGACGGCCTCGAACAGGGGGCAGAGGGACAGGGCCTGCAACTGCACATCGCTCGCGCCGACGAGCGAACGAACGCGTTGGGTGATGGCCCCTGCCCGCTCCGCCTGGCACTCGATCTTCTCGAAGAGCTCGACGAGCTTGGGTTTGTCGTCGACATCGTTCTGGAGGCGCCGCCTGGCCGCCTGGGCGTAGTTCTGGATCGCGATCAGTGGCTGATTGATCTCATGGGAGATCGACGTGGCCATGGTACCGAGACTGCGCTCTCTGGCGAATCGCGCCAACCTTCCGCGCAGCCGCGCCGCGAGCCCTTCCGCCTGTGCGCGACGGGCATACTCCGCGCTCAGTGTCGCCTGGGCCCGCCGCAACCGTCGACGGTTCAACAGGAGTGCGGCGATCAATGCGGCCTCGAACAGAAACACGGCCAGTGCAATAAGGATCGGCCACCGATAGTGATCCCAGGCCGTGACCTGCTTGAATCGAAGCTCGCAGCCCGCGGGCAGCAGATCCTCGTCGATACCCCAGTGGCCGAGTTGCTGCCAATCAGCGACACATTCGGGTTCGATCGGTTGCTGAACACCGATCGCGGCGGGATCCTCACCGTTGAGCACGCGGGCCACGAGCTCGCCCGCGCGCCGCCCCTGGGCGCCGAAGCTCGCAATCGAGCCGGCCACGATCCCGTCGCCGAGGTAGGTCTCAAAGACGCCGAAGATCGGGGCCCGGGATACCGCGGCGACCCGCCTGAGCACCTCTCTGGGCACCTGCGGCGCACCGCTGCCATCGCGAAACACCGTTAGAAACAGCACCAGCGCATCGGCCGGGAGCGCGCGCACCGCCGCGAGCGTGTCGGCGAGCGTCAAGCCAACGAGGTATTCAACATCGAGCCCGGCCGCATAGCGCTCGACCGATGCGCGCGCCAGCGACAGTTGCCTCTTGTCCGGGTCGGCCGTACCGGCAACAACGACGATCTCCCGGGTGGCCGGCCGCAGCTTGAGAGCAAGATCGAGCGTCGGTCCGAAATCGAGCTGGACCGGAACCCCGATGGTGCGCGCATCGAGTCGGGCGCCGCGCAGCAGCTCGGACGGAACACTATTGAAAACGATCACCGCGCCAGGCCAGATATCGGCCCGGTGGTGCCGGGCGAAATCCAGAGCGATGGCCGCATCCGCGACGACGACGTCCACCCTCAGGTCGCGATACTTCTTGCGCAGCAGGGCGACCACATCCTGGTCGAGCAGTTGCCGCGGAAAGCGGTACATGTCGAGGGTCTCGGCATAGATCTCCGCGGGCACCTGGCTCCCCGCACGGATGGCCTCGCGCAGTGCACCGTCCAGCGCGAGGAACGCTGGCAGATAGGGATCGGTCGCATTCAGGATCACGACCCGCCGTGGTCCGTCCATGGGATCCCCGCCCTGCCCGCACGCCAACGGGGGCGCGGCGGACAGAGCAAGCATGGTGGCGAAGACCACAGCGGCCGCGAGATGTCCTGTCGGTCGTCGATGTCGTCGCAGCACCGCACCCTGCCCAACGGCCGGCGCCGCCTCCGCGGCACGAATGAGTAACGGGATGGTCCCAGCCCGGCGAGGACCGGTCAAGCGTCCCGATCACACGCCCTGCGCACGCGGACGGCTCGACAGGCTCCGAAAGCGACCGACAACGGGCGTGTTGGCGCGCATCCGGTCCGACCTCACCGCAAGTGCCGGCGCAAGAATGCGGCGATCGCGGCGCCGTGCTCGACGACGGCCCGTGCCGAGCTGTGCCCGGTGTCCGGGAGCAGCAACAGCTCGGTTCGCTCGTCGCGACGGTTGGCGTGGATACGCCGGACGTCCGACGGCGGGACAAGCTCGTCGGCCTCGCCGTGTACCAGGAGCACGGGACAGGCCACCGCGCGGATCGAATGACAGGGCGCAATGGCATCGAAGCGCGCCCCGATGCTGTGCTCGATGTAGCGCAACACGACCCAGCCAACGGGCCAGTAGGGGACGTGGTGCAGGCTCATCTGGCGGCGCATCAGGTCCACGGGGTGGGCAAATGCGGAGATGCTCACCACCGCGGCGGGTTCCTGGCGCCGGGAGGCGACCAGCAGCGCTGCCGCGGCCCCCACGGAGTGACCGAGCAGCGCCAGGCGTTTCGGGTCCACCCCCGGTTGAGCGCCCAGCCAGTCGAGGCCATGCTCCAAGTCCTCCGCAAAACGCGGCAGCGACGAAAATCCATCGCCGTCACTGCTGCCGTGATTGCGGGCATCGAGCAGCAGCACGGCACAGTCGGCACGATGCAGGAGCACGGCGAACGGCAGCATGTCCTCGGCGTTACCACCCCAGCCATGCATGACCGCCACCCCCGCCGCCCCGCGCACGCCCGCTGGGGCCGGCACGAACCAGCCAAACAGGGTCTTGCCGTTGGCCGTGGGGATCCGCACCGACCGGTACGGCAAGCCAACCTCTGTCGGGGTCCCGCGCTCGCCTACCCTCGGGGCACGATAGGCACGCCGGACCGCCCAGGGCACGAACATTCCCAGCGCCAGTATGGCCGCGGTGGCCGGGATCAGGATGCTCAAGTCGAAGCCATTGTGTTCACCGGCTGCCCGAATGCCGTCCCGGGGTCGCGACCGGTCTCGTCGCCCGGCAGTATACCCCGGCTCAGTGCGCCTTGGTCGGAGGCTTGTTGCAGCACGCCGAGTTGGGTATCACCGCGTTGGCACGGCCGGTGAGGTCCAGATACTGGCACCAGCGGGACTTGATTTGCGCCCAGCGCCCGGCCGCGAGCGGAAACCCCGCAGCCACAATCGCTTGCTCAAGGGCACGGTAGTCCGTCTTGGTCCGTAGGTAGTCCACCGCGACCCATCCCCTGCGGCCGTCGGCAGACACCCGCAGCACCCCGTCGACCGCGGCCAGGGCCCGCTCGAGGGTCACGCAGTCGTTTGTCCGGGTCAGCTCCGGCACGCGGAACCTGTGCTCAACCTCCCACGCGCCGGTCGTCTTCGAAGTCCTGTTGTCGATCATGGCTTCAGCTCCCGTTGGTCCGGCCGGACCAATCCCGGCCCTTTTGGTGTGGACCCACTCCAGGCATGGCGCGGATGACACGGGAATCCTCATCCGGGCACGGGGTCTTGTTGGGCATGCATCGGAAGGGTACGTCGAGTGCGGGGACAGGCGGACATCGCCGATGGGCTGGCCTCACGATCGACCTCCAATGGGTGATTCCACCCGTCCGTGTTTACGAGCCCCCCGGGAATCTTCCCGGCCAGGCCCGGTCTTCGCGGCGCCCCGCGGGCAGTCCCCTTGATCGATGCCGTCCTGATCACAGGGTCTGTAAATAGCGGACGATCTGCCAGCGCGCGTCCTCGGAAAGGGCATCCGCGAACGCGGGCATGGCCGTGCCATACGCGGTGCCGCCCGCGCTGATGGCCCACATCAGGTAGTCGTCACGTCCCATCGGGCTATGGGCAAGGGCGCGCAGGTTTGCCGGCGCGGGCGAGAGTCCCGCGGCCGCCGGCCCGTCACCCGCACCGGAAGTGCCATGGCAGGTAGCGCAGTTGGCGGCATACAGGCTCTGGCCAGCGGCAAGCGTCGCTGCCGTCTTCGGCAACGGGTCGCTCAGGCCACCGTACGGGGCCGGTACACCGCCCATCATGGCCTGACGGTGACGCTGCACACTGACCGGGCCCATGGCGCCGGGGCCACGCATCATGCCGGGGCCGCCCATCCTCATTCCGCGACCATGTCGGCCCATCGCCGGTGGTGTCCCAGGCGCGGGGCCCCATCCCGGCCGCGGGGGAGCAGAGGTGCATCCGGGCAGCATCCCGGCGGTTAGCAACAGGGCCAGCGCGCCGAGCAAGGCGCCAACTCCGCCTGTCGCCATGGACTGCGTCAGGTTGACTGGCTTCGTCGTCATGATGTCCATCGCTCTCATACCAAGGGCTCGCACCAACCCGGTCGCCCTTTTTTGGTCCGGCACGACGCCCTTCTGCTACTGCATCCGCCCCGTGGCCAAGCCCGGACAGGGCATGAGCAGGTTATCGGCCTTGGTCTTCTGCTCAGGGGTCAGCACCTGGTACAGGGCCTCGGTGGCGTCGGCCGTTTGTTGCCTGGCTGCAGTACCCTGCTGGTACATCGCCGCTCGCTGGCTCGGTGCGGGTGGCATCGGGCCGTTCATCATGGCCTGACGGTGGGCATCCCTCATGGCGAGCTGACCGACCGCGGCCTGCTCATAGGCCTTCCATGCGGTCTCCTGGGCCGGGGCGATCTCCAGCTCCTTCTTGACATCAGCAAGGCGCGCGCTGGCGTCGGCGACTGAGACAGTCATCATGCCCGGTCCTCCCATCATGCCCGGTGCTCCCATCATGCCGGGTCCGCCCATCATGCCGGGTCCGCCCATCATGCCGGGACAAGCGGTGCCAGACCTGCCGCTCCTCGCCTGGTCGCCAGCGGCGAGGACCCCGGTGGTTGCCCCCACGGCGAGGGCCGACATGACCACCAGACCTACTAGCTTGTTACCTGACTGTTGCATGGGACGCTCCAAATACTTGCGCTGCGAGATCATGGGACTGTGAACGGACGTCGATCGTTTGCTATCCGGCCACAGACCTATTACAGCTGCCGCGTGTAAGCGGAGAATGTCCCCGGGCCGCCTTTCTGTAACCCCATGTAACAGCCGCGCCCCGGCTTACCCAGAGTTACGCGTTGGGTCCGCCCACGGCCGAAAATCGGCTACAGTGCGTTGCATGACCAGCACCTCGGACCACATCCTGGTGGTGGATGACGACCCCGAGATCCGTCATCTGCTCAAGCAGTACCTGGAGAAGAACGGCTACCAGGTGAGCGCCGTCGCCGACGGGGGCGGGATGTGGATGACCCTCGACCGGGTCAAGATTGCCCTGATCGTGCTGGACTTGATGTTGCCGGGGACCGATGGCCTGGAGCTTTGCCGCGACCTGCGCGCGCGCTCCAAGATCCCGGTGATCATGCTCACCGCCCGGGGCGACGAGATGGACAGGGTGCTGGGCCTGGAGATGGGCGCCGACGACTACCTGGCCAAACCTTTCAGCGCCCGCGAGTTGCTCGCACGCATCAAGGTTGTGCTGCGTCGGGCGCGCGATCTGCCCTTCGACCCGCTGGCGGACAGCCCCGAGGGGCTGACCTTCAACGGCTGGGTATTGGACACCCGTACCCAGCACCTGACCTCGCCGGACCAGGTGGTCGTCCCCCTCAGCCAGGCTGAATTTCGACTGCTTCAGGTGTTGTTGACTCATCCCAACCGGGCGCTGACCCGCGATCAGCTACTCGAGCTGACCCAGGGGCGCGAGGCGCACGCGTTCGACCGCAGCGTCGACGTGCTTGTCGGCCGGCTGCGCAGACACCTGAGCGACGACGCCCGCGAGCCCGAGCTCATCAAGACGGTTCGCGGACACGGCTACATGCTCGCTGCCCGGGTCACGGCGGTCCGTTAGCACCAGCTCGGCCATGCACCTGTTGCCGAAATCCCTGTTCGGGCGCTTGACGCTCGTGCTGCTCGCGGGGCTAACCGCGACGGTCCTCCTCTCGGCTGGCGTACAGATGTACGACCGCGGCCGCATCATCTACGAAACGGTCCATAGCGACGTGATCGAGCGCACCGTCGGCATCGTCCGACTGCTTGACGCCTTGTCGCCACCCGAGCGCGAGCGGCTGCTTCCCCTGTTAAGCAGCGCACAGACACAGATCGGGCTGGCGGGCGAGCCGCACGACGACGCGGTAGCGGACAGCCGGTCAGCAGGGGCCCAGCTCGTCTATCGGCAGCTACGAGCGCGCCTCGGCCCGGCAGCGGATCTGCGCGTGGCGCTCGGAGGATTTGTCATGTCCGGACCGATGCCCCATGGCCCCATGAGGGGAATGGGCGGGGCCCGGAGGCCGATGATGCGTGGGCAGCATGCCATGGCAAGCCGCTTCCTGGTCCAGGTGCGGCTGCATGACGGGAGCTGGGTGGTCTTCGAGCGTCGGATACCGGGGGAGCTTTTCGCCTGGCCGATGCAGGTGCTGATCGCCCTGGGCATCCTGCTGGCTGGTGTCACGGCCTTATCCCTGATCGCAGTGCGTTGGGTGGTGCGCCCACTGAGCCAGCTGCGGCAAGCGGCCGATGCCCTGGGCAAAGACATCCACCGCCCCCCGCTGCCGGAGACCGGCCCGGTGGAAGTCGCCGAGACCTCGCGCGCCTTCAACACCATGCAGGAACGAATCGGCCGCTTTGTTGAGGACAGGGCGAGGATACTGGCCGCCGTCTCCCACGACCTGAAGACCCCCCTCACGCGGATCCGCTTGCGCGCCGACCTGCTCGAGGACGAGGATCTGGGCGAGAAGATCCGCTGCGACGTGGACGACATGCGCGCGATGGTGGACGCCACGCTGGACTTCATGCGCGGCACCGAGAGCCGGGAGGAGGCCCGGCCCCTGGACCTCATGGCCCTGCTCGAGAGCCTGCGCGATGATGCCGAGGAAGGAGGGGGGCGCGTTCGGCTCACCGGCCGCATCGCGAGTCCCTACCGGGCCAGGCCGCTGGCGTTGAAGCGCTGCATCGGGAATCTGCTGGACAACGCCCTGCGCTACGGTGGGCAGGCGGAGATCGAGGCCAAGGACTCGGATAACACGGTGACCCTCATCATCGCCGATCGCGGTCCGGGGATTCCGTCGGAGGCACTTGAGCGGGTCTTCGAGCCCTTCTTCCGGCTGGAGAGCTCGCGCGGACGAGACTCGGGCGGCAACGGGCTGGGGCTCGGCATTGCCCGCAACATTGCAAGGGCCCATGGCGGCGATCTGCTCCTGACAAACCGCCCTGGAGGCGGCCTGGTGGCCGAGCTGTCACTCCCCCGGTAGCATCGTGAGGGCACCGATTCGATGCTCCAGGAGTCGAATCAGCTCGAGATCCGAGCCGTGCGATTCCCCGATTCCGCCATCCCAAACCCGCGCGGGAGGCCTGATAAATCGGCCCCCTCTCACTCTCAGGCAGGGCATTGATGGATCTCGATCGTCGAGTGGACGATCTCCTCGTGCACGGCGAGCTGCTCGCGCACGCGATCGGCATTCAGCGACGGGTCGTGTGTGACGACGCTCAGCGCGCAGGCATAGGAGCGTTTGCCAACACGCCAGACATGCAGATCGGCAACGCGGGTGTGCCCCGCGTCCGGCCCGGTCTCGACGGCTTGACGGATCTCCTCGACCACCGGATGGTCCATCTCCCGATCGAGCAGGACCTTGCCGGTTTCGCGGAGCAGGTTCTTCGCCCAGATACCGACCAACACGGCGCCGACGATCCCCATGGCCGGGTCGAGCCATGACCACCCATACAGCCAGCCGCCGGTGAGTGCGACCAGCGCGAGAACGGAGGTGGCGGCGTCGGCGATGACGTGGAGATAGGCCGCCCTCAGGTTCAGGTCCTGATGCTCGACCGGGCCGTGGTGTGCGTGGCCGTCATGGTGGTGGTCGTGATCGTGGGCGCGGCCCAGGATCACCGCGCAGACGACATTGACCAGCAGGCCGAGGGCGGCGATGGCGATCGCCTCCTGGTAATGGATTGGCTGGGGTGAGAAGAGCCGCTCGAGCGATCCGACGACCATCAACGCGACGACCCCGAGCAGGAAGACGGCGCTCGCGAAACCCCCAAGCACCTCGATCTTCCAGGTGCCGAAGGCAAATCGCGCGTCGTGGGCATAGCGCCGGGCGGCGGCGTAGGCAAAGGCACTCAGGCCGATGGCAACCGCATGTGAGCTCATGTGCCAGCCATCGGCAAGCAGCGCCATGGAGTTGAGCCACCAGCCGGCGGTGATCTCCACGACCATCATGGCCGCGGTGATCCACATGACCGCCCGGGTGCCCCGCTCCGCCGCGTGGCTACCCTCGTCGAACAGGTGCTCGTGGGTCCAGGCAGACAGGTCTTGCGTGTGCATCGCTACATGACTCCAGTCGCCGCGGGCCCCGCGGGACATTGTTGTGGCGCACACACCCCGATCCGAGACGTGCGGGCCAGTCCCACCAGGGTATCAAACCCTGTCGCGGCCGCAACGGGGTGCTCGCATCGGGGGCCCGCGGGCGACTCGGCGGGATGGCCGGAACGGTCCGCCCCCCGGCACTGTTGGGGGTGGCACACAACCCGCGGGGATTGCTGCTAGACTGCACCCCGCCCACCAGCCGATGCGTGGACTGGCGCCGAAGGCGCCGGGGAAGGGGATTGGGATCACAGACGTGAGCAGTTGAACCGGAGGGTTTGCACGGATGAAAGAGCAACTCCAGGCAATCGTCACCCTATTGTCTCTCGTGAACCCCGCGATCTGCGCAATGCTGTTTGCGCGGGCCGAGGCGGGGCGTTCGTTCGGCACCCGGTTTGCCGATGCGACCAACGCGGCCCTGGCCATCCTCGCGATCCTCGTCTCCGCGGCCCTCGCCGGGACACGGGTTCTGCACCTGTTTGGCGTGTCCCTCAACGCCTTCATGGTCGCCGGTGGCGGGGTCCTGGCCTGGATGGGGTTCGTCATGCTCAGCGGCAAGGCATCTGTGTCAAGCACGCCTGCCGCCTCGGCTTCGAGCCCGTCCCTCACGCCTCTGATCCTGTTCGCCGCCAGCCCTGGGACCATTACGGGCGTGATCACGATCTCGGCGGCTCACACGCAACTGAGGCTCCCAACGACCGCCCTGGTCGCCATTGTCGTGGCAACGGTCGTGACCTGGCTGGTCATGCTCTCCGTGGCGCGTCTTGCCCGCGAGGAACAGGGCGGCGGATTCCTGCGGGATACGATTTCGCGGCTCATGGGGCTCATCGTCCTGTCCATGGGGGTCCAGTTTGCCCTGACCGGATTGCATGCGTTCACCCCCTGAGTCCCGGCGTCCAGGCTGCGGCCAGGTGTCGCGGCGACGCGGCTGGCACGCCCATGGCCCAGTAATCGCAGAGGCACACCCCTGGACCGGCGCCAAGGCCCGAGCCGGCGCGCGAGACCGCCAGAATCGGCGGACCCACGCCTCGCTGTTGCCGACCGGGGCCACCCTGTCGCGGTCCAGCCGTGGCCGGGTCGGCAGCGGCGCCGATCTGTCGCAAAAAGACAGGCGTCGTATTGGCCAAGTGCGCAGAATCCACGACGCTGGAATCGCGTCCCGGCCCTGGCGCGGCGGAGAGCCGCGCGGGATACGCCGTCTGCCTCCCGCCCGTCAGCCCGTCATCTTGAGCGCGGGCCGGGCGGACCGCGCCCATCGACGCGGCGGGCATCCTGCCCAACAAGGGGCACGCGGCTGCCGGTCCAGTCGGCGAACGATCGATGCATCGCGGTCGGGACATCCCCGCCGGCTGGGGCGCTGCCGGATCTGCCACGCGCCATTTGGCGCGGCCGACACACGCGCTCGCCTCGAGGTGGCCCCGGTCGAAACAACGCGGGCAGGCGGGTCATGGGATAGAATCGCCCGGGCGAATCAGGACGCCCGATTTTCCCCAGACACCGAGGTAGCAATCAAATGAGGAGGCAGATGAATGATCAGATCGACGGCTAAAGTGGCCCTGACCGGGCTCTTCGCGCTGGGTTCGGCCATGATCTCGGGGGTCTCGTTCGAGCATGGCCTGGTCTTCTCCGAGGCACAGGCGGTGATCGGAAGACCCTTGACCCCGCTGAGCTATGCCGGAGTCGCCCGACGCACAACCCGCCGCGTCATCCGCCGTTCCGCGGTGTACGCGGCGACCTTGCCCCGGGGCTGCGCCACGGTCGTCATCAGCGGCACCTCGCTGTACCAATGCGGAGGGACTTATTACCAGGCCGCCGGTAACCGATATGTCATCGTCGAGGTCGACTGATCGCGGCGGGCAAGGCCTTGTGACCACGGCCCCCGTGTATGAGCGGGCGGTCCATTTCCACCACACAGGAGAGAATGCACGGTGCTGACAGATCTTCGGAGATTTCTTGGAACCGACGTCACAACCGACTCGCGGCCGGGCCGGCAGCCCGGCGACCGGCGCCACCTGACGGCTGGTTGCCTGGCGTTGGCCGCGACACTGCTCACGGCAGCGCCCGGCGCCCGGGCACAGGGGGGTGATGCCGAGGCGATCCTCAAGGCCATGTCCGATTATGTGAGCGGCCAGAAGACGATCGAGCTCACCTTCGACAGCGCCATCGAGGTGATCACCCCAGAGTTGGAAAAGATCCAGTTCACCAACTCCGGTGGGGCCTTATTGAGCCGTCCGAACAAGCTGCACGCGCACCGGGTCGGGGGTTACGCCGACGTTGAGATGGTCTTCGATGGCAAGACCGTCAGCGTGCTGGGCAAGAACATCAACGCCTACGCGCAGTTCGAGGGCCCGGAAACCCTGGACGGGCTGATCGATGCCCTCCGGATCGGCCACGGCGTCGCGGTGCCTGGCGCGGATCTGCTGCTGTCGTCTCCTTATGAGGCCCTGATGGCCGGCGTCCTGGAGGCCAAGCACATCGGTCGCGGCGTCGTCGACGGCGTGGAGTGCGAGCACCTCGCCTTCCGCAACTTCGACACCGACTGGCAGCTCTGGGTGCAGGTGGGTGAGCAGCCCATTCCCCGCAAGTTGGTCATCACCAGCAAGACGGTGAACAACGCCCCGCAGTACAGCCTCCAGATCAAGGAATGGAAGACCGGCGTGGAGCCGCCCGCGGACGCCTTCTCATTCACGCCACCGGCGGGGGCCGAGAAGCTCGCTGCCGACGCGCTCATCGGGCTCGACGAGCTGCCGCAGGGCGCACCCGCTGGAGAGGCCCAATGACCGCGGCGACGCGCAGGTTTCTGCTCCTGTCCGGGCTGGGTGCAGCGGCCTGGCTCTGCAATGGTGCGATCGGCCCAACCGTGAACAGCGGCCTGATGGCGAGTGCCCAGGCTATCATCGGCAGGCCGCTGACGCCGGTGAGCTATGCCGGCGTCGCCCGACGCACCACCGTGCGTGCGGTGACACCGGGTGTCGGCGCGCCAGGCTACGGCGTGGCCCCCGGCGTCGGGGTCGGAGGGATCGGCGGCCCCGCATCCGGTGTCGGCGTCCTGCCGGGGGCCGGGGCAGGCCAGGTTGGGGTCGGCTACAGCGGCGGGGTCGGCGTGAACCTCGGCGGTCCGGTGAACCGGGTCGGGATACGCTGAATCGCGACGCGGCCTCGCGCGTCGACCCGGGAATCGGGATCCGGCACGGCGCAAACTGTTCTGCCAATCCAGGGAGACGCCGGTTCGAGCCGTCTCCCGTCCGGGCCAGGGACAGGCCCGGCATATTCAAGTATCAGAAATGGAGCGCGGCGCGAGGTGTGAGCTCAAGCGTGCGATTCCCAGACTGCTCCGTTTTCAACGATCGAAGATTGCCCGCCATGGCGGGCCACCCGTGGCCGGCGCGGGAGGCAGCCGGTCTCGGGACCGGGACGATCGCCGTTTTCCTCCGACGCGCGGCCGCACCCCTGACGACCCTGGCGGGCTGTCTTGTCGCATTCTGGGCGGGATCGGCCATGGCCCAGCAGGGGACCACCACGGGCGAGGCCACACCAGCGGACCCCGAGGTGACCGCCCCCCCGAAGATCGGGAGGCTGCACGAGCACCTGCGCCGCTCGACACAACGGCACAAACAGCATACGCAACGCGAAGGGCTCTACGCCGACTACTCCAAGTACAAGCTCCAGTTGCAGGATGAGACCGGGCTCGCGTGGTCGCTCGACGCCAGCCTCCTGCAGCAATGGGGTGGGCCCGACGGGGGCAAACCCGCATTGCAGCTCGTGGCCGACCTCTCCCTGAGCTACGAGCTGTTTCGCCACCACTCCCTGGGTGCCGGTACGCTGGAGTTGTCCGGGACCCTGGCCGCTTATGCAACCAATCGCACCGCATCGGCCATCGGGTCGGACCTCGGGGTGATCTCCGCGATCAACGACTGGCCGATCCCACAGCGACAGTTCTCGCAGTTGACCTATACCCACTCCTGGCCGCGAGACCGGCTGGCCTTCTCGATCGGACAGTTTCCGTTCTCCAACTTCGACACGAACCGCTATCTCGACAACCAGCAAGAGAACTTCGTCAACTACGTGTTTTCGCAGAACGGGAGCGCGACCTACGCCGCCGCGGGGCTCGGGGCCTATGCGCAGATCAACGCGACCCGGACGGTGCAGTTGGCCCTGGGTCTTCAGTACCCGAACAGCGGCTCGGTCGCGACCCTGTCGTTTCCCGGGTTGGGCGGCGGCGGACATGCCAGGATCGCCTACGCGCAATGGACGCCACAATTCTCCGGGCTCGGTCCTGCTCAGTACTCGTTCACCTACTACGATTCCCCGGCAACAGGAACCCAACCCGCAAGCCGCGGATGGTCCCTGAATGCGGCGCAGGATCTGGACAAGACTTGGACCCTGTTCGGCCGGGCGAACGCCGCATCCGGGGCCACCTCGTCCATTGCCGCCTCGTACGCCCTCGGTGTCGCCGTCAACGATCCTCTCCGCCGTACCCCGAGCGACCAGATCGGTCTTGCGATCGGCTACAGCGAGCCGGGCAACCCGCCGGCCGCGCCAGCAGACGCGCGCGCCGAGACGATCATCGAGACCTACTGGAACTGGACTGTTTTCGGAGGGCTACTGCTGACACCCGACCTGCAGCTGATCCTCGATCCTGCCCTCGCACCGGGGCGCGACAGCGTCTGGGTCTTGTCGCTGCGCACCACCCTGATGTTCTAGCCCGTGAGTGCCCGCACGCCCCCATGGAGCATACCCGGTCCCGGCTGCTGGCCCAAGGCAGGATGCCTGTCGAAGCGAAAGCAGCGCATGGCCCAACCCGTCCTGTCGCTCGAATCCAAGCACGCAAGTATTCATAGAGCCCGAGGTCTTGCCCCGTGAGCGCCAATCATGGCACTGATCACAGCCCTGCCCCGCCCCGGTCGCGCCTCGGCGACGACGAGCGGGTCGGCGACTTCGACTTCGGCGAGGCCACCGCCGCCGTCTTCGACGACATGCTCGAGCGCAGCATCCCCGCGTACCGCGAGCTACAACGGATGATCGGAGAGTTGGCGGGGACCTTCGCCGAGCCCGGCACGCGCGTCTACGATCTCGGCTGCTCGACCGGGATCACGCTCGAGACGCTCCTCGGCGCGATGCGGGTTCCGGTTGAGCTCATCGGCCTGGATTCCTCGCCGGCCATGCTCGAACGGGCCCGCCAGCGTCTGGCGCAGCTCGAAGGGGCCGATCGCGTAACGCTCCTGCAGGCGGATCTCAACGATGGCGTGCAGGTGGAAAACGCCTCCGTTGTCGTCCTGAACCTGACGCTGCAGTTCGTCAGGCCCTTGCGACGGGACCGCCTGATTCGGGATATCAACCAGGGCATGAATCCAAACGGATGCCTGATTCTGGTCGAGAAGGTGCTCGGAAACGACTCGCTCTTCAATCGGACCTTCATTCGCCTCTACTACGAGATGAAGAGGTCCAATGGGTACAGCGAGACCGAGATCGCACGCAAGCGTGAAGCACTGGAGAATGTGCTCATTCCGTACCGGGTGGATGAAAATCTCGAGTTGCTGAGCCGCAATGGATTCAACCAGGCCGACATCTTCTTCAAGTGGTACAACTTCTGCGGGATCATCGGCGTGAAGGGACCGCCCCCGCGAACGGGCGATCGGCGATGATGCGCGCCGAGGGTCGGCAGACCCGCGCTTTGGTGAGCCCGGGCCCGGGGCGGGCCCCCCGCCCGTGAGCCAGGCATGCGGCGGCGAGGCCGCGCGCTTCTCGCTGGTCGTCGGCGGACCCTTCTCCTGGCTTCTGCAACGCCTCGGGCTGACCGGGGCGGACCAACTCCCGACCGGCCGCTCCGCCGTCATCGTCGCCTTGCTGGCGTGGCTGCCGCCGGCGCTGCTCGCGCTGGCGCAGTCCCTCACCGACCCCGACTACGCGGGCTGGGGTTTTTTCACCGACCCGATGACCTCTACGCGCTACCTGGTCGCAATCTGGATGATGCTCGCGACCGAGCACTACGCCGACTGTCGTCTGATCACCCTGGCCTCGAACTTCCGGGCGGCGCGCCTGTTGTCCGACGAGGATCTCCCTGCCTTCCAACAGGCGCTGGACGTCGCCGATCGTCGTTCCAGCTCCGCGATCGCGGAGCTGGTGATCGCCGTGGTGGTGCTCTTCTGGTCTGGACTGACCGCGGACTACACGGTCGAGCTCGCCCGCTCGGCCTGGCAGGGGGCAATGGTTGGACAGCAGCCCGTGCTGTCATGGGCCGGTGAGGTCTCACGCTTCCTCAGCACGCCACTGTTCCTGTTTCTGGTCCTGCGCTGGATCTGGCGCTTCATGGTCTGGGCGATGCTCCTGTATCGCATCTCGCGGTTGCCGCTGCGGCTGATGCCGCTGCATCCGGACCGTTCGGCCGGACTCGGATTTCTCGCGATCTACCCGAGCATCTTCAGCGGCTTCATCTTCGCCCTCAGCGCGGTGATCGCATCATCGATCCTCGTGGACCTCTCTTTGGAGCGGCACGATCCGGATACCGTCTGGGTCGCGCTTGCCGGCTGGATGGCGCTCTGCCTGATCATCATCCTGGGTCCGCTACTGGTCTTTGCCCGCCCGGTCTACGCGGCACGTGAGCGGGCCCTGCTCGAATACGGGCGCCTGGCCCAGGCGCACCACCTCGCGTTCCACCGCAAGTGGATCGACGAACACGGGCGTGGGGAGGATACGCTGGGCTCGGTGGATTCGTCGTCGGCGGCAGACCTCAACGCGACCGTCGAGATCGTGCATCAGCTGCGCCTCGTTCCGGTGGATGTGACCGCGGTGCTGCAGCTCGCGGTCGCGGCCGGCACGCCACTGCTGGCGGTCGTGCTCAATCAGATTCCATTGAACAGCCTGCTCCAATGGTTCGCGGGCACAATCCTATGAGCGAGGAGGCACCACGTTGAAACGATCGGAGATCACGAAAGGCCAGCACCAGGTCCATCGCGTGTTCGGCATGGCGGTCCTCGTGGCCGCCTCGCTGTTCTTTCTTCATATCATCCTGCTGTTCGACGTCGCCGAGGTCATCCTGGGCACCCACTCGTGGCTGATCGATCACATCGGGGCCCACCGGGCCGGCAAATCCATCGTCCTGGGCTGCTTTGCGCTGCTGTTTGCAGCCCATGTCTCCGAGGCGGCGATCTGGGGTCTGTATCTGTGGCGGCAGGGGCTCACGAAGACCTATGTCGAGGGCTTCTACTTCGCCACCGCCACGGTCACCGCGCTCGGCTACGGCGACGTCGTGCTGCCGCCCCCGTGGCGCATGGTCGGCCCACTGATCGCCATCGCCGGGCTGCTCAAGTTCGGTTGCTCGACCGCGTTCCTGTTCGTTGTCATCCAGGCGGTCTGGACACACCAGATGTAGCCGCATCGACGCGCCGGCACCGGGCGACTCCCGGGGACGCGACGGATTGCGGGTGATTGCGAGCGCGCCAGGGCGCGGGCACCCCCGGGCTCACATCTGAAAGCCGCCCCCGGGGAAGCCGCCGGGCATGCGCCCCTGCATCTGGCGCATCAGCTTCGCCATGCCGCCGCCCTTCATCTTCTTCATCATCTTCTGCATCTGCGTGAACTGCTTGAGCAGCCGGTTCACGTCCTGCACCTGGGTGCCAGAGCCGTTGGCGATACGCTTGCGCCGCGAGCCCTTGATGATCTGGGGGTGGGTGCGCTCCATCGGCGTCATCGAGTCGACGATCGCAATCAGCTTGGTCACCTCCTTGTCGTTGACCTGACTCTTGACGTGCTGCGGCACCTGGCCCATGCCGGGCAGCTTGTCCATCAGCCCGGCCATGCCACCGAGCTTGTTCATCTGCTGCAGTTGCTCGCGAAAATCCATCAGGTCGAAGCCCTTGCCCTTCTGCAGCTTGCGCGCCAGCACCTCGGCCTTGTCGCGGTCGACCTTGTCCTGAATCTCCTCGACCAGCGAGACCACATCGCCCATATCGAGGATGCGCGACGCCACGCGGTCGGGATAGAACGGTTCCAGCGCCGTTGTCTTCTCGCCGACGCCCAGGAACTTGATTGGCTTGCCGGTGAGTTGGCGGATGGACAATGCCGCGCCGCCGCGCGCATCACCATCGGTCTTGGTCAGGATCACGCCCGTCAGTGGCAGCGCCTCGTGGAACGCCTTGGCGGTGTTAGCGGCATCCTGGCCGGTCATGCTATCGACGACGAACAGGGTCTCGACCGGGCCAAGGGCATCATGCAGCTCCTTGAGCTCGGTCATCATCAAGGTGTCGATCCCGAGCCGGCCGGCGGTATCGACGATGAGCACATCCTTGAACTGCCTGCGCGCGGCATCGAGGGCCGCGAGGGCGATATCCACCGGGCGCTGCTCCGGGGTGCTCGGAAAGAACGCCGCCTTCACCTCGGCCGCCACGGTGCGCAGCTGCTCGATGGCGGCCGGACGGTAGACGTCGGCGCTCACCAGCATCACGGACTTTTTCTGCTTCTCCTGCAGGAAGCGCGCGAGCTTGGCGCTGCTGGTGGTCTTGCCCGACCCCTGCAGGCCGGCCATCAGGATCACCGCGGGTGGCTGGGCGCTGAGGTTCAACGACTCGTTGGCCTGCCCCATGAGTCGGACCAGCTCGTCGTTGACGATCTTGATCAGCACCTGCCCCGGGGTCAGGCTCTTGGTGACCTCCGCGCCCATGGCCCTCTCGCGCACATGGTCGACGAAGTCGCGCACCACCGGCAGCGCAACGTCGGCCTCGAGCAGCGCCATGCGTACCTGACGCAGGGTGTCCTTGATGTTGTCCTCGGTCAGCCGTGCCTGACCACGTAGACCCTTAAGGACCTCACCGAAACGACCCTGGAGATTCTCGAACATCTTTATTCCTCTTGAACATTCACATCACGCGGATGGCACCCGACCCGATCGGCACCCCGACCGCCATCACGACGCCGCAATCGGCCCATGCCCTGGCCCTCCGCCGCGACCTTCTCGATGCGAACCATGATGACAGACCGCGGCGGACTGCAAACCCCGATCGATGGCTCATCCCGGCCGAGATCCGGCACGATCAGCCCGGTCGCGGTTCCCGTTCCCCTGCCCTTCTGGCGTGCCTCCGGGGGAACGCGGCAAACGCGCAATATCTCAGCGTTTCCCTAGAAACCGCAAACGATTTAACCTAACTGACCACGACCCG
>JAXGTD010000063.1:0-22157 GCA_040775095.1 Chromatiaceae bacterium | reverse complement strand
TCGCCGGCTGGCGCAGCAGGCGCAGCAGGTGCGGGATCAGCTCGTCGTCGCCAACGAACGGGGTCAGGAGATCGGCTTGCCCGTCGCGGCCGTAGCGCAGCGCGACCGGCTGCACCCGCACGCCTGGGCGCTGGGCCGCCGCGAACAGGCGTGGGTGAAAGCGACGCACCGACAACCCATTGCTGGTCGTGCCCTCGGCAAAGATCGCGACCGGGCGGTCGTCGCTCACGCGCTCGCCGATGCGCGTGATCAGCCGCGCGGCCTGGTATGCGCCGCGCTCGATGAAGAGGGTCCCGGCCACGGCCGACATCCAGCCGATCAGGGGCCAGTCGCGGACCTCCGACTTCGACAAAAAGCCGATCCGTCCCTGGGCACCGAGGACGGGGACGTCGAGCCAGGAGACGTGATTGGCAACCAACAGGACCCGCGGGGCAAGGGCACCGTTGACCCGCATCCGGATGGCCAGGCAGCGACACAGCCTCCGATGCCACCAGCGCACCACGCCCGGCAGCCAGGCACAGCGCAAGCCAACGGCATTGGTCAGGGTGACCAGGCCGAGGATCGCGGCCCCGGTCAGCGCATTCTCGGCGACACGCAGACCGCGCCAGATGGAGAGCGTCTTTCGCATTCGTTTCCGTCGCCCCGTCAGGTCGACCCAGCGGAGGATACCGAGGCCGCTGCCCAGGCGCGGCCCAGGCGGATCAGCACGTCGCGACACGCTCCAGGAAATGCCTGGAGTAGGCCGGGTTCAGCTCGCTGACATCGAGCAGCATGAGCACGTCGGCGACACCGAAGCTCGGGTCCCGGCAAGGCTCGCCGCAGACCTTCGCGCCAAGGCGAAGATAGGCCTTGAGCAGCGGCGGCAGCGGCGCATCGAGGACATCGTCCGGCACGTTGGAGTTGAGCAGCGGTGCGCGTGGTGCGACGCGCAGCGAGGCCGGGGTCATCGCCAGGCGGCGTAGACGGTTCATGATCGCCGCGGCCTGCACATCGTCCTCCCCCAGCGCAACGCTGGCGCAACCGAACAAGAAGTCGATTCCCTGCAGCCGGATATAGGCCGCCACCCCGGACCAGAGTACCGCGATGGCCGAGCCGCAGCGGTACGACGGGGCGATGCAGGTGCGACCCAGCTCCAGCAGACGTCCGGGCAGGGCCACGAGCGCATCCATCGCGAACTCGCCCTCGGCATAGAAGCGCCCAGCCCGCCTCGCATCGGTATCCCTGAGCAGACGCGTGCAGCCCACCACGCGGCCGCTGTCCGTCTCGCGCACCACCATATGCTGACAGTAGGGATCGAGCGCGTCCACATCCAGCCCGGCATGCGCGCTCGGGAGCCTCGCGCCCATCTCCTCACCGAAGACCTGATAGCGCAGTGCCTGGGCCTCGCGTACGGCCCCGGCATCCGCCGCCAGCTCAACAAACAGCCGTTCGCCACGGCGGTTCGACAATGCAGACGCGATCGCTGCCATGCGTACTCCTCGGGTCTCTATGCAACACCAAGGGGCAATGTTAGCCGCGCCGTGTTTCGGCAGCGTGTGGATGCGATGAACGGGAAATGACTGGCGCGGACGAAGAACCTACCGGGTTTCCGGCCGACAGGGAATCAGCGACGACCGGGGTGATGCGCTCAGGTGGGTTCGCGTAACGACAGCCGCGGCCAACCGCGCTGGCGCGCCACCGCCTGGAGGCGCTCGTCGGCATCGACGATCACCGGGTGGTCGACGCGCTCGAGCAGCGGCACGTCGTTGATCGAGTCGCTGTAGAAGGCGCTGCCGCGCAGATCCTGCCCGTGCCGCGCCAGCCAGCGCTCGAGGCGCTCGACCTTGCCGTGCTGAAACGCCGGCACCCCTTCCACCTCCCCCGTGTAGCGGCCGTCGATCTGCTCCGGTTCGGTGGCGATCAGGTGGGCGATGCCAAAGCGCTCGGCAATCGGCGCGGTCACGAAGGCGTTGGTCGCGGTGATGATCATCAGCGTGTCGCCCGTGGCGCGGTGGCGCTCCACCAGGGCCCGCGCCGCCGGCAGCATGATGGGCTCGATCTTCTCGCGCAGAAACGCCTCGCGCCAACGCAGCAGATCCGATAGCGAGTGCTCACACAGCGGCCGCAGCGCAAAACGCAGAAAGGCGTCGATGTCCAGCCGGCCCGCGCGATAGTCCGCGTAGAATCGCTCGTTGGCCGCCTCATAGGCCACGGAGTCGACCACGCCAAGCTCCACCAGATGCCGCCCCCAAAGGTAGTCGGAATCGCCGGCCAGCAGCGTGTTGTCGAGGTCGAAGATCGCCAGCGGCATCGGGTGTGCTCCTCGGGGCGGCGCGCCGAATTCAGAGAATGGTCCCACTACGGTAGCGAAATTACGGAATATCAGCAAAAACTGAATCGCGGCCCGATTTGCCCACGTTGCGGCGAATGTGGAAAAATGCCATAGGAACTCAACGAGGTATGGCAGCTTGATCGACCGCGACGGCTTCAGACCCAACGTCGGCATCATCCTGAGCAACGGCGAGCGACGCCTGTTCTGGGGCCGGCGCGTCGGCCAGAACGCCTGGCAGTTTCCGCAAGGCGGGATCAAGTCCGACGAGACCCCGCAGCAGGCGATGTTCCGGGAGCTCGAGGAAGAGGTTGGCCTGCTCGCACATCAGGTCACCATTCTCGGCTGCACCCGTGGCTGGCTGCGCTACCGGCTCCCCAAGCGGTTCATCCGCCGCCACTGCGGCCCCGTCTGTATCGGTCAGAAACAGGTCTGGTATCTCTTGCGAGTCAACTGCGGCGAGGGCGAGTTCTGCCTCGACCGCTGCGACAAGCCCGAGTTCGACGCCTGGCGCTGGGTACGCTACTGGTACCCGCTGCGCGAGGTGGTCTATTTCAAACGCCGCGTCTACGAACAGGCCCTCAACGAGCTCGCCCCGCTGCTGTACCCAGACGGTGTGCCAGCACTCGCAGAGGGCTACGAGCCAGCACGCGAAACACGGCGCGACACGGCACGCGAGGGTCCGTCCTCGCTCGGCAGCTACCTGCACGAGAAAGGGCGTTGAGGCGACCGCCGCCCGGGTCGAGGCCACCGCGCCGCACCCGTGCCGGACGACACCCCTTGACACCACCCTGGATCGCCACCCGTCGCCACAAGGCAGACGCTTCGAAACGGTCCGCGCGACGCGGCTAACCGGTTACCGCACATGCTCGAATCCCTTCTGCGCATCGTCCAACAGGTCAACCATGCCACCTCGCTGGAGGAGGCACTGGACATCATCGTCAAGCAGGTGAAACGTGCGATCGACAGCGACGTGTGCTCGGTCTATCTGACCGACTTCGACAACCGCGAGCACGTCCTGCAAGCCACCGACGGGCTGCGTCCGGACGCCGTGGGCCGGGTCCGACTCCCACTCAACCGCGGCCTGATCGGCTGGGTGGCCGAACGCGCCGACATCGTCCATCTCGACGATGCGCCGACCCATCCCCGCTATCTGTTCGTCGCGGAGACCGGTGAGCAGCGATTCCGCGGTTTTCTCGGCGTCCCCATCATCCAGAATCGCAAGGTGCAAGGGGTGCTGGTGTTGCGCCAGCGCGAGCCCCACCGCTTCAGCGACGACGAGGTGACCTTCGTCATCACGCTGGCCGCGCAGCTGGCCGCGGCCATCGCGCTGGCCCGCGCGACCGGGGAGCTCGGCCGCCTGCATCAACTAGGCGGCCTGCCGAGCCGTTTCCTCGCCGGGCTCGCCGCATCGCCCGGGATCGCCATTGGCACCGCCGTGGTCTGTTATCCGCCGGCCGACCTCGATGCCGTGCCCGATAAGCCGGCACTCGACGCCGAGGCCGATGCAACGGCCTTCCGCGAGGCGCTAAGCGACGTGGCGGGCGAGATCGCCCACTTCGCGGTCAGCATCGGCCATGCCCTGCGGCAGGAAGACCGCGCGCTGTTCGATGCCTGGGCGCTGATGCTCGAGAGCGATACCCTGATCGAGGGTACGCTTGAGCGGATCAAGGCCGGCAACTGGGTCCAGGCGGCGCTGCGCGACACCATTGCCGAGCATGCCAACGTGTTCGAGCAGATGCGAGACCCCTATCTGCGTGAGCGCGCCTCCGACGTACGCGACCTCGGCCGACGCATCCTGATGCGGCTGCAGAACCGCGATACCCCGGCGCTCGAGTACCCGCCCCACACCATCCTCGTCGGCGACGAGATCAGCGCCATGCAGATCGCCGATGTGCCCTCCGACCGGCTGGCCGGGATCGTCAGCTCCACCGGCTCCGGCCTCTCACACGTGGCAATCCTGGCCCGCGGTATCGGTGTACCCGCGACCATGGGTGTGAGCGAGCTGCCGGTGAGTCGCCTGAATGGGCGCGAGATCATTGTCGACGGCTACCGCGGCCGCATCTACGTGGCCCCTTCGCCGACCGTGAAGCACGAGTACGAGCGGCTCGCGGCGGACGATCGCGTACTCAGCGCCGAGTTGGACAACCTGCGGGGGCTGCCGCCGGAGACCAGCGACGGCTATATCCTGCCACTGTATCTCAACACCGGCCTGGTCTCCGAGCAGCGGCCTTTGGGGATCGAGGAGTCTGCAGGGGTCGGACTCTATCGAACCGAGCTTCCATTCATCGTCCGTGACCGCTTCCCCGGCGAGTCGAACCAGACCGAGCACTATCGCAATGTCCTGAAGACCTTCTCACCGCGGCCCGTGACCATCCGTACGCTGGACATCGGTGGCGACAAGCCCCTGCCCTATTTCCCCATCGAGGAGTCGAACCCGTTTCTCGGGTGGCGGGGTATCCGCATCACGCTCGACCACCCGGAGATCTTCCGAACCCAGATCCGGGCCATGCTGCGGGCCGCCATCGGCCTCGACAACCTACAGATCCTGCTGCCGATGATCACCACCGTCGAGGAGGTGGAGGAGGCACTGCTCCAGATACAGCGCGCCCACGAAGAGCTCGAAGAGGAGGGTCACCCGGTGAGCATGCCGCCGGTCGGCGTCATGATCGAGGTCCCCGCCGCGGTGTACCTGGCCGAGGCCCTGGCCCGGCGGGTCCAGTTCCTCTCGGTCGGCACCAACGATCTCACCCAATATGTGCTCGCCGTGGACCGCAACAACGCCCATGTCGCGAACCTCTACAACGAGCTTCACCCCGCGGTGCTGCAGGCACTGATCACCGCCGTCGCCGGGGCCCGCGTGCATGGCCGCGAGGTCAGCGTCTGTGGCGAGATGGCTGGCGACCCCCTCGCCGCGGTGCTGCTGCTCGGCATCGGCGTGCACAGCCTCAGCATGAGCGCGGGCAGTCTGCTGCGTGTCAAATGCGTGATCCGCAGTATCAGCCGTACCCGTGCCCGCGAGATCCTTGGCGTCGCGCTGCAGTGCGAAACCGCCACCGCCGTGCGACGCCTGTTGCTGGAGGCACTCGAAGACCTGGGTCTCGGCGGCCTGGTGCGCCCGGGACGCTGACGGCGGCAGGTCGCCGGCACAGGCCGAGCCCGGGAGAAGCGAAGACGCGGTTTCCGACTCGCGCCGTTTTCGCTCACCCGGGCGACGGAACGGGCCGCGCCATGGGGTGGCGCGACGGCCGGGATCAGTCTTCCAGCGGCAGCCCCTTGCCCGGATTGAGGATGCCGTTTGGGTCGAACTGTCGCTTGATCGCCCGCATCAGCGCCAACGCCGCGGGGTCGATCTCGCGGGCGACGAAGTCGCGTTTCTCCAGGCCGACGCCGTGTTCGCCCGACAGGGTGCCATCGAGGGCGACCACGAGGTTGAACACGGCGTCGAGACACCGCTCGGCGCGTGCCATCTCGTCGGGATCGTCGGGGTCGACCAACAGATTGACGTGGATATTGCCATTCCCGGCATGGCCGAAGTTGACGATGCGGATCCCATATTCGTCGGAGAACCGCTCGAGGGCATCGATGAACTCGCCGATGCGCGACACCGGCACGACCACGTCCTCGTTGATCTTCTTTGGGGACACGTGGCGCAGTGCCGGCGAGAGTGCCTTGCGGGTGCGCCACAGCGCGTCGATCTCATCGCGGCTCGCCGCGACAACGAGATCGAGCAGCCCCTCGGTGCGCGCCGCCGCGCTGACCAGGGCCGCCGCGTTATCGACACAGTCCGCGGCACCGTCGACCTCGATCATCAACAGGGCCCCGGTCCGCGGTGCCAAACCCAGGTCGGAGAAGCGCCGCACCATCTCGATGGCGGACGCGTCCATGAACTCGAGCGCACAGGGCGTGATGGGTTGCGCCATGATCGCGGCGACGGCCGCGGCGGCCCCGTGGATGTCACGATAGGTAGCCCGCAACGTGCGCTTGGCCTCGGCCAGCGGCGTCAGCTTCAGGGTTGCACGGGTGATCAGCGCCAGCGTGCCCTCGGAGCCGATGATCAGGCGGGTGAGATCGTAGCCGACCACGCCCTTGGTGGTGAGAACACCGGTGCGGATCGCCTCCCCGGCCCCGGTGACGGCAGTCAGGCCCAGCGTATTCTCGCGCGGGGTGCCGTACTTCACCGCCCGCGGGCCGGCCGAGTTGTAGGCCAGATTGCCACCGACCGTGCAGACCGCGGCGCTGGTTGGGTCGGGTGGCCAGAAGAATCCATGGGCCGCTACGGCCCGCTGCAGGTCATCGTTGACGACGCCGGGCTCGACCACGGCGAGACGGTTGGCGGGGTCGATGCGCAGGATCCGGTTCATGCGCTCGAAGGCGATGACGATGCCGTTGCGCTCGGGCACGGTCGCGCCGGTGGTGCCCGTACCGAGCCCGCGCGCGGTGACCGGGATGCGCTCCTCATTGCACAGCGCCACCACGGCGCGAACCTGCTCGGCCTCGGTGACGAAGATCACCGCCTGCGGCAGGGCCTGCCGGCGGCTGTTGTCGTAGCCATAGGGCCAGCAGTCGGCGGCGTCCGTCAGCAGGGCGTCGGGGCCGACGATCGCACGCAGCGCGCGTTCGGCGCGCTCAGGAAGCCGGGGCCTGGTCTTTGGACTTGGGCTGGACATATTCAAAAAGCTTCACGACCCGCACGACACCGGGGATGCGCCGGACCTTGTCGACCGTGGCGTCCGCCTCTTGCGGCGTCACCAGGCCCATCAGGTAGACCACGCCGTCCTCGGTCACGATCTTGACACGCAGCATATCGAAGCCCGGGAGATCGATGTCCTGCAGCGCCAGCTTGGCTCGCGATGTGAGGTAGGCATCATTGCTCTCCCGCGCAAAACTGATATTGGGTCCGATCTGGACCTCGTTGTACACCCGGACCACCTTCGGCAGCTCACTGACGAGCTTGGCGAACTTCTCACTGACCTCGGCGCTCCGCGCCTGCCCGGTCAGCAGCACCATCAGGTTGTAGCTGGTGACGGAGATGCTGCTGTGCGCGCTGATATCCCGGTTCTGAAACAGCAGCTTGCGCGCCTGCAGCTCCACCATCTCATCGTCGAAGACCATCTGCGTGGAGCGGCGTTCATAGGCCACCGACGCGCCATAGGCGGCACCGGCGACGACCATGGGGCCGCAGCCATGCAGCAGCGGCGCGATGCAGAGGACCGCGACGCCAATGGAGCGGGCCGTCAGGTCATACTTCATCAAAGGCACCCCTGATCCAGTGAACCCGATCGCCGGCGCCGATCGCCACGACATCGAAGCGGCAAGGCAGCTCGCTCGGGTGATGTTGAAGGTAGTGCGCCGCCGCGGCACTGAGACGGGCCTGTTTGCGCCGATCCACGCTCGCGGCCGCGCCACCGAAGCGTTCGGAGCCGCGGAACCGGACCTCGATGAAAACCAGGTCGGGCGCGCCCAGGGTCTCGTCGAGCATGACCAGATCGATCTCGCCACGGCGGCACCGATAGTTGCGCGCCAACAGCCGCAGCCCGCGTTGCTCCAGGTAGCCGCACGCGATCCGTTCCTTGTCCTCGCCGAGCCCGCGCATCGGGGTCAACCGCTCCCCGCGTGCTCGGCAACCGGCGCGGCACGATGGGCCGAGGAGCGATCCCATCGCTCAATCGGTGGGTGCATCGGTGGCAGCCGCCAGCTTCGGGTCCGCCTTCGGCCTTGCCGTGACCTCGATGCGCTCCTGCACCACCGGGCCGGAGCCGGTGAAACGCGCCAGCACGAGCTGACGGCGAATCCGGCCCAGGGAATCCACGTTCAACCCGCCGGTTTCCCCGGGAAAGAAGGTCCCTGGGTTGCGCCCCATCTCGCCGATGCGGGGCGCGAGCCGGTAGGCATCGATGCCCATCGCGTAGAGCCGCGCCAGCGGTCCGCTGACGTTCGGAAGTTTTTCACGCAGACCCTTGCGCGACAATGCATCGCTGCGATCGAGGTCGAGGATCCAGGGGATATCCACGAAGTAGAGTCCGGAGAGCGCCGCATCACGCGCCGGATCGAAATCGCCGGCATAGATGTGGGACGTCGCGACCACCGGGATCCGGCCACCGCCGGCGTCCTGAATCGCGGACCACAGCCCGACAACGTCGCCAGTGCTGGCGACCAGAAAGACGAAATCGCCCTGACTGCCGATCAGCAACGCCAAGGCGTCGCGGCCCCCGTCCCCGGTGTAACCCTGCTCGCCGGCAATCTTGCCCCCAAGCGTGCGCCATTGGCGACGAAACGCCTGCGCCATCCGATCGCCCCAGAGGCCCTCGGGATAGAGCAGCAACGGCTGACGCAATCCCGACGCCCATGCGTAACTGGCCGCGTTCACTGCCTCGTCCTCGGGTGCCAGCGAGAACTGGTAGAGATTCTCCGGTGCACCGCCGACAACCGACGTTCGGTTCAGGGCCAGGGTTGGCACGGGCAGCGACGGGCCCTTGGCCAGCGCGTCCACCGCGCTCTTCTCCAGTGGCCCGATGACCAGGTCGGCGCCGTTGTCGACCCCGTTCTTATAGGCCGAACGCCCGCTGCCGCGATAGCCGATACTGGGCCGGTTGGCACTGCTGTCGGCCCCGTAGGCGGCGCGGATCCCGTCGCGGATCGCATCGGCCGCGACGCCAAAACGCCCGCCGGAGGGGAGCAGGACCAGCGCATCGGTACCGGGCGCGTAACCGCCGGCCAGCGTAGCGAAGTACGCCCGCGGCAGGTCGGCCATGGCCGGATGGGTGAGGTGACTGGAACGCCATTGCCGATAGCGGCGATCGAGCTCGCTGCTCGCCGCGCCATAATGACCGAACAGGACGGCGATCTCGGCCCAGCCGCGGATCCGCCCGCGCCCCTTGGCGGCCTCCTGCTTGAGCCCCGACGGGCCAAGGGTGGAGAGCGTGAACAACAGCGAGACCTGGTTGTCGAGCCTCGCCCCCGGCTCGTCAAGCAACTTGCCAAGCGCACCGAGACTCTCGGCCGCCTTGATCGGCTCGCCGTTGAGCCGATAGGCCGCGGCCAAGGTGCCGAGCCGCCGCACCTTCAGGTCCCCGGGCAGCGCCCCCTGCCTGACGCGTTGCAATTTGCCGATGGCCTCGACGGCCCGTCCGCGTTGTAATGCGACCTCACCGTCGAGCAACAGCACCATCTGGCGTTGGGTCGCGGTCAGCTTGCCCTGGTTGACGCCCTTGAGCACCCGATCGGCCTCGGCGGCCTTGCCCGCGCTCAGCAGGGCCTCGGCGGCATTGAGCTCCAGTTGCTCGCGGGCCGGCGACGGCGCGCCCTCGGCCAGCTCCAGGTAGGCATCGGCGGCCTTGGCCGGCTCGCCGCTGTCCTCCAGCGCGCGGGCGCGGCCCAGCGACTGCGCCGAGACATCGGCCAGCACGCGACGCTCGTCCTGCAGCGGGTCGATGGCGCAGCCGCCGAAACCCACGGAGAAAGACAGGCTCGCGGCGACGAGCAGCCGACCGGGACGCAACGACAGGGGGCGCACGACAGGTGTCTGGGCAGGCATGGCCGTCTCCTATTAACCAGTAATGCGGAGGACATCGTGGCGGGAAATTCGGGCGTACTATACGTGGTGGCCACGCCGATCGGCAATTTAGCAGACATCAGCGAGCGGGCGCGTCAGACATTGGCGGACGCGGACCTGATCGCCTGCGAGGACACCCGCCACAGCCGCGCGCTGCTCGCCCATCTCGGCATCGGGCTCGGGTCCGGCGCGGACGGCGAAACCGCCCTTTGGGCCTATCACGAGCACAACGAGGCGCAGATCACGCCGCGCCTGCTCGCGCACATCGAGGCGGGCAAACGGGTCGCGCTGATCAGCGATGCCGGCACGCCGCTGATCAGCGATCCCGGCTTCGTGCTTGTGCGCGCCGCGCGCGAACGCGGCCTGTGCGTCGTCCCGATACCCGGCCCCAGCGCGCTGCTCTGCGCGCTCTCGGCGGCTGGACTGCCCAGCGACCGTTTTCTGTTCGTCGGCTTCCCGCCTCGACCGTCCGGGCAACGCCGCACCTGGATCGAGGGGTTCGCCGCCGAGCCAGGCACGCTGATCTGTTACGAGAGCGGCAAGCGTGCCGCGGTGACGCTGGCGGACCTGTGCGCGGTGCTCGGGGGTCAGCGCCGGGGCGTGGTCGCGCGGGAGTTGACCAAGCATTTCGAGACCTTCCTGAGCGGGGAGCTCGACACGCTCGCCGCCCGGGTCGCCGCCGATCCCGAGCAACAGCTCGGCGAGCTGGTGATCCTGATCGAGGGCGAGCGCCGCCCCGCGTCGGAGAGACAGGAGGTCGAGGAGCTGCGCATCCTCGCGATCCTGTCCGACGAGCTCCCGCTGCGCCAGGCGGTGGCGCTCGCCGCGCGCATCACCGGTGGCAACAGGAACCGCCTCTACAAGAAGGCCCTCGCACAGCGTCAGTCCGAGGCCTAGGCCCGCGGCGGGAAACGCTTTGCATCAGCGTTTGCATCGGCCGATGCGGACCTGTTTCATCCTTGGAACAATCAAGACTTGACAGAAGGCCGCGTCCATGGCGAGGGCATCCCGATTTGTGCACATGGAGCATGACCGCCCCCCAGCTGCCCGCCCTCGCCGCCATCTTGTCAGGCGATCGACTACAAAGCGCTGTTTTATCAGTATGTTAAAAAACTGACTAAAAATCGACCAATCTGTTGCAACCCGAGTGCTGGCAAGGCCTCGAGGCGAATTCCCAGGGCTTGCCCACAGACTTATCCACAGGCATTGTTGACGAGCTCCAATAGCCGGTTATCGAACGTAGCCGTAACAGCGATTCCTCAAACAACACTGCCGAAAGCAATCGCAAGCAGCTGATTGCATTTTTTTCTGGCCGTTCATCCCTGCACCGGTCCACGCCAGCCGCCCCGTCGCGCGTTCGCGGAGTCTCCGCGCCGAGACCCGACTCGCGCTATACTGGGCGGCTAATTCCTCCGGGCAGGCCGCCGCTGCCCCAGCCGCACCCTGAACCGACCATCCAACCAACGTCCCGCTGGCACGGCGCCAACGGACACCATGGAGTAGCGCCCGCCGTGATCGAGACCCTTCGCAATATCGCAATCATCGCCCATGTCGATCATGGCAAGACCACGCTGGTGGACAAGCTGCTGCAGCAGTCCGGTACGCTCGGCGAGCGCTTCGGCCCGGTCGAGCGGGTCATGGACTCCAACGATCTCGAGAAGGAACGTGGCATCACGATCCTGTCGAAGAACACCGCGCTGCGCCTGCACCTCAACGGACAGGACTATCGCATCAACATCGTCGACACCCCGGGACACGCGGATTTTGGTGGCGAGGTCGAGCGCGTGTTGTCCATGGTCGACTCGGTACTCCTGCTGGTGGACGCCCAGGAGGGACCGATGCCGCAGACGCGCTTCGTCACCAGCAAGGCCTTTGCCCACGGGCTGCGACCCATCGTCGTCGTCAACAAGATCGACAAGCCCGGTGCCCGGCCCGACTGGGTCATCGACCAGGTCTTCGAGCTGTTCGATCGCCTCGGGGCCACCGACGAACAGCTCGATTTCCCGATCATCTACGCCTCCGCGATCAACGGCTACGCCGGGCGGGAGGACAGCGTGCGCGATGGCGACATGACACCCCTGTTCGAGGCCATCGTGGAGCACTGCCCGGCCCCGGACGTGGATCCGACCGGAGCGTTCCAGATGCAGATCTCGACACTGGACTACAGCTCCTTCGTCGGCGCGATCGCGGTCGGACGCATCCAGCGCGGCAGTGTAAAACCCAATCAGCAGGTGATCGTGGTCAAGCGCGACGGCGTCACCCACCGGGCCAAGATCGGCCTGGTCTACGGCTACATGGGCCTGGTGCGAAACGAGGTGCCCTCGGCGAACGCCGGCGACATCGTCGCCCTGACCGGCATCGACTCGCCCAACGTCTCCGACACCCTGTGTCACCCCGACCAGGTCGAGGCATTGCCACCGCTGACCGTCGACGAGCCGACGGTGACCATGACCTTCCAGGTCAACACCTCGCCGTTCGCCGGCCGTGAAGGCAAGTATCTGACCTCGCGCCAGCTCAAGGACCGGCTCGAGCGCGAGCTGATCCACAACGTGGCGCTGCGGGTCGAAGAGGGCAACGACCCGGAGAAATTCCGCGTCTCGGGGCGTGGCGAGCTGCACCTGTCCATCCTGTTGGAGAACATGCGCCGCGAGGGCTATGAGCTGGCCGTATCGCGTCCGGAGGTCATCTTCCGCGAGATCGACGGCGTCATCTGCGAACCCTACGAGCAGCTCACCGTCGACGTCGAGGAGAGCAGTCAGGGCGCGATCATGCAGGCCCTGGGCGAGCGCAAGGGCGATCTCAAGGACATGGTCCCTGACGGCGAGGGGCGGGTGCGGCTCGACTACGAGATCCCTTCCCGCGGCCTGATCGGCTTCCAGACCGAGTTCATGACACTGACCTCCGGCACCGGGCTCAAGTACCATGTGTTCGACCATTACGGCACGGCCAACCAGGGCGGCATCGCCCCGCGACGCAACGGCGCGATGATCTCCAACAGCCAGGGCAAGGTGCTTGGCTACGCGCTGTTCAACCTCCAGGATCGCGGCCGCATGCTGGTGTCACCCGGGCAGGAGGTCTACGAGGGTCAGATCGTCGGCATCCACTCGCGCGACAACGACCTCGTCGTCAACCCGCTCAAGGCCAAGCAGCTGACCAATATCCGCGCCGCGGGCTCGGACGAGAACATCCTGCTCACACCGCCAATCCGCTTCAGCCTCGAGCAGGCCCTGGAGTTCATCGAAGACGATGAGCTGGTCGAGATCACGCCCAGCGCAATCCGCATCCGCAAGCGTTTTCTCAAGGAGCACGAACGTAAGCGGGCCAGCCGCGGGGGCTGAGCCGGGCGGCACCTCCCCGGGCCCGGCCACCTCGACTCGCGGCACAGCGAGACGCGGATGGAATGCCTGCCCGGCATTGGATCCGCTCCATGTTCAGTCACTTGTGTGGCCGAGGATGCCGGGCCTTCCGGGGGCCGGCGGGGACGGACCCGAGCCTGTTGATGCCAGCGCGGTAACGGCCAGCCCCGCGCCGGAGGGGGCCTCGCCGATCAGCGCGTCGACGGCAAAGAAGCGGCGCAGGATGGCGCGGGTGAGGACGGCCCGCGGGGGGCCATCGGCCTGTAGCGCGCCATCGGCGAGCAACACCAGCCGGTCGCACCAGCGTGAGGCCATACCCAGGTCGTGGATCGCGGCGATGACCAGGCAACCCCGCGCCGCCATCGCGCGCGCCAGGTCCAGCACCTCGAGCTGGTGACACAGATCGAGGTTGGCGGTCACCTCGTCCAGGAGCACGATCGGCGTCTGCTGGGCGATGGCGCGCGCGATCAACACGCGTTGACGCTCACCACCCGAGAGGGTGTCGATGGTGCGGCCCGCCAGGGCCGCGACACCGGTCAGCGCCATGGCCTCGGCGATCAGGGCCAGATCGGACGCGCCGGGCACCTCGAACCGGCCAAGGTGGGGATTGCGCCCCATGGCCACGATCGCCTCCACCGAAAGCGCGAAGTCAAAGCCCGTGTCCTGCGGCACCAGCGTCATCAGCCGTGCCAGCCGGCGGCGCCGATAGCGGGCGAGCGGCACACCGTCGATGCACACCTCGCCCATCGCCGGTGTGATCAGCCCCATCAGCAAGCGCAGCAGCGTCGTCTTGCCTGAGCCATTCGGGCCAATCAGCCCGATCATCTCGCCAGCACGAAAAGCCAGGTCCACATCGGAAAAGACGGTGCGCTCACCATAGCGCATCCTCAGGCCCGATGCCCTCAGCAGTGCGCCCCCCCCGGGGGAGCGAGCCGGATCGCTCATCGTCAAAACACCGACCGGCGTCTGCGCCGTCGCCCCAGTGCGCCGGTTGCCCGCCGCGGGGGCACGTGGGCGGTGCCATCGCAAGCCAGGCGTTGCCGCTGGCCGCTTGCACGGGTCCCGCCGCGCTCCCGATAGCCGTTCACGAGAACACCAGGCCGCGCTGGCGCAGCAGCAGGAACAGGAAAAACGGCGCACCCATCGCGGCCGTGAGGACCCCGAGCGGGATCTGATTCCCGACGAAAGCGATCCGCAGGGCGAGATCGGCCACCACCAGGATCAGCGCCCCGCCAAGGGCGGACAGAGGCAACAGCACACGGTGATGCGGTCCGGTCAGCAGCCGCACGATATGTGGCACCACCAGCCCGATGAAGCCAATCCCCCCCGCCACCGCCACGGCCGCCGCGGTCAGTAGCGCGGTCGCGACCAGCAGCAGGATCCGGGTACGAGGCACATCCACGCCAACCGCCGCCGCGTGCACCTCACCAAGCAACATGGCGTCGAGCTCGCGCTGATGGGCCATCACCACGGCCAGCCCGAGTCCGAGCACCGGGGCGATTAGCAGGGCCTGGTCCCAGGTGCGCCCCTCCAGCCCACCCATGGTCCAGTAGATGATCGATCTTCCGAGCTCCCAGTCTTCCAGCGCGATGGCCAGCAGGAACGACGCCATGGCGACATTGAACGCCCCCATTGCGATCCCGGCCAGAAGCAGGGTGGCGATGGGCGTGTGGCCGCGGTGGGTCGCGATGCCATAGACCACGAACAGGGTCAGCATCGCACCGGCAAAGGCGAACAGCGGCAGCGCCCAGACCAGGCTGGCGGCGAGCCCGAGGAAGATCGCCAGCACGGCACCGAGCGACGCGCCCGACGATACGCCCAGCACGCTCGGAGAGGCCAGCGGGTTGCGAAACAGACCCTGCAGCACCGCGCCGCTCAGCGCCAGCGCGGCGCCAACCATCGCCCCGGTCATGGCCCGGGGCAGACGCACCTGCCAGATCACGATCGCCTGCCACCCCGGCGACTCTCCGGAGCCACGCCCCAGCGGTCCCAACAGGGCGCGGGCCAGGTCCGCCCACCCGATCTCGGCCGGGCCGATCAGCGTCGCGGCCAGCATCGCCCCGACCAGGAGCATGCAGACCCCAACGAGCCCAATCCGCGCACGACGCTCCGCGCGCATCAGGTGCGGGTCCTCATGGCGAAGGCCCGGTCCCGGCGAACGCGGCCGGGTGCAGCAGCGAGGCGATCACCTCGACGCCGCGCACACTGGTCTGCGACACCGACGAGAGCCAGGCGCCGTGGACCCGATGGACCTGTCCGCTGACAACCGCCGGTACGCGCTGCCAGATCGGATCGTCCAACGGCGGCCAAGCGGATGCCCCAGCGACCGTCTGCCAGCCGCTGAGCAACAGTACGTCGGGCTGGAGCGCGATCGCCAGCTCGGTCGACAAGCGCCCGTACTCGTGCAGCCCGGTATCGCGGGTCACGTTATAGCCTCCAGCGAGCTCGATCATCTCGTCGATCAGACTGCCCGGGCCCACGGTTGAACCGTCCGGGGTCAGATACAGCACCCGGGGGCGCACCCGTCCGCGGACCCGTTCACCCACCGCATCGATACGATCGCGCATGTCCTGGACCAGCGCGGCGGCGCGTCCCCCCTCGCCGATGGCCGCGCCGAGGGTCAGGATGTTTTGTTCGATCGCGGCGAAGCCATTCGAGTCGACAAAGCGGACCACGGCGATCCCGCCGCGCAACAGCAGACGCACCGTGGCCGCGTCGCTGTAGCCCTCGACCACCACCAGATCGGGCTCGAGAGCCAGCAGCTCCTCGATCTTGCCATGGTTGCGCGCAGTGCTCCCCGGGTAGTGGCCCGCAACCCCGGAGATACCGGCGTCATCGGCCAGGTAGGTCACGCCGAGAACGCGTTCGGTGTCGGTCAGCCCCGCCAGCATCTCGTCGCCGGAGAGCACCGCCGACACGATACGCCGAGGCGGCCGCGCAAGCCGGATCTCGCGCCCGATCGGGTCGACGAGGACCTTGGGGAAGGCATCGCCGTTGGCATCCGATGCCAGCACCCGGGTCGCGCCGAGGCGGCCACCGGCGACGAAGCGCACGTCCATCAGGTGGTCGGACCACAGGAGCAGCAACACGGCGAGCGAGACCGCGGCCACCACCAGCCACCGCATCATGATCGACGGGCCCCGGCGCCGACTCGATCGCGCCGGCGCCGCGCCCCTGGGTGATCGTCCCCAGCGCCGGGGCCGATCGATGGGTTGGCACCGGCACACCCCGTCGGGGTCGGGGGCAGTAGAGCTCGCGCCATGAGGGCAAATGCGCTCGCGGCGATCTGCGCGCCGGGGTCATCCCTCGAGGGCGCGGCCGTACAGCTCCACCAAGTGCCGCACCCGGGGCGGCAGCGAGCCATCGACCTGCGTCCAGGCGAAGCGCCACTGCCAGTTGCCCCGGGCGGTCCCTGGCAGGTTCATGCGGTGGTCGCCGTCCAGACCCAGCAGGTCCTGCATCGGCACGACCGCGAGATCGCCACGGGAAGCGAGTGCGCAGCGGATCAGCGGCCAGGGCATCGGCTCCGCGGCCTGCCCCAGGTAATCGTCGACGTGTCGGCGCGCGGCCTCATCAAGGGACTGGTACCAGCCAAGGGTGGTGTCGTTGTCGTGGGTGCCGGTGTAAACCACCGAGTCACGGGTGTGATGGAACGGCAGGTAGGGATTGCCCGGCCCGCCGTCGAACGCGAACTGCAACACCTTCATACCAGGCATATGGTATTTCCGGCGCAGCGCATCGACGGCCTCGGTGATCAGCCCCAGGTCCTCGGCAATCAGCGGAAGCCGGCCGAATTCCTGTCGCAGCCGGGCAAACAGCGCATCGCCGTTGGCCTCGACCCAGGTGCCATTAATGGCGTATTCCTCGGTGGCGGGGATCTCCCAGTACGCCTCGAATCCGCGGAAGTGGTCGATACGCACCATGTCGAACAGCCGCATCTGGGTGCGGATCCGGTCGATCCAGAACTTGAAGTCGCTGGCCTCGAGCCGGTCCCATCGATAGAGCGGATTGCCCCAACGTTGGCCGGTCGCCGAGAAGTAGTCCGGTGGCACGCCCGCCACGACGCGCAAGCTCCCGTCGGGGTTGAGGTCGAAGTCCTCCGGGTTCGCCCAGACCTCGGCGCTGTCGTGGGCAACGAAGATTGGCATGTCGCCGAACAGCTTGATGCCAACCCCGTTGGCGTGCGCCCGCAGCGCCGCCCACTGCCGGAAGAACACGAACTGCTCCCAGCGGATGTAGTCCAGCTTCGAGGCGTGCTGCACCGCGAATTGCTCCAGCGCGCGGCGGTCGCGCGATCGCAGCCGACCGGGCCACTTCCACCAGCAGGTCTTGCGCTCCTCGCGGATGGCGCGAAACAGCACGTAGTCATCGAGCCAGTACGCGTTCTCGCTACAAAAGGCATCGAGCGCGGCGCGCTCGGCCCCATCGGCACGATCGCCAAAACGGCGATAGGCGCCGCGCAGGGCCAGCTCCTTGGCCGCATCGGTCAGGGGGGTCGGCGCCGCATCGAGCCAGCCGGCCTCGACCAGCGGCTCCAACCCGATCAGACGCGGGCTGCCGGCATGCGCGGAGCTCGTCTGGTATGGCGAGCCATCCGCCTGAGGTGGCCCCACCGGGAGCATCTGCCAGACGCTGATACCGCAACTTGCGAGGAAATTGACGAAGTTGAACGCTTCCCAGCCAAGGTCACCACGGGGGCCGCTGCCGGGTAGGGATGTCAGATGCAACAGGACCCCGGCGCGGCGCCGGTCGAGACTGTCGGTGGAGGGTGTTGAGTCCATGGAGGTCGGGCTTGCTCGGGAACGTAAACGGGGTGCCGGCAGGAGTCGACGCGCGGGGTCTCGGCGGCGGCGTCGCCTCGACCCCAGGGAAAGAAGAGGTGTCGGCTTACCTCAACGCAAGCGGTTGACGGTATGGCCCAACATGTCCGGCGTGACCAGCGTGACGCCGCTTTCGGTGACATGGAAGCCGGCGGCGCGATCCGCCTCCGGGTCGCGCCCGATGACCGTGCCCTCGGGGATCACGCACCAGCGGTCGATGATGGCCCGATGGATGTCGCAGTGGCGCCTGATCTCGCTGTTGGGCAGCACCACCGAGTCGCTGATCTGGGAAAAGGAGTTGACCCTGACATTGGAGAACAGCAGGGAGTGGCGCACCGTCGAGCCCGAGATCACGCAGCCGCCCGAGACCATTGAATCGACGGCCATGCCGCGGCGCTCTTCGTCATCGAACACGAACTTCGCCGGTGGCAACTGTTCCTGATAGGTCCAGATGGGCCAGGTGTCGTCGTAGAGGTTCAGCGGCGGCGTAACACCGATCAACTCCTGGTTCGCCTCCCAGAACGCGTCCACGGTACCCACATCGCGCCAATAGGCCTGCTCGCCGCTGCGTGGGTCCCGGAACGGGTAGGCGATCACACGGTAGCGATCGATCACGTCCGGGATGATGTCCTTGCCAAAATCGTGGCTCGAACGCGAGGAGTCCGCATCGCGGATCAGCTGCTCGAAGAGGAAGTCTCGGTTGAAGAGGTAGATTCCCATCGACGCCAGCGCCCGGTCGCTGCGACCCGGTATCGGCTCGGGGGCATCCGGCTTTTCGACGAACGAGCGCACCCGCCCGTCCCCGTCGATGTTCATCACGCCAAATCCCTTGGCCGTCTCGAGGTCCACCTCGATGCAGCCCACCGTCATATCGGCCCCAGACTCGACGTGCTGCGCAATCATCGCGCCGTAGTCCATCTTGTAGACGTGGTCGCCGGCCAGGATGAGCACGTATTCGGGGTGATGGTTGCGGATGATGTCCAGATTCTGGAACACCGCGTCGGCGGTACCGGCGTACCAGGCCGCCTCGACGACCCGCTGCTGGGCTGGCCACAGCTCCACGAACTCGCCGAACTCGCCCCGCAGAAAGCCCCAGCCCTTCTGGATGTGAAGGATCAGGGAATGCGCCTTGTACTGGGTGAGGACGCCGATACGCCGAATCCCCGAGTTGATGCAATTGGACAACGGGAAATCCACGATGCGGAATTTCCCACCAAACGGCACCGCGGGCTTGGAGCGCCACTGCGTGAGCTGCCGCAAGCGCGACCCACGTCCCCCCGCCAGGATCAGGGCCAGGGTGTTGCGGGTGAGACGACTGACGAAACGCGGGTTCGAATCCGGCATGGTACACCTAATAACGGCTGGAGGGCTGAGCTTGCATTGCGCGATCTCGTACACGGTGCGCTCCGAATCACTGCCGACACATGGCCTGCGAGGCGGGTTCGGCAGCCGCGTGACGAGGCGATCCGTCGCCCCCACGCCACCCCGGGCACCACGCGGGGGCATGTCGGTCGGCCATGGGCTTCCTATGGTAGCATTATCGGGCCTTGAGCACGGTGCCGCGCGACCCCGAGACCGGGTGATCGCCCGCCCCCAGCGGCGATCCACCAACGCACGATCCGGGCCGTCGCGCCGCCGCGCCGCGGTTTGTGCACCCGGCCGCACACCATGACCCAATGCGACCTGCCCCAATCTCCCACAGGGAACCACAGACGCCATGCCTAACGGTCAGCCCATCACCCAGCTTCCCGAACCGCTGCAACGCATCGTCGAGGCCCGCCACCACGATCCGTTCCAGGTCCTTGGCCGACACGAGCTAGATGAAGACAACGTTGTCATCCGGGTGTTCCTGCCACGTGCCGAGCGCGTGCGCATCAACGCCGGAGGGGTGGAGCTGGAGCGCATCCCGGGTACCGACCTGTTCACATGGGAGGGACCAAAGGACAGGGTGGAGGGGCTTTATCTCATCAGCTGGTACGACAAGTGGGGCAAGGTCCACGTCCAGCACGACCCCTATCAGTTTCGTCCACTCATTGGTGACTTCGATCTGCACCTGTTCGGCGAGGGGCGCCACTGGCACGCGTACCGTTTCCTCGGCGCGCACCAGCGCACCGTCGATGGGATCGCGGGCTTCCAGTTCGCGGTCTGGGCACCGAGCGCGACACGCGTGAGCGTCGTCGGGGAGATGAACGGCTGGGACGGGCGCGCGCACCCGATGCGGGTGCGCGGCGGCACCGGCGTCTGGGAGCTGTTCATCCCCGGGCTCCAGCCCGGCGCGCTCTACAAGTACGAGGTCCGGGACCAGTCCGGCAACAGCCTGGTCAAGATCGATCCCTATGCCAATGCCTTCCAGCAGCGCCCGGAAAACGCCTGCATCCTCCATGGCGAGAGCAGCCATCGCTGGCACGACGCCGACTGGATCGCCCGCCGCGCGGAGCGCAACTGGCAAGACGCGCCGCTGTCGACCTACGAGGTCCACCTTGGCTCCTGGCAGCGCGATGAGAATGGCGATTTCCTGAATTACCGCGAGCTGGGCCAACGCCTGGCGGACTATTGCGTCGACATGGGCTTCACCCACGTCGAGCTCTTGCCGATCACCGAGCACCCACTGGACGCCTCCTGGGGCTACCAGGCGACAGGGTACTTTGCACCGACCGCGCGCTTCGGCGACCCGGACGACTTCCGCTGGCTCGTCGATCACATGCACGCGCGCGGGATCGGTGTGCTGCTCGACTGGGTGCCGGCCCATTTTCCCCGTGATACCACCGCGTTGGCCCGCTACGACGGCACGGCGCTCTATGAGCATGCCGACCCGCGTCAGGGCGAGCACCGCGACTGGGGCACGCTGATCTTCAACTACGGCCGCAACGAGGTAAAAAACTTCCTGCTCTCCAGCGCGCTGTACTGGCTCAACGAGTTCCATATCGACGGCCTGCGCGTGGACGCGGTGGCCGCGATGCTGTATCTCGACTATTCCCGCGAAGACGGCGACTGGATCCCAAACAAGTTCGGTGGCAACGAGAACCTGGACGCCGTCGAGTTCCTGCGCCAACTCAACACCGTCACCCATGAGCAGCACCCCGGCACGCTGATGATCGCCGAGGAGTCCACGTCCTGGCCGCAGGTCTCCCGACCCACCTATCTGGGCGGGCTTGGCTTCAGCATGAAATGGAACATGGGATGGATGCACGACACCCTGTCCTACCTGGAAAAGGACCCGATCTACCGCCACTACCACCACGACCTGCTCACCTTCGGCCTGATCTACGCGTTCAGCGAGAATTTCGTGCTGCCGTTCTCCCACGACGAGGTCGTCCACGGCAAGAAATCGATGCTGGACAAGATGCCGGGCGACGCCTGGCAGAAGTTCGCCTCGCTGCGTCTGCTCTACACCTTCATGTTCACCTACCCGGGCAAGAAGTTGCTGTTTCAGGGCTGCGAATTCGCCCAGGGACGCGAATGGAACTTCGATAGCGCCGCCGACTGGGAACTGCTCGAACGCCCCCAGCATCAGGGCATTCGGACCATCGTCTCGGATCTCAACCGGCTCTACCGCGACCAGCCGGCGCTGCACGAGGTCGACTTCGAAAGCAAGGGGTTCGAATGGATCGACTGCCATGACAGCTCGCAGTCGGTGCTGAGCTACCTGCGCAAGTCCAAGGACGGCAAACAGATCGTCGCCGCGGCGTTCAACTTCACCCCGGTGCCGCGCGAGAACTATCGCATCGGCGTGCCCAAGGCGGGCTTTTACCGCGAGGCGGTCAACTCCGACGCCGCGCTCTATGGCGGCAGTAACGTCGGCAACCGGGGCGGGGTGCACTCCGAGCCGATATCCTGGATGGGCCGGCCCAACTCCATCCCGCTCGCGCTGCCCCCGCTGGCCGGCGTCGTGATGGTGCTCGAGCCCGACGAGGTGCCCTCCGACACCACGCCGACAAAGGACACGCCCGCCAAGGCAGCGGCCCCGTCCCGCGCCGAAGAGACGGCCCCCGCCAGCGCCAGCGTGGCGGCCGCGGCCGCGGCCCCGCCCAGCCCCCCGGGCGACGACGCCGACGGCCCCCCGCGGTGACGGCGGGGCGCCGCCGAGCCGGCGCGCGGGCCCGCCGGCGCTGAGCGCC
>JAXGTD010000062.1:0-22182 GCA_040775095.1 Chromatiaceae bacterium | reverse complement strand
GCTCGTCAAAACGAGCGGAAAATCGCGGGCGATCTCCGGCGTTGAGAGCGGGCTCTCGGCAGGTTCCCGGTACACGGGAAGTCCGTCGTGACCCGCCGCACGCAACTCGCTCGCGTCGAGCTCCACCTTGCCGCTGGCGGTACGCAGGCCCTGCATGCGGTAGAGCCGGTCGGCGTCGAGGTAGCCGTGCTCGACGAGATCGTCGATGGCCTTCGCGAACACCGTGACCCCATCCGGATTGTCGTAGACTTCGCGGCGGATCTTCTCGGGGATGCCCTCGGCGGCCTCGCGCCAGGAGGCCTCGAGGTCGCCATTCCAGAACTGCTCGGCCATGCCCAGGCGCACCCCGATCTGCAGAAAGATCTCTCCGTCGGGGCGCGCCTCACCCCTGGGTGCGACCACCCGGCGGCGATATCGCAGCTCGCCCTGATAGGCGCAACCCGGATAAGCGACCAGCGCCGGGCGCTCCAGGTTGGTCGCGGCCGGGAGCACGATGTCGGCGTAGCGGGTCGCCGGGTTGTGGAAGAAGTCGGTCGCGGCAAAGAAGTCGAGCTCGCCAAGGGCCCGTTCCATGCGTTTGGAGTTGGGCCACATCGCGGTGTTGATGCCCATCGCGAGCAGCGAACGGATGCGCTGTGGGCGCCCGTCGAGGATGCAGTCCGGCAGCAACATGCTCTGTGCCGCCGGCCAATATCGGGTCCAGACCGGAAATCGCTCGTCTCCGACCCGCGCGGGGAGGTGGGCGAGGCAATGGTCGAACAGCTCGATGGGTTTTGGCAGTACCTTGTCGTTGAAGAACCGGTTGCCGCCTTCCAGATCCAGATTGCCGGTCACGGCGGACAGAAGGATCACCGCGCGATGGTTTTGGAAGCCGTTGCTGTGTTGCACCGTGGCGGTCGGCGACAGCACGATCTGGGCCGGGCGCGCGGTTGCGAACAGCTCGGCGGCGGCAAGCAGGTCGTTCACCGGGATGCCGCAGATGGCCGCGACGCGCTCGGGCGGGAACTCCGCCACGTAGTCGCGGAATGCCTCGAGGCCATGCGCCCACTGCTCCAGGAACGGCTGGTCCTGCCAGGAATTGGCAAAGATCAGGTGGTGGAAGCCGAGCGCGAGCGCGCCGTCGGTGCCGGGTCGGATCTGCAGGTGGATGTCCGCCTGCTCGGCCATCGGTGTGCGCCGTGGGTCCACGACGATGCAGCGCCGCCCCGCGGCCGGTCGCGCCAGCGGGTGGGTGTCGAATGGCGGAATCGATCCGCGCGGGTTGGTCGACCACACCAGCAGACAGCGGGTCTTGGGTGAGGCCACCGTCGAGGTGGTCTTGATCTTGTGTCCGAAGGTGACCTTCTCCGCCACCATGGTCGCGGAGAAGCAGCAGCCGCTCTCGGTCATGTAATTCGGCGATCCGAACGCATGGGCGAGGCGCTGCAACTGGGGTCGGGCCTCTTTGGTATAGCCGGCAAAGAACGCGACCGACGGGGCGCCATGGGCGTCACGCGTCGCCGTCAGCCGCCCGGCGATAGTGTCCAGTGCCTCGTCCCAGGAGATGGGCGCAAACTCGCCGCTGCCGCGCGGCCCGGTTCGTTTCAATGGGCGTAACAGTCGTTGTGGGTGGTTGCGGCGGTCGAGCTGCACGTAACAGCGCGGGCAGTCGGGCCCGCGGATGGCGATCGGCTCGCCGCCGGCATCGAGCTCGACCTCGATCGGGCAGTTTGCATCACATTCGTAACAGGTGCTCTTCACGTTCGGCATCGAGGCAGACCCCGGTAGGACGATACGGCCAATCCCTGCCAATGCGATTGGCGGGGTGAGAATTCAACCGGCTCACTCCAGCAACAGGCTCACGCGGCTTGCATTCCCGCGCGCGTCGATCACGGCGATGGTGGTGTATCCGGGTCCGGTCGGATGCCACGCGCTCTCGCGGGCATAGGGCTCGCGCGCGACCGGGACCCCGTCCGCGAGCCAGACGAAGGGCGGGTACCCGTTGCGGACCTTGAGAAACAGCGTCGAATCGCGCCGGCCGTTGGTGAGTCCGAGGTCGATCCTGGCTCCGGCCGGCGGAAACGTGATCGCGACCGCATCGCCGGGGTTGCCCTCGGCCCCGCTGACCCGGGCGCGGCGCAGCGGCGGCGGCAGGGCGCCCGAGGATGACCGGAGGACCCCGGCCGGTGGTTCCGCGAGTGGTGCGACGGGACCGATCCTGGCAAAGGCATCGCGCAGCACCGGCACCGCCGCGTCCTGACCGGTGAGCCCGCTGACCGCGGCGCCGTCCGGGCGTCCGGCCCAGACGCCGACCACATGCTGGCCGTCGAAGCCGATGGCCCAGGCGTCCCGATAGCCGTAAGAGGTGCCGGTTTTGAGGGCGATCGCGCCGCCGCGGCCCGCCGGCGCGCCGACACCGGAGAGGATGTCCGCCAGATACCAGGCCGCGCGCGGGGCGAGCACGGGTTGGCGGGAGACCGGCGCTGGAGGCGTGTCGCGCGACTCCACGAGCGCGACCGCGTCCCCCCCTCGGGCGATGGCGGCGTAGACGGCGACCAGATCGCGCAGTGTCACGCCCACGCCCCCGAGTCCGACCGCAAGCCCCGCGGGTGCCGCATCGGGCAGCCGCGGCGCGGCCCCGGCGCGGCGCATCCGCGCCAGCAGCCGCGCCGGCCCCACGGTCTCGAGCATGGCGACGGCCGGTACATTCAGCGACAGCTGCAGGGCACGGCGCACCGTGACCGTACCCTGGAACTCGCGGTCGAAGTTGGCTGGCACGTACCCGCCGAATCCGCTGGGGCGGTCCTCGATCAGGCTCTCCGGGTGGGCCAGGCCCTGTTCGAACGCCAGGCCGTAGATCAGCGGCTTGAGCGTCGAGCCCGGCGATCGCAGCGCGCGGGTCATGTCGATGAAGCCGTCGCGTTGGCGATCCAGTAGGCCCGCGGAGCCCACCGCGGCGAGTAGCTCGCCGTTGGCGTGATCCGCCACCAGGATCGCCACCGAGCAGGCGTCGGGCAGGCGGGTGGCGTGCTCGGCGGCCAGGGCCTCGAGCCGGGCCTGGAGCCGGGCGTCGAGGGTCAGATGGTGGATCGGCCGGTTGGGGGCCGCACGCACCCGGTGGCGGGCCGAGTGCGCGGCGAGCATGGGAAACGCACGGCGCTGCTTGTGCACGGGCTCGAGCATCGCGGCGGCCGCCTGTTCGGCCGTGAGCACGCCGTCGAGCGTGGCACGGGCCAACACCCTGTCACGGGCGCGGCGGGCGGCCACGGCATCCCGGTCCGGGCGGCGCGCCTCGGGTGACTGCGGAAGCGCCACCAGCAGCGCCGCCTGCGCGGGCGTCAGCCGCCGCGGTTCCTTGCCGAACCAGGCCAGGCTGGCGGCGCGGACGCCCTCGAGGTTGCCGCCATAGGGGGCATGCTGGAGGTAGGCTGCCAGGATGGCCCGCTTGTCCGCGACCCGCTCCAGGGCGAGGGCGGCGAGGATCTGGTGCAGCTTGCCCCGGGCATCGCGGGTGGAGTGCCCATCGAGCAGTCGCACCAGCTGCATGGTGAGCGTCGATCCGCCGGAAACGACGCGCCCGTGGGTGGCAAGCTGACCGACGGCGCGCAGCATCGCCCGCCAGTCGACCCCGGGGTGCTCGAAGAAGCGGTGGTCCTCGATCGTCAGCAGCATCGCAATCAGCAGGGGATCGATCTCATCGAGCGTCACCGGAAGACGCCAGCGCCCGTCGCCGACGGTGAACGCGCGCAACAGCCGGCCGTCGCGGTCGAGCACCAGCGTGGAGGTCGGTCGAGCCAGGGTTGATGGCGCGGTGTGGCGCACCAGCGCATCGAGCCCGGCCAGTATGGCCAAGGCCGTGATCGCGATCAGCCCGGCGCCCACGAGCAGGCGCCGGCCGCGGGTGCCGCGAGTCACCGTCTGCTCGATGGGATGTGTCTGTGCCACGCGAACGAATCCTAAGCCGTTTGGCGGCATCAGGGCTACCCCGCAGGCACGGCTCGGCCGGCTCTCCGGGGGAGACGTTGTTCAAATGCCATCCGGGCGTTTGATCCGCTCGCACCTTGCGAGGCGCGACTCGCGAGATGCCCCATTTTCAAGCGCTTGCAGCGCTCGAAAACGCCGGGCCTTCCGTGGCCCGGACGGGAAACGCCTTAAGCCGGCGTTTCCGTGGGGGATCGCGATCGACTCGATCGACGGCTTGCACGAAAACGCGCATTTGAATCCGGGCGGCCTGACGTTACACTCTTGAGCCTTTCACCCAACCAAAAACAATGAGGTCGCACGTGGTCGCCCCGCAACCGAATTTTCGCCGCATCGAACGGCTTCCGCCGTATGTCTTCAACATCGTCAACGAGTTGAAGGCCGCGGCGCGAGCCCGCGGCGAAGACATCATCGATTTCGGCATGGGAAACCCCGACCAACCGACCCCGCAGCACATCGTCGACAAGCTGGTCGAGGTATCCCAGCGCCGCGACACGCATCGCTATTCGGTCTCACGCGGCATCCCGCGGCTGCGTCGCGCGATCTGTCGGTGGTATCGCGACCGCTACGACGTCCAGCTCGATCCGGACAGCCAGGCCATCGTCACCATCGGGTCGAAGGAAGGCCTGGCGCACCTGGCCTTGGCGACCATGGGCGCGGGTGACACGGTGCTGGTGCCGAACCCCGCGTACCCCATCCATCCGTACGGATTCATCATCGCCGGCGCCGACGTGCGCCACGTGCGCATGACCCCGGACGTGGATTTCTTCGAGGAGCTGCGCCGGGCGATCCTCGACTCCTGGCCGCGTCCGAAGATGCTGGTGCTGAACTTCCCCGGCAATCCAACGACGCAATGCGTGGAGCTGGATTTCTTCGAGAAGGTCGTCGAGATCGCGCATGAGCACGGCATCTGGATCGTGCACGACCTCGCCTACGCGGACATCGTCTTCGACGGCTACAAGGCCCCTTCGATCCTCCAGGTTCCGGGTGCGATCGACGTGGCAGCGGAGTTCTTCTCCATGTCCAAGAGCTACAACATGCCTGGTTGGCGTATCGGCTTCATGTGCGGCAACGCCTCGCTGGTCGCGGCGCTGGCGCGGATCAAGTCGTACCTGGATTACGGCACCTTTACGCCGATTCAGGTCGCCGCGATCCATGCGCTGGAATCGTCGCAGGACTGTGTGGCCGAGATTCGCGACATGTACGAGGTCCGTCGCGACGTGCTGTGCGAGGGGCTCAACGAGGCCGGATGGCCGGTCGAGAAGCCGAAGGCCACCATGTTCGTCTGGGCCAGGATCCCGGCGCAGTACGCTGAGATGGGCTCGCTGGAGTTTTCCAAGAAACTGTTGCGCGACGCGAAGGTGGCCGTGTCGCCCGGCATCGGTTTTGGCGACTACGGTGACGACCACGTCCGTTTCGGCCTGATCGAGAACCCGCATCGTACACGCCAGGCGGTCAAGGGGATCAAGCAGATGCTGCGCGAGGATGCGCGCGGCGCTCCTCGGCCAGCCGCCGGGTGATGCAAGACAGGGCCGCGCGAGCCCTGGCACGACCCCATTCATCGAACCACGAGCGTTGAGCATCTTTCAGGAGACGTTATGGAGCCGGTAAAGATCGGACTGTTGGGTATGGGCACCGTCGGTGGTGGCACCGTGACCGTGCTGACCCGCAATGCCGGCGAGATTGCGCGGCGCGCTGGTCGCGAGATCCGCATCGCGCACGCCGCGGCCCGTGCCTATGATCCCGAACGGATCAGCGGTCTGGATCAGATCGGGCGCATCTCCGACGACGCATTCGCCGTGGTGGACGACCCCGAGATCGACATCGTCATCGAGCTGATCGGCGGTTACTCGCCGGCGCGCGAGCTGGTGCTGCGGGCCATCGCCAACGGCAAGCACGTCGTGACCGCCAACAAGGCCCTGATCGCGATGCATGGCAACGAGATCTTCGCCGCGGCCCAGGAGCAGGGCGTTACCGTGGCATTCGAGGCTGCGGTGGCCGGCGGGATCCCAATCATCAAGGCGTTGCGCGAGGGCCTGGCGGCGAATCACATCGAATGGATCGCCGGCATCATCAATGGCACCGGAAACTTCATCCTGACCGAGATGCGCGACAAGGGTCGGGATTTCGCCGACGTGCTCGGCGAGGCGCAGGCCCTCGGCTACGCGGAGGCAGACCCCACGTTCGATGTCGAGGGAATCGATGCCGCGCACAAGCTGACCATCCTGGGCTCGCTGGCCTTCGGCATCCCGCTCCAGCTCGACAAGACGTTCACCGAGGGCATCTCCAGGATCGAGGCCCAGGATGTGGCGTTCGCCGCCGAGCTTGGCTACCGCATCAAGCATCTGGGCATCACCCGGCGAACCGCGACCGGTATCGAGATGCGCGTGCATCCGACGCTGATCCCGCATCGTCGGCTGATCGCCAACGTCGACGGCGTCATGAACGCGGTGCTGGTCAAGGGTGATGCGGTCGGACCGACGCTCTACTACGGCGCCGGGGCCGGTGCGCTGCCGACCGCCTCTGCCGTGGTCGCCGACGTGGTCGATATCGTGCGGGCCCTGGCCGCCGACCCGAACAACCGTGTGCCGCACCTGGCTTTCCAGCCGAATGAGCTGGCGGACACGCCGGTGCTGCCGATCGAGGAGGTCGAGACCGCCTACTATCTGCGTCTGTCCGCGTTGGATCGGCCCGGCGTGATGGCCCGCATCGCCGGCATCCTCGGTGAGGAGGGCATCAGTATCGAGGCGATCAAGCAGAAGGAGCCCGCGGAGGGCGAGACCCACGTGCCCCTGATCATGCTCAGCCATCGTGTCAAAGAGGCGCGGATGAATCAGGCCATTGCCCGGATCGAGGCGCTGGATTCCGTCGCTGGTGCGGTGGTCCGCATCCGCATGGAGGGGCTGGAAGGCTGAGCCCGGCCCTTGGCTTGGCGCTGTCGATCCCAATCTGCGGACCAGACATCAAAACGGGTGCGGCAGCGTACCCCCGACGAGCGAGAACCAACTCCCAATGGAAACCGAAGCAGTCGCAGAGCTCATCCGGGCGGGCATTCCCAATGCCGAGGTCGAGGTCAGTGGCGATGGCAGCCACTTCGACGCGGTGGTCGTCAGCGAGGCCTTCGCCGGCCTCACGCCCATCAAGAAACAGCGCCTGGTGATGGACACGGTCAAGCCGCAGATCGCCAGCGGCGAGCTCCATGCCCTGTCGATCAAGACCTTTACGCCGGCACAGTGGGCGGCGCAGCACGGCTGACGCGAGGCGGATTTTTCATTTGCGCCGCCTCCGGACGGTGGCAAAAGACGCCGGCGGGTCTATGTTGAAGAGAGAGTGTTGGGCAGATCACCCGGAAGGAGGCGAGCCATGTATCTGAAACATCGACAGACCGAGAAGCTGATTGAGGTGCTCGGGACCAACGACCTGTTCAATCCGCTGCACCCGTCACTGGTCGGACGCTACCACTACGGCGAGGAGCTGCAGGAGCCGGAGAAATTCCCGAAGACAGAGCTGATCTTTCTCTCTGGCGAGGATCTCCCGCGTTGTTGGACCGATGTCCACTATCGCGACACCGAGGCGCAGCACCACTACCAGTCCCGATAGGGGCACCCGGTGCGCGCGGGCATCCGTGCTCGCGCCTCGCGAGGTGCTCCATTCTCAAGCGCCTGCCGCGCTCGAGAATCGGCGTCTTCCCAACGGACCTTTCCCTGGCGGCCAGGCGGACGCGATGACAGAATCGCGGCGCCTGGCCGCGTTACAGCGCGTTGAGATCGAACGGCCGCTCTGCCTCATCGTGCCTTACCAGACACCCCTCGGCACGTGCCCCGGGGTCGCGATCTGTTGTTCCCGGCCCGGGTGCGTGTGAGCGGGGCAGGGCAGCCACCCGCCCGCGGCGATACCGTCAGTGCTCGTGTGGCGCGGCCGGTGGCAGCGGCTGGCCGGCGGCAACGGCGGTGAGTGCGGCATTGATATCGGTCTCGGCCGTCGGGAGAACCTGGATCCCCTGGCGCGCCATGCGCTGCATGAAGCCATGACCGGCACCCCCGGTGATGATGGCGTCGAGGCCGAGCCGGAAGAGCGGGTGATCGTCGCCGTGGTACTCGTGCAGCGACATCTCCTTGGGCAGGTCGAGCCGGTCCACCTCGCGCGCCTGCTCGTGCGCGTCGATCTCGAAGACGAGAAAGCGGCGGCTCTTGCCGGCGTGGCCTGTAATGGAGCGGAAGTTTTGGCTGGTGATGGCGATACGCATGGGTGTGGGTTCCGAAAAAACGGTGGGTTGATGATCAGTCGACGGTCTCGGTCGGGGCGTTCACGCGGTCTCGGAGGCCTTTGGCCCAGTCCTCCATCGCGGCGTTCGCGATGGGCATGGGGGCCTCCATGAAGGTGATCAGGAATCCCGTGTCGGTCTCCGCGACCCCGATGGAGCGTGGTCGGACCGCGAGCATGCGCGGGTCCGGCAACGCGATGCCAAAGCAGAAGATGACGTTCTTGGCGGCGTGGATGCCAGCCCCAATACAGCCCTCGGGCAGGCCGCGAGTATGGGCGTAGTGGTCGAACATGGCGATGAACCGCGCGCAGCGATGGGCCTCGATCCGGGCCTGGAAGTAGCTGCAGATGGCGTCTACGGACGAGAGGCTCGTCTCGTCGCGGCCCAGCTCCATGACGAAGATTGGGTATTTCTCCTGTAACAGTGCGAGTTTCACGTTTCGGTTTCCCTGTTGAATCGGATACGCGCATTGGGCCTGTCGCGCGTTGCGGGCGTGCTCACATGTGCGGTACGCAAACGTCCCGGGAGCCGACCTCCCGGGCCGTGCGGTACAGCAAGTACAGTACGATCAGCGTGACCAGGCTGAGCAGGCACCAGCCGAGGATCGCGAAGACGGTCAGTCCGGTCAGCTCGAACATGATCAGCGTCGACACGGCGATGGCCGCGAGCGGGAACGAGTAGGCCCACCAGGACAGGAAGAAGTGCAGGCGGACGAACCGCCCCGCCTGGGTCAGTAACAGCAGGGTCAGGAACAGCCCGCTGTAGTAGAGGACGCGGGCGAAGCCGTCCAGCTCGCCGGTCTGGCCAATGCCTGCCAGCTGCGCGTAGGCGATGAAGCCGGCCGCGGGCGGTGCGATCAGAATGAAGAACGTCGGCATCAGCCGATCCGGCAACGGGTGGTGAAACAGCATCCGGTAGACGATGATCGTGAACAGGATGAGCCAAAAGACCATGCCGATGCTGAAGAAAAACCAGGACAGCTCCGCGTAGCCCAGGGGGACCCCGGCGATCGGGACCAGCACGTTGCCCACGACGGGGATGAACCAGGCGGGATTGATGTGGTGGATCTCGAAGTGCTCGTGGTGGATCCAAACACCCATCACATGGAGCGTGAACAGCAGGTGCAGCGCCGTGCCGATGATCCAGAGCACCGCGCTGACGGCAGGCAGCGACTGCATCAACGAGATCCCGAGCAGAATCATGCTGACGGAGATCGTGGGGAAGAAGTTCAACTGGATCGGGTGTCCGAGCTCATCGAGCACCGCCTCCCGGTACAACACCAGCTTGGCAAGGTAAAGGGCCATGACCGCGGCAAACACCGCGATGGCCAGCCAACGCAGCGCCGAGGCGGCATCGAGGCTCATGTCGAAGACGAACTGCGCCTTCTGCCACGCGATGGCAAGGCCCGCGAGGCCCATGACGGAGGAGAAGAACGCAACGGGGAAGTGCTTCAGGCGTGGCTCGACGGCCATCGTATCCGGATCTGGCTCTGTCATGGGTCTGTTCTGCTGGTGGGTCGGGGAGGTCTGGAGGTGATGGCGTCGCTGTGGGTTCACGTTAGGGAAACGTTGATTTATCACGTATCCCATCCGGGCCATGGAAGGCCCTGCATTTTCAGTCGCCCAAGTGACTGAAAATGGAGCGAGCCGGAAACCGCGTTTTCGGCTCGCGAGCTGATCGAATGCCAGGATGGCATTGGATCAGCATCTCCTTAGGGACACGCTGATGAGCAGCGGGTCCCGTCTGGGCCAGGGATGGCTCGGTGTTGTCAGGCGCCGCACGCGACTGAGCATCGGCCACTTCGTGAGTACCGCCTCACGACGCGCGCGCGGACTTGCGCCATGGATGGATTCAATCATGCGCCCGCGCTCTCCCGCGCGTACTCCCCCGTGACGGACCTTCAGGCCTGCATCTGCCGACCCGATGGGCCGCCGACTGACGAGCAGCATAGAGGGGGACCGCCTCACGGACATTGAAAACGATCAACGCGGTTGTTTCATCGGCGCGGTTCGGGGTCCGTTTCGCGCGCGATGGCACGCCCTCGCGCGGCAAGGGCGCTGGCCCGGGGAGGCGGGTGAACGGTGCTCGGGTCCTGGTGCGGCCGCGGCGCACCGGAATGTCCGCGGGCGACGCCGGCGCGTGCGCGGGCCCAGGAACGGTCGGGGTCAATCGTCGGCGATACGTCGCAGGTTTGGGATATCGAGCAGGAAGCTGTTCGGCCGCGACTCCACCAGCAGACTCTCGCGTTTGAAGCCGGCGATGGTTCGGCTCGCGGTTTCCGTGGTGATGCCGAGCATCGCACCCATGTCCTCCCGGCTGAAGAGCTCGCATTCACTGGAGGCGCGGTCCCTGACCAGACGCAGCAACAGGCGCGCGACACGCTGCCGCGCCGAGCCGGTGGAGAGCTCGGTGAGCCAGGCGTCCGCCTCGTTGAGTGCCCGCTGCCAGCGCGCCATCAGCTCACGGTGGAGCCTGGGATTGTCGACGCCCAGGCTCTGCACGACCCGGGTCGGAAAGCGGCAGACCTCGGTGGCCTGCAACGCCACGGCATTGTGCTGGTAGTCATCGCCGAGCAGCGCCTCGAGGCCGAGGACGTCGGTGGCGCGCGCGATGCGCACGATGCGCTGTCCACCATCGGGGAGATACTGCACGAGCTTCAGGGCGCCGGTGCGGACCGTGAACATGTACTGGCCGTGGTCGCCGGCCTGGTACAGGGTCGTTCCCGGCGTCAGATTAAACTGGTCGATCGGGTCGTGGATCTTGTCGAAGTGCTGCTCGTCGAGTCCGGCGAACAGGACCGAGGTGCGCAGCGCGCAGTTCCGGCAGTCCGCTTCGCCAGACCATGCCTCGCGTAAGGTGACGGACTTGACCATGCGACAGGGTTGCCCTCTGGGTGGGTGTTCGATCAGACGCGGACGGCTTCTACGCGGCCCCCGGCGAGGGGGTTCGCTCTCATCGTCCGGTAGGTTAAACAACTGAAACGGAGAGATCCGCGCGCGTCACACCTCTCCCATGTGGCCGGAGTGTAACCGATTTCAACCATTGCAACCGACGTCGAAGCTCGCGGCGGCGTGCGCCCTGCCGATCCCCGCGCATGTCTTCCGGCCTCGGGCGCCCCGGATGCCCGCGAGGCTGCGTTATCATCCTCGACACGGCAGTTGGACGGACCCCAGGGTGCGTGCCATGGGGGCCATGGCATTCTTCAGCCATGTGGTGAGCCGCCGGAACCCATGCCGACGCGGTTAAGATTGAAGCCAGCTCACGCCCATGGCGGTCAACTGCCGTTTCTAGGATCATAGGGCGTCTATCGCCGGTTCACCGGCGCGTCGTCTCCTCACCCCGTCCCACGGGCCAATTCCCCCGGAATCAGATGCCACTGCTTTCTCTGCGCGCGCTATCGCTCTCTTTCGGCGCGGCCCCATTGCTCGACGGCGTCGATCTCGAGATCGATCGCAACGAGCGCGTGTGCCTGCTTGGGCGTAACGGGGCCGGCAAGTCCACGCTTCTCAAGCTCATCGAGGCCCATGATCAGCCCCAGGGCATGCGGCCCGACAGTGGCGAGGTCCGCGTCGCCCCGACGGTGCGCATCGCGCGTCTGGCCCAGGAGGCACCCCAGAGCGGCGACCAGTCCGTGCTCGACGTCGTTGCCGGCGGACTGGGCGCACTCGGTGCACTGGTCGGTGAGTACTACCGGCTCAGCCACCACGTCGATGCCGATGCCGGTGCGGCAGCGCTGCAGCGCATGGCGCAGATCCAGCAGCGCCTGGAGGCCGAGGGAGGTTGGGAGATCGAGCAGCGCGCCGAGCGCGTGATCTCGCGCCTCGGGCTCGATGCCGACGCGGTCTATGCGACGCTCTCCGGGGGGTTGCGCCGTCGGGTGCTGCTGGCACGGGCACTGATCAGCGAACCCGACCTGCTATTGCTCGACGAGCCCACCAATCACCTGGACATCGAGACGATCGACTGGCTGGAGACCTTCCTGCTCGGGTTCCGCGGCTCGATCCTGTTCATCACCCACGATCGGCGTTTTCTGCGTCGGTTGGCGACCCGCATCCTCGAGCTGGATCGGGGTTTACTGACCGACTGGCCGGGCGATTACGATAACTATCTGCGGCGCCGGGATGAACGGCTCAATGCCGAGGCCCGGGAGCGCGCGCGCTTCGACAAGCGCCTGGCCGAAGAGGAGGTCTGGATCCGCCAGGGTATCAAGGCGCGGCGTACCCGCAACGAGGGCCGCGTGCGGGCGCTCGAGGGCATGCGCGCCGAGCGCCGCGCGCGTCGCGAGGGCCCTGGTCAGGCCCGCATTCGTCTCGATGGCGCCGAGCGCAGCGGCAAGCTGGTGGTCGAGGCCGAGGGCGTGCGCTTCGGTTGGGACGACAATCCGGTCATCGCGGGCCTCGACACGCTGATTCTGCGTGGCGACCGCGTTGGCATCATTGGTCCGAATGGCGCGGGCAAGAGCACGCTGCTGAAGTTGCTTCTCGGCCAGCTCAAGCCCGATGCCGGACGCATCCGGCGCGGGACCAATCTGCAGCTGGCCTATTTCGACCAGCTGCGCGCCCAGCTCGATGCCTCGCGCAGCGTGCGCGACAACGTCGCGGGCGGCAGCGACCGGATCGACGTCGGCGGCGGCAGCAGGCACGTGCTGTCCTATCTGAAGGACTTTCTGTTCACCGCGGACCGGGCTCAGCAGCCGGTCTCGGCCCTGTCCGGTGGCGAGCGCAATCGCCTGATGCTGGCCAAGCTCTTCACGCAGCCGGCCAATCTTCTCGTGCTCGACGAGCCGACCAACGACCTCGATGCGGAAACCCTGGAGCTGCTCGAGGACCTGCTGCTCGGCTTCGACGGCACGCTGCTGCTGGTCAGCCACGACCGCGACCTGCTCGATCATGTGGTCACCTCGACCCTGGTGCTGGAGGGGCAGGGCCATGTGGGAGACTATGTCGGTGGCTATTCGGACTGGTTGCGACAACGTCTCCCGCCGCCGGAATCGACGCCGCAGACGGCAAGACCAGCCGAAAAGGCCCCGGGAAAGCCGCGCGGCGTGGTCAACAAGCTCAGCTACAAGGACCAGCGGGAGCTGGAGCAGTTGCCGTTGCGCATCGAGACGCTGGAGGCGGAGCAGGAGACCCTGCAGCGGCGGATGGCCGATCCGGCCCTGTACCAGGGCGACGGTGCCGAGGTGAGCGCGACCAAGGCGCGGCTTGACGCGATCGACGGCGAGCTCGCGACCCTGTACGCACGTTGGGAGGCGCTGGAGGCGTTGCGGCCGGCCGGCTGACAGGGCGCCGCGGCACCCGGGCGGCGGTGCTTTTCCGATCGCCGCCGGGCGACGCGCTCGCGCTGGAGGCCCGCTGTGGTCAGCGCCGAGCGCGATCGCTTATGATTCCGCCGATCCCGCCGATTGCGGGCCTGCTCAGTTCGTGCCGTCAGTCTCCGGAGGGGTCGAGTTGAAGTTTTCCGTCGAGGAGTTTCGCAGATGGAAGGGGCGCAGCGTGACGCTGCTGGGGATGTCCGGGGTCGGCAAGACCTATCTGTCCGGGCTGCTGCGCCGTCACGACTGGTTCCACTATTCCGGGGACTACCGGATCGGCACCCGCTATCTCGACGAGCCGATCCTGGATCTCATCAAGGGCCAGGCGATGCAGGTGCCCTTTCTACGCGATCTGCTGCGCCGGGATTGGATCGCGATCGGCAACAAGATCCAGGTCGACGACCTGGGGCCGGTGCTCAGCTTCGTCGGCAAGCTGGGTGACCCGGAAAAGGGCGGACTGTCGCTGAAGGAGTTCAACCGCCGCCAGGCCTTGTATCGCGACGCGGAGATCCGCGCGATGATGGATGTCCCCTCGTTCATCGGCAAGGCACGCGAGATCTACGGCTATCGGCACTTCGTCAATGACGTTGGCGGCAGCCTCTGCGAGCTCGACGAGCCGTCGGTCATCGAGCTGCTGGCGCGCTATACGCTGATTCTCTATATCCGTGTGCCGGAGGCGGACGAGATCAAGTTGATCCAGCGTGCCCAGGCCGATCCCAAGCCGTTGTACTTCCGCCCGCGGTTCCTCGGCTCGGCGGTCAAGGACTACCTGGCATCCCATGACCTGCAGTACGTGGCGGACATCGATCCGGACGACTTCACGCGCTGGGTCTTTCCGCGCCTGTTCCATTCCCGCGTGCCGCGCTACGAGGCCATCGCCAGGCCGCGCGGCTACACCGTGAGCTCCACCGAAGTGGCCGCCGTGCGCGACGAACAGGACTTCCTCGACCTCATCGAGTCGGCCATCGACCGTCACGTCGAGCCCACCGGGTCCTCGACCATGCCCCAGGAACCACTGGAGGGCGGCGACACCGAAGAACCCCTGGGGGCCGTGTGACGAGGCCAGCCTATCCGTTTCCAGCGAGTCCGCCATGCCCATTGTCGCCCACAACGCCCTACCGACCTTCGAACGTCTGCGTCGCGAGGGTCAGAACATCCTCGACTCCAACCGCGCGCTGACCCAGGACATCCGCGAGCTGCACATCGGACTGCTCAACATGATGCCCGACGCGGCGCTCGCCGCCACCGAGCGCCAGTTCTTCCGACTGGTGGGGCAGAGTAATCAGATCGCGCAGTTCTACGTGCATCCGTTCTCGCTCGAGGGCCTGGAACGCTCCGCCTCGGCGCGGGACTACATCGCCCGCCACTACGAGTCCTTCGACGGTGTGCGCGACAAGGGGCTCGACGCGCTGATCATCACCGGTGCGAACGTCAGCGGCCCCGACCTCTCCGAGGAGCCGTTCTGGGGGCCGTTGATCGAGGTCGTCGACTGGGCCTTCGACAACGTGACCTCGACGCTGTGCTCCTGCCTGGCGACCCACGCCGTCATGCAGTTCCGGTACGCTCAGCGTCGCCAGCCACTGCCGGCCAAGCGTTGGGGCGTCTACCAACACCGCGTGGTCACCCGCGAACACCCCCTGGTTGGCAGTGTCAACACGCTGTTCGACGTGCCGCACTCGCGGTTCAACGAGGTGTCACGCGAGCAGTTCGAGGCGGCCGGTGTGCAGGTCCTCGCGGAAAGCGAGGCGGCCGGTGTGCACCTTGCCGTCAGCGAAGACGGATTCCGGATCGTGATGCTCCAGGGACACCCCGAGTACGACACGATCTCCCTGCTCAAGGAATACAAGCGCGAGATCAATCATTACATCGCCGGTTCCCGTGAGAGCTATCCACCGTTTCCAGAGCACTACTTCGGAGTGAAAGACCGCGCGGTGCTCGACGAGCACCGGGGGCTGATCGATCGCGCGCTCGATCGTGGGCGCGAGCCGCCCGCGTTTCCGGAAGAACGTATCACTCGCGCGTTGAACAACACCTGGCACGACACCGCCGAGGGGGTGCTCGGCAACTGGATGGGGCTGATCTACAACCTGACCCACAGTGACCGCCGCATCCCCTTCATGGACGGGGTGGACCCCAGCGATCCGTTGCGCCTGCGCACCCGCGCCTGACCCCCCCCGGTCCCTGAACCCGGAAGATCCGCCCAGTCGCGTCGGCCACGCGTCGAGTCGCGCGATTGGCGCCCGGCCTCCGAACGCCTAGGCGGCCAGCAGGGGAGATTGGCGCGGTCCCGCGCGCTCACCACTGTGCCGCCACCCTGTGTGGCAATAAAAAAACATATATCGCAGATAAGCAACCACGATCTCCGAGAACGGAGATCGTTCGTTGAATCCCACAATCGCAGGCGTCCGGGCGACTCAAGCAGTCGATAAAATCGACTTGTCAAGTTACGGGTTTACCCCTACACTAAAGACCAAGAGACCATTTTGTAGCTGTTATGCTACATGAGCGGTTTCGAGATAGGGGAAATCCCCACTATGGAACAACTAAGGTCGGGGTTCGGCGGCGTGGGCAGTCCCGGATCAACACGGCCATCAGCGTCACCGCGAGAGAAGGTCAACCATGTTCGACGAACAGGAAAACACGATTAGTTACAAGTGGGACGCCTGGACCGGATCCGGTTACAGGCTCCGTTTTGATGCCGCGGATTGTGAGCACAATTACCGCGTGGAAGAGTGCAGCAACCATGTCGTGATGGACGACTGGCATTGTGCCGATATTGACGAGGCGCTCGGGGTACTGCAGCGTTTCTTCAACATTGACGTTGCCAGCGAGCGTAGCCGCATTGCGAACTGGTTGCCGACGCGTATGCAGTGAGGGCAACCTCGCCAACAAAAAAAGGGCCGCGAAGCGGCCCTTTTTTTTTGTTGGAGAGCCCGGTTCGGGGCCTCACCCGAGTGACCCGGGAGTGCTCGGCGGACCACCCTGGTCGGCCACGCTCGAGGAGGCCGATCCGGTGCTCAGAATGCGGTCCCGGGCTTCTGACCGATCTTCTTCAGGATGCTGGCCAGAGGACAAAACCCGGTGAACGCGGACTGAAACAGATTCAGGCCGACGAACCCGGTGAACAGCAAGAACCACGGGCTGACATAATAGCCGAGGATCACGGAGATGAGCACAAAGGCGCCGGCGACGGCGAAGACGATTCGTTCAATGGACATGGAGAGACCTCGGGTCTGTTGTGTTCAGGACAACGGATAAAATCCAGAAATGGGCGACGCTTGCTTTTGGATCAAGCCGTTTCCCGGCCTTGTCGGCGTTCACCGCGGTCAGGATCTGGACGCGTTCGACGGAATCGTCGCAATGGGCCTGATCTGGCAAGGCTGGGGATCGGAAGATCGCGGCGTTCTCTGGGCCGATCGGGCCATAATAGGTAACCCGTGGCCGGGCTTCAAGATGCGCCAGCAACCGCTTCGAACCGGCCCCCAACTGGCGCGAGGTCTCCCGCATGTCTGATACGACGGGTCCCGCGCGACCATCGACGTATTCCGCCGCCCCGATCTCCCGTCCGCCGCTGATCGAGGGGCTGCTCGCACCCGGCGCCTATCCGCATCCGGTGGAACGCGTTGAGATCATCGAGACCCACATCTCGTGGGTGCTGCTCGCTGGTGCATTCGCGTACAAGGTGAAAAAGCCGGTCGCGCTCGGGTTCCTGAATTTTTCCACCCTGGAACGACGGCGGTTCTTTTGCGACGAGGAGGTCCGTCTCAACCGGCGGTTGGCTCCCGATCTCTACCTTGGCGTGGTCCAGGTGCGCGGCACACCCGGGCGGCCCTACGTCGGTGGCCAGGGCCCGGTCCTGGAGCACGCGGTCCTGATGCGCCGTTTCCCGCAGCGTTGCCTGCTCATCAATCGCCCGCTCAGCGACGCGATTGTCGAGCGTGTCGCCGATCGCGTCGCCACCTTCCACGCCGCGGTCGCGACCGCGGCGCCGGACAGTCAGTATGGGGCCCCGCTTGCCGTGCTGGCACCGATGCTGGACAACTTCGCAGAGATCGGCGCCAGCCAGCTCGATGCGTCCAGCCGGTGCGCCGCGCGGCGCCTGGAATGCTGGACCCGGGGACGCTTCGAGCGGCTGCGCACGCGGCTCGAGCAACGTCGTCGCGACGGCCATATTCGCGAGTGCCACGGGGATATGCACCGTGGCAACATCGCGATCCTGGACGACGGGCAACTGATCATCTTCGACGGTATCGAGTTCAATCCGAGCCTGCGTTGGATGGACACGATGAGCGAGCTGGCGTTTCTCGCAATGGACCTGCGCGCGAGCGGCGAGGAGGCGCTTGCCAGGCGTCTGGTCAGTCGCTATCTGGAGCGCACCGGCGACTATGCCGGCATCGCGCTGCTGCGCCTCTATCAGGTCTATCGGGCGATGGTGAGGGCCAAGGTCGTCGCCATCCGGCTTAGCCAGCCGAGTCTCGATCGGGCCGAGCGCCAACGCGAGCAAGAGGCGTTCCGCCGTTACCTGCGGCTGGGCCGCTCCATCACCCTCCGATCCCGGCCGCACCTGTTCATCACCCACGGTCTGTCCGGCTCTGGCAAGACCTGGATCGGGACCGCGTTGCGCGAGCATCTGCCGCTGATCCATCTTCGCTCCGACGTGGAGCGCAAGCGATTGTTTGGCCTGTCGCCTGATGCGCATGTCACCGTCCAACACAACGCGGGTATCTACTCGCCCGAGGCCACCCGCCGCACCTATGATCATCTGCTCGCGCTGGCCAAGGAGATCCTTCGCGCCGACTACAGCGTGCTCGTGGATGCGACCTTTCTGAGGCGCGAGCAGCGCGCCGCGGCCTGGCGTCTGGCGCGGGAGCTTGGCTGCCGCATCACGATGCTCGCCCTGGATGCGCCCACCGAGCTGTTGCGCCAACGGGTTCGTGAGCGGCAGGCCGCCGGCGCGGACGCGTCCGACGCCGACGAGGGCATTCTCGATGCGCAGATCGCGGCGCGGGAAGTGCTCGGTGCCGATGAGTTGCATTGGACAATCCGCCTGGACACGGCGCGGCCCCAGCCGGTCGCCGCGCTGTTGCGCCGACTCGACGAGCGCTAGGGAAAGAGCGATTCAGAGCATTTCCCGGCCGGGCCAGGGATGGCCCGGCATTTTCGAGCGCGGCAAGCGTTTGAAAATGGAGCCTCTCGCGCGTCGCGCCTCGCGTCGGGTCCAGGCCTCTCACGCCCCCCGGGGACGTTCAGGGAAGAGGCGAAATGGGGCGAGCAGACAATCCGGCGTCGGCGCACGGGTTATGGCATGCTGTCAGGTGCGACCGGGCGCACATGGTTGAATGAATGCCAAAAAAGAACAAGCAGCTTCTCCTTTCCAGCATCGCCAGCGTTGTCAGGGAGATCTACGGTGAGGCCACTGATGATCGCCTCGAGGCGAATCTGCGCCGGTGTCTGGATCGGGCCATCGACGAGTGTCAACCCCAGTCTCGGCCCATCCGTGGGGCCAACGCGACCATCCTGATCGCCGATATTCGCGGTTTCACGGCCCTGACGGAGTCTCTGCCGCCGAGGCTGATCATCTCGTTGTTGAACCGCTTCTTTACGATCATGGGCGACCTGATCGAACACCACGGCGGCATGATCGACAAGTTCATGGGCGATGCGGTGATGGCCATTTTCGGTGCGCCGGTCCAGCATCCCGACGACCTGCTGCGCGCGCTGGCCTGTGCCGTGGAGATGCAACAGGCCATGTGCGACATGAATCGCAACAGCGAGGCGCGGGGTGAGCCAAGACTCTACGCCGGGATCGCGATCAATACCGGCCAGGTCATGGCCGGCAGCTTCGGGTCCCGGGCGCATAACGAGTACACGGTCATTGGGGACGCGGTCAATCTGGCTTCGCGAATCGAGGGCTACAGCCTGCGGGGTCAGGTCTTGCTCAGCGAGGACAGTTACGCGGCGGCGCGGGCGCACATCGAGGTTGGCAGCGTCAACCAGGTCATGGTCAAGGGCAAGGCGAAACCGGTCACGATCTACGAGCTCAGTGCGGTGACCTATCCGCGCCGCCTCGAGGTACCGCAGGTGGAGATCCGGAAATCGCCGCGTGTCCGCGTCGAGTTTCCGGTTCTGCTCCGGCGGGTTGAGTCCAAGCGCATACTCGCCGAGTACTTCATCGGCCAGGCCAATGATCTCGGCTACTTTGGCATGAGTGCCGATCTGCCGGTGATTCTGGCACCTTTCTCCGAGGTGCTGCTGACGCTGAGCCCGGAACTGGGCTCGGGTACGGTCGGTGACGTCTATGCCCGTGTGTTGAGTACCCGGTCCACCAACGGGGTCTACCGCACCACGCTCGAGTTCAGCGACATCGATACCCCCGGACATCGCCGGGTCAAGCGCTTTGTCGACCACATGCTCTGGCGGCGCTGAGGGGCCGCCGATCCCAGGCACTGTACGCCTGGGCCAGGGGGTGGCCCTGCATGCTCAGGCGCCGGCGCGACGGAACATGGAGCCAATCGGGGACCGCGTTTTCGGTCGGCGCGGACCCGCGCGACCAGCACGAGGCCGCACCGGGCGGCGGTCGCTTCAGAGCACCAGCACCAGGATCAGCCCGCCGAGCAGCAGGCGATAGACAACGAACGGAAACATGCTGATCCGTTCGATGAAGCGCAGGAAGAAGTGGATCGTCAGATAGGCGACGACGAATGAGAGCGTGGCCCCCATCCAGAGGGCGTTCCAGTCGACCGGGCCGGGCGCCGCCAGCAGGTCCTTGGTCTCGATAGCCCCCGCGAGCAGGATGGTCGGGATCGACAGAAGAAAGGAAAACCGCGATGCCGCGCGACGGGTCAGTCCGAGGAGCAGGCCGGCCGTCATCGTGATGCCGGAGCGCGAGGTGCCCGGGATGATGGCGACGGCCTGAAGGCAGCCAACGATCAGGGCCGCCTTCCAATCCAGCGCGTACTCGTTGCGATCCCGCCGGCCGCGTCGGTCCGCCCACCAGAGCAGGAGTCCGAACCCGATCGTGGTTGCCGCGATGACCAGCGCGACCAGTTGGTCGTCCTCGCGCAGCAGCTCCAGCACCGCCTTGAGCGGAAATCCGAGCACCAGCAGCGGAGCCGTGGCGACGAGAATCATCCACCCCAGGCGCGCGTCCGCGTTGCCGACCCCGCGCGTGCGCAGGGATGCCAGCATGCCGAGCAGGATCGCCGCGATCTCGCGGCGGAAGTAGAACATCACCGCGCCCAGCGTGCCCAGGTGAACGGCCACGTCGAACGCGAGGCTCTGCAATTCATAGCCGAACAGCAGGGGTGTCAGGATCAGGTGCCCAGAGCTTGAGATCGGAAGGAACTCTGTAAGGCCCTGGACGACGGCGAGCAGGACGATCTGGACGGTTTCCAACGGGTGATGCTCCCTGGATCTGTAAGCGGGTGTCGCGGGGTGCGCAGTATAACCGGGGTCGGGGGCCTCAGATCAGGCGCCCGGTGGGCTCGTCCGAGCTCCGATCGCTCGCGGACATCTCCCCCGAGCCTGTAACACCTCGTCACAATCGGATACAGACTGTTGGTGTTTCGGCGGCAGCAGACATTGAATCTAAATTAGAAAACGCTAATATAATGACCAATACTAAATCGCCCAATGGAGCAACACCATGTTTCTTCCGAGTCTCGTTGCCGGAGGATTCGGCCTGCTGATGGTTTCGGCCACCGAGCTGGCCGCGGCCCCGTCCGCGACAGCGCCATCGCCGGTGGCCGTCGCCGCGCAGACCGCACCGGCGGCCGGGCCATTCCCAACCCAGGAGATGGCCGATCAGTTCGACGCCTATCTGTCGTGGACGAAGGAAAACGGTCTCAGCCGCCTGGCCGTGTTCGAGAGCCCGGACCCGTCGCGCATGCACCACACGGCGAACCTGTCGGATGCGTTCGTGCTGCCGACGCCGGAGATGTCCGAGCAGTTCGCCGAGTACCTGCGCTGGACCCGGGAGCAGGGTCTGAGCGAGTTCTACGCCTTCAAGGTGACGGAATACGATTGATCAGCCAGAAGGGGGGCCGGCGTGGCCGGCCTCAGCCGTGGGAGCGGCTGTCGCCCCCTCGAGGCGCCGCGCCTTGCCGCGCCTCGATGGGTCTGCGGCGGGTGCCGGCTCAGTAGCCTGCCGCGTGCAGGATCGCGATCTGCTCCTCGGTCATCGCCGCCCATTGCGCCTGCGTGAGGGCCGCCTTCCAGGCATCGGTGGTGTTGCGAACCTCCACCCCCAGCCCGGGCATACTCGCCGGGGGGACCAGCGCGACCTTCTCCGCGGGCAGGGCCGTGAACAGGCTCCAGTGCTCAAACGCGGCAATCTGTGTTGCGGTCAAGGCCGACTGCTGCGCGGCGTTGAGCTTGGCGACCCAGTAGGCCGTGCCTGGCGCGTCGATGGCCGCGACCTGCTCGGCGCTCAGCGCCTCGATCCACTCGGGGGGCGCGTTGACCGCCTCGCTGCCAAATGCCGCGATCTGGGCGGGTGTCAGTCGCGCAACCTCGGCCAGGGGGATGTCACTGAGGCGATAGACCCGCCCCGACTTGCTCTGGCCAGGGACCCATTCATAGCGTACCGGGGCGATCGGCAGGGCGTCCGTCCCGTCACGCAGCAAGCCGAAGGCGACCGCGACGC
>JAXGTD010000061.1:0-22465 GCA_040775095.1 Chromatiaceae bacterium | reverse complement strand
GGGAGGTCTGAGGCGGGAGGTCTGAGGCGGGAGGTCTGAGGCGGGAGGTCTGAGGCGGGAGGTCTGAGGCGGGAGGTCTGAGGCGGGAGGTCTGAGGCGGGAGGTCTGAGGCCCCGGGCGCCAGGCCTGCCCGGCCTGGCGTGGCAGCCGGGTACGCCGGGTCGGGATCAGCCCGTCCGCCCGGTCAGGCGCCGCTCCGCCTCAGCGTACCTCGCCGCGGTCTGGTCGATGATGTCCTGCGGTAACTCGGGGCCGGGCGGGGTCTTGTCCCAATCCAGCGTCTCCAGGTAGTCACGCACGTACTGCTTGTCGAAGCTCGGTGGGCTGGTGCCGGGCTGGTAGCGATCGGCAGGCCAGAAGCGCGACGAGTCCGGCGTCAGCACCTCGTCGATCAGGTGTAGGCGCCCCTCGGCGTCCAGACCGAGCTCGAACTTGGTATCGGCGATGATGATGCCGCACTCCAGCGCGTAGGCCGCACATTCGCGATAGATTCCCATGCTGACAGCTCGCACCCGGGCGGCCAGCTCCGCGCCGAGCAGGTCCACCGTATGGCCAAAATCGACGTTCTCGTCATGCGCGCCGAGTGCGGCCTTGGTTGACGGCGTGTAGATCGGCTCGGGCAGCCGGTCGGCCTGGCGCAGCCCCTTTGGCAGCGCGATGCCGCACACGGCGCCGGCACGCTGGTAGTCCTTCCAGCCGGAGCCGATCAGATAACCGCGCACGATGGCCTCCACCGGCAGCGGTTTGAGGCGGCGCACGACGATGGCGCGCTCACCGAGCTGGCGTTGCTCGTCGGGATCGGTGACGACGGCCGCGACGGGGATATCGGTGAGGTGGTTCGGTACCAGGTGCGCGGTCCGGGCGAACCAGAAATTCGACACCCGCGTCAGCACCTCGCCCTTGCCAGGGATCGGCTGCGGCAACACGACATCGAAGGCCGAGAGCCGATCACTGGCGACCACCAGCATGTGCTCCGCGTCCAGGGCGTAGATGTCGCGCACCTTGCCGCGGTGGATCAGCTCAAGGTGCGCCAGATTGGATTCGTAGAGCGCTGACATAGGTGACCAGGTCGTCTGGATCCTGACAGGGATGGATGTTGATGAGACTATACCAGCGTTGGCCCGGTGGCCAACAAGCGCCCGCGTTGGGAGACAGCCATGAAGCCTGCAACCGCCCCACCCGATCCATTCAGCGCCGCCTTTCGCGGCAGCTTCACCTCGGCACTGCGCTGGCATCAGCTCGATGAGCTGTGGGCGCGGGTGCGTGAGCACGCCGCCGACGGCTGGTATCTGTACGCGGTGGGCGAACCACCACCCACCGCACCCGCCCATGCGCAACAGGTCCGGCAGTTCGTCGCCGAGCTGGACCAGCTGCTGCGCAAGGAGCATCAGGAGGACTACTGCGGGATCGTCTACGCCGACGACCCGCGGGCGCCCACCTTCATCAAGATCTATGATCCAAACAATCTTGGCGTGGTCTGCGGCTTCAGTGACAACCCGCCGCTGCCCGGCTGGATCATGAGCCAGCTGCCACCCATCGACCTGCCCGCGGCACGGCCACCACCGCGGGGTCGGCGGCACTGGTGGCAACGCCTGTTCCGCTAGTACCCCATACCAGAGAGACACGCATCGGACAGCGACGCCCGCTTGCCGGGCATCGCCGGGGTCAGCGCAGCACCAACAGCAGGTCCTTGACCTCGACGACATCACCCTCGGCAACCTCGATGCTGTGCACCAGGCCCGCCAACGGGGCGATGACGGAGGTGTACATCTTCATCGCCTCCAAGGTGAACAGCGGATCGCCCTTCTTCACCAGATGGCCGACCGTCACGTCGACCTGGGAGATCTTGCCGGGGATCGGTGCGCCAACCTCGCGTGGATCGTCCGGGTCGGCCTTGGGCCGACCCTGATCGTCGACAACGACGCCGCGGTCCACCACCTCGATGGTGCGCGGCACGCCGTTGAGCTCGAAGGTCACCGCACGCTTGCCATGGCGGTCCACGTCGGCGACGTGCACCAGCTTGATGAACAGGGTCTTGCCCGGCTCGATCTCGCAGGCGATCTCTTCCTCTGTCTGCAGCCCGTAAAAGAAGGCCGGCGTCGGCAGCACCGACAGGTCGTCATAGGTGCCCCGCGCCTTGTCGTAGTCCAGGAAGACCTGTGGGTACATCAGGTAGGACAGGATGTCGTCATCGCTGGGCTCGCGGCCGATCTTCCCGGCGAGCTTCGCGCGCAGCGCCTCGAAGTCCACCGGCTCGGCGTGCAGACCCGGCCGGTCCGCGATCGCCGGGCGTCCGTTGAGCACGATGTGCTGCAGCGCCCGCGGCCAGCCGCCCTTGGGCTGACCGAGCCCGCCGGCGAGCATGTCCACGACCGATTCCGGAAACGGCACCGCGCCCGGCGCCAGATTCAGCACGTCCTGGGCGCGAATGCCACGGGTAACCAGGAAGATCGCCATATCGCCGACCACCTTCGAGCTGGGCGTCACTTTGACGATGTCGCCGAGGAGTTGGTTCACATCGGCATAGGTCTGTGCGACCTCCCCCCAGCGATCGGCCAGCCCCATCGCCGCGGCCTGTTCCTTCAGGTTGGTGAACTGCCCACCCGGCAGCTCGTGCAGGTAGATCTCGGCGGTGCCGTGGGGGGCGCTGGTGTCGAAGGGCTTGTAGTAGGTGCGCACCCGCTCCCAATAGTGCGACATGGCATCGAGCGGCGCACGCGCGACACCGGTATCGCGCGGCGTGAATTCCAGCGCCGCGATCATCGCGTTCAGGTTTGGCTGCGAGGTCGAGCCGGACATCCCGGAGAGCGCACCATCGGCCACGTCCACGCCGGCATCGACCGCGCGCAACACCGAGGCGGCATTGAGTCCCGAGGTGTCATGGGTGTGGAAGTGGATCGGGATGCCGATCTCGGCCTTCAGCGCACGGAACAGCAGCTCTGCGGCATAGGGCCGCAACAGCCCCGCCATGTCCTTGATCGCGAGGAAGTGCGCACCGGCCCGTTCCAGTTCCTTAGCCATGTCGACGTAGTAGGCCAGGTCGTATTTGTGGCGCCGCGGGTCGAGGAGGTTGCCGGTATAACAGACGGCCGCCTCGCACACTGCCCGCCCGTCGTTGAGCACCGCCTCCATCGCCGGCAACAGATTCGGCACATAGTTCAGGCTGTCGAAGATCCGGAAGATGTCCATGCCACGCTCGACCGCGTGTCCGACGAATCGCTTGACGACGTTGTCCGGGTAGTTGGAATAGCCCACCGCGTTGGCACCCCGCAACAACATCTGGAAGCAGATGTTCGGCACACGCTCGCGCAGCTGCATCAGGCGTGCCCAGGGGTCCTCATACAGGAACCGCATCGCGGTATCGAAGGTTGCACCGCCCCACATCTCCAGTGAGAACAGGCCCGGCGCCTGGTGGGCGATGGCACCGGCGATCTTCAACATGTCGTCGGTGCGTAGCCGGGTCGCGAGCAGCGACTGGTGCGCGTCGCGCAGCGTCGTGTCGGTGACCAACAGGCGCTCCTGCGCCAGCGCCCAGTCGGCAAGGCCCTTCGGCCCACGCTCCAACAGGATCTGCCGCGTACCAGGCGCTGGCGGCTCGCCATGATCATAGGCCGGGACCCGTGCCTCGGGCAGCACGGCGTTGGGCCGGTAGCCCTTCACCTGCGGATTCCCATTCACCGTCACGTCGCCCAGATAGCTCAGCAGCCTGGTCGCGCGATCGCGCCGCGGCTTCAGCTCAAACAGCGCCGGCGTTGCGTCGATCAGCCCGGTCGTCGCGGTGCCGGCGCGGAATCTTGGGTCCAGGATCAGGTTCTCGAGGAACGGGATGTTGGTCTTCACACCACGGATCCGGAACTCCCGCAACGACCGATCCATGCGCTCGAGCGCGTTCTCCCAGTCCAGCGAGCGCACGGTCAGCTTCACCAAGAGCGAATCGTAGTACGGCGACACCAGCGCACCGTTGGTCGCGATCGCGGCATCGAGTCGGATCCCACAGCCGGCCGGCGAGCGGTATGTCAGGATGCGGCCGATGTCTGGCGCGAAGTGGTTCTCCGGGTCCTCGGTGGTGATCCGGCACTGAATGGCGTGACCGACCCGCGGAATCTCGGGCTGGGACGGGATACGCAGCTGCGGTCCGTGCAGGGCCTTGCCGGCCGCGACCAGGATCTGCGAGCGCACCAGATCGATGTTGGTGATCTCCTCGGTCACCGTGTGCTCGACCTGAATCCGCGGGTTCATCTCGATGAAGAACCAGTCGCCGCGCTCGGCGTCGAGGAGGTACTCGACGGTGCCGGCGTTGTCGTATCCGATCTCCCGGGCCAGCCGCACCGCGGCATCGCACAGCGCGGTGCGGAGCGCATCGTCGAGACCGAGCGCCGGTGCAACCTCGATGACCTTCTGGTGGCGGCGCTGCACCGAGCAGTCGCGCTCGTGCAGGTGGACGACGTTGCCGTGGTGATCCCCCAGGATCTGGACCTCGATGTGGCGCGCCTGCTCGATATAGCGTTCGAGGAACACCGCCCCGTTACCGAAGGCGTTGCGCGCCTCGGTGCTCGCCTCATCCAGCTGCTTGGGCAGCATGTTGGCATCGCGCACGACCCGCATGCCGCGCCCACCGCCACCGTGGGCGGCCTTGATGATCAACGGAAAGCCGATCTCCGCGGCCAGCGCGAGCGCCGCATCGCGATCCTCCACCGGCTCATCGGTACCGGGGAGCGTCGGGACACCGGCCCTGCGCGCGAGTCCGCGGGCGGCGGTCTTGTCTCCCATCATCGCCAACAGCTCGGCACGCGGGCCGACGAAGGCGATTCCGTGGTCCGCGCAGGCGCGCGCAAAGGCCGGGTTCTCGGATAGAAAGCCGTAGCCGGGGTGGATCGCATCGACGCCCTGCTCCACCGCGATCCCGATGATGCCGGGGATATCCAGGTAGGCACCGACAGGCCCTTTGGAACGGTCGAGCTCGTAGGACTCGTCCGCCTTGAACCGATGCATCGACAGGCGGTCCTCCTCGGCGAAGATCGCCACCGTGCGGATGCCCAGCTCAGCGGAGGCGCGAAAGACGCGAATGGCGATCTCGCTGCGATTCGCGACCAACAGTTTTTTGAACGGCTTCAGTGACATCGTCCGCGAGTCCCCCAGAATCGGCAATGTTGCAGCGCAGCAATCGAACCGGAAGCATAGCAGCCCCGGGGCCCGAATGCGCGCCCGGTAATACGCCGTTCAGGGCGCCGTCACGCCGCCCACGACGGCGGGCATTGGGCAAGGGTTGCCCCAGGTGAGCCGGACCCCGGATGTCAACGGGGGCGGTCAGCAGCGGGTCCGGAGCCGTCTTCCGCCCCCGGGTGATCGCCGGTTCGCGGGGTCGACGCCGGCGCGGTCATTTCCGCCGTCGCCCAGGGAGCGGTAAGCCCCGTGCCTGAGCACGCATTGACCGCATCGGCCCGCTTACCTATCTTGGGCGGCGTTCCAACATGCGACCACAAACGGAGGCGAGGCGATGCCCAAGCGAGTCATCCACACGGATCAGGCCCCCGATGCCATCGGCACCTATTCCCAGGCGGTGCAGGTCGGCGACACGGTGTATCTGTCCGGACAGATCCCTTTGGTGCCAGCGAGCATGGCACTGGTTGACGGCGATGTGGAGGCACAGATCCGCCAGACGTTCAACAACCTGCAGGCGGTCGCCCGCGCCGCGGGTGGAGGAATGGAGCACCTGGTCAAGCTCAACGTGTTCCTGACCGATCTGAGTCATTTCCCACTGGTGAACCAGGTCATGTCCGAGTATTTCAACGAGCCCTATCCGGCCCGTGCCGCCATTGGCGTCGCGGCACTGCCCAAGGGCGCACTGGTGGAGATGGACGCGGTGATGGTGCTCGGCGATGAGTGAGGGCAGTTGACGACAACACTGTCACCACCGGCTACCATGGACGAAACAATACCTATAGGGGGACTTCTCGATGCCCGCGCTCCTATGCCTGCTCCTGCTCATCGGCGGCCTGCAGACAGTCGGTTGCAGCTCCGATGCGAAAAGGCCGTCGACGGCGGACGCGGGTGGCGCTGCCACGGGTCTGCGTTTGGCCTCATCGGGGACCATCACGGGGGACTACGCCGGCCGCGCCGACGTCGCACGCTTCATCCAGCGCATGGAGGGGCAGGGATTCAGCCGCGACGAGCTTGAGCACGTATTCTCGCGGGTGCGCCGCGACCCCTGGATCCTGGAATACATGAACCGGCAGTGGCGGCCGTCCTCCGGCCCGACCGGGGCCTGGAGCCGTTACCGCGCCAAGCACATCACCAGCGCCAATCTCGCCAACGGCCTCGCGTTCTGGAACCGGCACGAACAGACGCTAAACCGCGCCGCCCAACGCTATGGCGTGCCGCCCGAGTACATCGTTGCCATCCTCGGCATCGAGACCCACTGGGGCGGCTACATGGGCAAGCACCGCATCATCGACGCCCTGAGCACGCTGGCCTTCGACTACCCCCGCCGCTCGGCCTATTTCAGCGACGAGCTCGAGCAGTACCTCATCATGGCGCAACGAGAGGGCTTCGATCCGATGCAGCCAGTCGGATCATTTGCCGGTGCCATGGGGCTCGGGCAGTTCATGCCCTCGAGCTACCACAGCTACGCCGTGGACTTCGACAACAGCGGACATCGGGATCTGTGGGATCCACAAGACGCCATCGGTAGCGTCGCCAACTATTTTGCAGGCAACGGCTGGCAACCCGGCCAGCCGGTGGCCGCCCGGGCCTCCGCCCGAGCCGCGGTACCGCGCGGCATGGAGACCGGATTCAAGAGCAGCTATCGGGTCGGCGAGCTCAAACAACGGGGGCTCACACCAACGATCGCCCTGAGCGACGACCAGCGCGTGAGCCTGCTCGAGCTCGATGCCGCTGGCGGCTACGAATACTGGTTCGGCCTCGATAATTTCTTCGTTATCACCCGATACAACAACAGCACCTACTATGCGATGACGGTTCACCAGTTGGCCCAGGCCCTGCGGGCGGCCCACGGCGGGACATCCACACGGGTGGCACGCCAACCCGGCGAGGCACTGCCCCCGGGCTAGCGCGAGAGCGTCGTTTCTTGCCTCGCGACGCACGCATTGGCGGTTTCGAGTTGGGGGCGCATGTCTCCACGGGCGATCATGGTCAACGCATCCGATAAAGGACTGGCGGCTGGAAAGCACGCCGGGATGATGCCATGTACAGGCAACCGAACACCGGTGAGGCCTCACGAGCATGCTCAGACTTCGCAAGGCATCCGAACGTGGCCACGCCAACCTTGGCTGGCTGGATAGCTTCCATAGCTTCTCTTTTGGCGATTATTACGATCCCCAGCACATGGGCGTGTCCAATCTGCGGGTCATCAATGATGACCGCATCGCACCCGGAGGCGGGTTCCCAACCCACGCCCACAAGGATATGGAGATCGTGACCTACGTGCTCTCCGGCGCCCTGGAGCACAAAGACAGCATGGGCAACGGATCCATCATCCGGCCCGGCGACGTGCAACGCATGAGCGCCGGTCGCGGCGTGCGGCACAGCGAGTACAATCCCTCCGACGCCCAGGCCGTGCACCTGCTGCAGATCTGGCTGACACCGAATCGCACAGGGGTGCAGCCCGGGTACGCGCAACGTCATTTCCCGGCCAAGGATCGGCGCGGTCGGCTCGCGCTGCTGGTCTCGCCGGACGGGCGCGACAACTCCATCGACGCGCAGCAGGATGCCTTTCTGTATACCGCGCTGCTCGACACGGACCAGGCAGTCGAGCACGAGATCGCGCCTGGACGCCAGGCATACGTGCAGATCGCCCGCGGTCGGGCGCGCGTGAATGCCGTCGAGATGAACAGCGGTGACGGGGCCCAGATCACCGGCGAGAGCCGGGTTCGGATCGACGGCGCCGACGAAGCGGAAGTCCTTCTGTTCGATCTGCCCTAGTCCCCGGTTCCACCTGATTTCTCATGTTCGGCGAGATCCGCGGTCAGACGACCGCTAAATCCCGCCTTTTTCCGGAGCGATGCGATGAGCAAGAAGCAGATTTTCGACTACCAGGGCCGGGAAATCGATGTGCATTTCGACAGCCGGCTGTGTATCCATATGGGGGAATGCGGGTACTCCGAGGGCGATCTCTTCGAGGGCGGCCGCGAGCCCTGGTGTATTCCAGACAAGGCGACCAAGGCCGAGGTCCGGGCGATCGTCGAGCGCTGCCCGAGCGGGGCGTTGACCTATACCGACAAGTCGGGCGATGCCGAGGCCCCGCCCTCTGAGAATCGGATCACCGTGGCCTATAACGGACCGCTGTTTGCGACCGGGGATCTCGCCATCGAGGGCGTCCCCGATGACATGCCCGGCGCACGTTTCCGCGCCGCACTCTGCCGTTGCGGGGCATCCAAGAACAAACCGTTCTGCGACAACAGCCACATCGAGGCCGGCTTCCAGGACTTCGGCGCGGTGGGGGCGACGGGACCTGGGGTTGAAGCGACGGGAGGCCCGCTGACCATCTCGCCGCGACCCAACGGCCCGCTGCTGGTCACGGGCAATCTGACCCTCCGCGCCGCGAGCGGGCGGGCCGCGTGGCAGGGTACCCGGGTTGCGCTCTGCCGCTGCGGTCAGTCGAAAAACAAGCCGTTCTGCGACGGCAGCCACATTGCCGCGGGGTTCAAGACCGAGGAGCCCTGAGCCGATTGGCATGCACAGCGACACCGGGCCGCTGCCGAGGCCGCACCGCGGCGCCGCACCGGATGCGGTATGCTCCCGGCCCACTACAACGACGAGATCACCGAGGAGTCATAGTGGCAGAGCGCAGCCTAGTCCGGTCATCGGCGTGGTCCACCCTCGCGATGACCACCCTGCTTTGCACGCTGTTCAGCGCGGTGGCGCTCGCCCAGCAGCCCTGTCTGAAGCTGGTGTTCAACCGCTACTGTCTCGGCGGCGACTTGAACGCGCTGTTGCAGCAGGGCCAGCCAACGCTGCGCCAGGACGAGGGTGAGCGGATCGCGCTGATCTACCAGGAGGGACCCGAACGAGTCTATGTGATGGGGTTCCGGAATCGCATCTATAAGGTGCTGCGTCAGTACCAGATTGCCTCGCAACTGCGCTATGACGAGCTCTACCGCCTGTTGCGCGACAAGTATGGTGCTGGCGAGGATCGTAGCCGTTTCCCCGGTTATGCCACGACCCCCGGACGAAAGAAGAACGCGATCCGGCGCGGCGAGGGGATGGCCGTGCATGTCTGGGAGGTGAGCGGCGGCTGGCGCGTGGAACTGGCATGGACACGGGAGATGGGCCTCGCGCTTGCCTACGTCGCCGAGGAGCTGGACCGCCAGCAGCAGGCGGTGATCCAGGGAGGCTACTGAGGCGCCGTCGTTGGAAACGCCGGGCGATCGTTCAAAGGCACCGCCCGGCCTGCGGAGCGCTCCTGTTCCGGTATGGGCTGAACGGGCGGCTGCCTGGTTGCGGCCTTGGGGGATCGACCCCGAAACCGCCAGGCACCGCTTCGCGGATCAAGGGGCCAGGGTATGATCCAGCGCGGAGGCCACAACCGCCTCGCCGTTGCTCCACACCGAGCTCAGTCGCACCGACCGGATCTCGTTGGGCTGGATTGAAGCGGATCGGGCCGCCAACGGCATCGAGCGGCGATGCGCGCCCGTCTCCCCGGCGGGGATGCCGGCCGGGACAATCCGCACTGGCAGGTAGTTGGGCGTGTAGCCCGTCCAACATCCCGAATCCGGGCCGTCGCCACAACGCGCCTCGACCAGCACCGGAAGGGTGCGCCCCAGAAAACGCTCGAACGTCGCCCGTTTCATCGTCCGCGCCAGTTGGTGCAATGCAGCGCCGCGGGCCTTCTTGAGCTCGGCCGGCACCTGCCCTGGCAGACCCGCCGCCTTGGTCCCGGCGCGGGGTGAGTAGGCGAAGATATGGATATGCCCGAAGCCGATCCGGTCGGCAAACTCCAGCGTCTCATGCCACTCCGCATCGGTCTCTCCGGGAAAGCCGACAATGATGTCCGTGGTGACATTCAGATCGGGAATCGTGCGTCGGGCCCGCTCCACCAGGCGCGCGAAGTCATCGGTCTTGCACCGCCTGGCCATGCGCCGCAGCACGGAGTCCGAGCCGCTCTGCAGGGGCAGATGCAGATGCGGCATCAGCCGCGGGTCCTGGAAGAGCTGCCAGAGCGGCTCGCCGATATCCCAGGGTTCCAGGGAGCCGAGCCGGATGCGCGGGATGTCGGTGTCGCGCAAGACCCGCTCGATCAGTCGATGCAGGCTGCTGCCAGAATCGCTGCCGTAGCCACCCAGGTGCACGCCCGTGAGCACCACCTCGCGCACACCCTCGGCCGCCAGCCGGTTGATCTGCCCGCACACCTCACCCGCGGGCCGGCTGCGCTCCTCACCCCGCGCCTTGGTGACGATGCAGAAGGTGCAGCGATAGCGGCAGCCGTCCTGCACCTTGATGAAGGCGCGCTGGCGCCGGCGCGGGAACGGCCCGACGGCATCCGGCTCGGCGGCCGTCGCGGGCATCAGGGGCAGCGCCAGCTCGCGCGCGGCAATCTCCACCAGACGGTCCTTGTCGGCGTTCGGCACCAGCAGGTCGATCCCGGTCTCGTCCAACGCCCCGGGGCCATCGACAGAGGCGGCGCAGCCGCTCACCACAAGCCTGGCGTTGGGGTTCTCGCGCTGGGAGCGGCGCAGCAGCTTGCGTGACTTTCTGACCGCATCCTGGGTGACGGCACAGGTATTGACCACCACCAGATCGGCCGTCTCGCCAGCACCGGCGATCCGGTAGCCGCGGTCGCGGAACTGGCGCGCCCAAGTCTCCAGCTCCGCCTCATTCAGGCGACAGCCCAGGGTCTGCAATTGGATCCGCATCGTCAGACGCGGGGCGGCGCACTGCCCGGGGGCGGCGGTGAAGGCGAGTTCTGATGCAGGATCATGCCCCAGCCGGCATCACCGCGACGGCGAAACACGTTCACGGCATACACCGGTGGCGGCGTGCCCTGCGCACTCGCGAGGCGAGACTGCTCTTCCACGTAGTGGATCGCGATGTCATCGATCTCCACCCAACGGACATGCCGGACATGGATGTCGATCGGCATGTCGCTTTGCAGCAGAGCCCGCCACATGTCGCGCACCGCGCTGCCGTGAATGAACGGCTGCATCGGCAGTAGACAGGCGATATCGGGCGAGTCGTCCCACACCTGCATCATGTGATCGACACTGCGTTCATCCAGGGCGTCGTAATAGGCATCCTCGGCGTCCTGGGGGGTCTGAAACGGTTGGCTCACGGCGGCTCCGGTCGGATGGGCATGAAGTTGACACCCAGAAAAGGCGGCGGCAACACGGGTGGGGCGGGACGGCGCCCGAGGTCCGCGGACGAAACACGACGACGGCCCCTGGGCGGTATAGACAGCAACCCCGGCTCTGCGCGGGTCTCGTTGGGCCTGCGCGCCCCGCGCGGACCCACACCCCTGGCGCGATCGGTATACGAGCGCTCGGGAAACGCTGATCTTAAGCGTTTCCCGCCCGGGCCATGGAGCGCCCGGCATTTTCGAGCGCTGCAGGCGCTTGAAAATGAACCCGATCAAATGCCCGGAAGGCGTTTGATCAGCGTCTGCCTAGGGTTGACGCCGTGGGATGACGATACGGATCCCGTCGCTGCCGTCCTCCCGCTGCATGGCGCCCAGGTCGCCGTCCGGGGGAACCGGCACGCGCCGGCTGCTCCGACCACTGGACCAGCGGTAGCTACGGCTGAACCCGCGGCCATCCTCGAGCTGCTGTTCGGTACTGCTCTCCACCGAGCGATCCGTGCTGATGATCAGCGAACGGCCACGCGCCTGCACCTGCACCGCCGCGGGGTCAGCGCCCTGCGCGAGCCCGATCGTCAACAGGTACGCATCGTCCGTGACCTCGGGCGTCAGCCGCAGTCCTCCCGGGACGGGGGCCGACATCGGCATATCGGGGGATCCGCCGGGTATCCCCGCGTCAGGCCCCGGCACCGGGGCCAGGCGGACATCCTCATCCGGGCCCATCATCGGCGGGAATGGATAACCGGGCGGCCCGTACGGGGGCGGATAACCGTACATGCCGCCTTCGACGGTACCCGGCTGCTGGCCGGCGTATGCCCCAGGCGGCGGATCCCCATAGGGGGTCCAGGCGAGGACGGACCCGGACAAGGCAAGGAGCAACAGCCCGATGCCGCGGCAAATCGGTTCGACGGATCTGATCATGACGGCCTCCCTGGGCAGCCTGCGAGAGCTCGTGCGAGGGTTCATCGAATTATAGGGTCTGCGCGTCAGGGCCGCAGCATCCAGGTCGGGGTCCCGTCCGCGCGCAGCAGACCATGCTCGAGGAGCCAGTGGCGCGCGTCGTCCGCATCGTTCTCGAACCAGGCGCCGGCCGAGCCCAGGCGGAACGTATAGCCCCAGGCGTCCATGTCGCACAACATCCGCTCGCGCCCGACGCCGCTGACGTAGCCGGCCAGCACGATCTGCAGGTAACAGACGGCGTCCTCCTCGGCATGGGTTCCACCGGCATCGGTATGCAGCACCGCGCGCCGTTGGCCATCCATGCAGATCAGATGGCACGCCTCGTGGAGGACCGAATGCACCGGCGTCTCCCCGCTGGCAAACACCCGGGTGCCAATGAGCCCGGCCTCGGGGGCGCCCCAGTATGAGCCCGGAATCGGCGCGGTTGCGATGACGTCCTCAACCCCGATTCCGTAACGCTGCCACAACAGGCCCGCCAACGCGCCGGCCACATCAGCATAGCGCAGCATGGTTCCCTCCAGGCACCGGCCCAGCGCCTTCACCCGGCGCCACCCGCGCTGGCCCATCCCCGCAACGGTCTGCCTTCGACACCGAGCTCAGCCCCCAATCTTCGTGACGATCAGGCTCAGGTCGTCGTTCAATGCATGGGGGTACGAGAAGGCGAGGACGCGCTGGCGAATCGCCTCCACCATGTCCGCGGCCGGCAGCGTCGCGAGCTCCTTCAGATCCTGCTTCAGCCTGTCCCGACCATAGAACCGCCCCTCGATATCGGTGGCCTCCACGACCCCGTCGGTCGACAGCACGAGCACGTCGCCGGGCTGAATATCGACCGTGCCCACGCTGTAGAGTTGGTCTCGAAACATACCCAGGGGTACCCCGGTCGATTCCGTTTCGACCATTCGATCATCGTTCGGTCTGTAAAGGAGGGCCGGATCGTGACCGGCGCAGGCATAGCGCAGAGAGCGGTTCGATGCATCGAGCATGCCCACGAACAGTGTCATGAACTGGCCGGAGGGCGTATCCGCCTCGATCAAGTTGTTCATCTGATACATCACCGCCGCCAGGTCGGTCTCCTGTCGCAGCAGCGCGCGCAGAAAGGCCCGCCCCATCGCCATGATGAGCGCCGCCCCCACCCCATGGCCGGATACGTCGCCGCACGCCAGATAGAGACACCCGGCGCATCCGCCACCAGTCTCGGTGGCGGGGAAGAAATCGATATAATCCCCTCCCGCCGCGGCGCAGGGATCCGAGCAGCCCGCCACATCGATCCCGTCGATCACCGGGATCGCCGGCAGCAGGTTTTCCTGGATGTCGTGGGCGACCGCAAGCAGGCGCTTCATCTCGGCCGCCGCGATGGACTCCTGCAACAGGTTGGCCGCCGAGATGGCGACCGTGGCCTGGTTGGCGATGACGCGGGCGATATGCAGATCCTCCTCGGAGAACTCGAGCAGGTCGGAGCGGTCGTTGATGTTGATCACGCCGAGCACCCGGCCATGACTCTTGAGCGGTACGCTCAGGGCGCTGCGATTGCGATACCGCTCCGCCTGCAGATCAGCGGGGATGGCGTCTCCCAGGCGGGCCTCGGGGGCATTCTTCAACAGCAGGGCCTCGCCGGTCTGCAGCACGCGGCCCGCGATCCCCTCCCCGGGCTTGACCCGTACCTGGGCAACGATCTCGGTCGGCATGCCAATCGCGGCGCGAATTCGCAGCTCCGTGTGCGCGTCGTCGTAGAGCATCAGGGAGCCGCGCATCGCGTTCAGCAGCCGACAGGCCCCATTGATCGCGGCCAGCAGTACCTGATCCAGATCACCGCTGACCGTCATCAGATCGGTGACACGGCTCAGCACATCGAAGGCGGACGCCTGCATCAGCACCCCGTCCCTTGCCCCTGACCCACTGGACGGTCTTTGCGTGAGCGGTGGGCAGCTCCTGGCCCAACCATCCCCCAGCATCCGGATCAGCATTGCCGCCTGGTTGGCCGTCATCAACGCCAGGGTCAGGTCCGTGTCGGTGAAGGCCACGAAACCTTCGCCAGGCAGGCGCTTGTTGCTGAGGTTGATCACGCCAAGGACGTCACCCTCGAGCAGGATCGGCACACAGATGGACGATGATGAGGCATAGAGCGCCCCGGACGTCATGCCGACGTCGGCCTCCACATTGCCATACAACGCGCCCTCGCCGCGCTGTGCCACCCGACCGGCAATGCCCTCGCCGAGCCTGACCCGGGTCTGCTCAACCACGTGCTGAGGCAGTCCCCTGGCGAGACTGATGCGAATCACGTCCCCCCGCGTCTTGAGCATGATCGACCAGCGAGTGGCGTGCAGCACGTCGGTCAAGACACGCCCGACGCGCTCGAGCGCATCGTTCGCGTCGCGGGCATCCGCCAGCAGGCTGCTCACCCGCGCGAGGCCGCGGAGCATCTCTGTACTGTCGGGGGACATCGAGTCGACGCCGGGAGTCTGCGAATCAGGCATGCGTGGGTCTTCTGAAGGCTAAGGAAACACGAGCTCCGGCCATCCTGACCCAACCCTCGACCCGGGACGCCAGCGCGCGCTGGCCGTCCCGCCTCATCATGATGCGTCACGTGCATGCCGACATGCACACAAACCCGCACGTACCGAAAGAGATACCGGGTGGGCCGCCATTCATCAGGTTCGGGGCGGGGTCGGGATGTCGGCGTCAAATCGGGCACGACTATAGCACCGACGCACCGGCAGAACGCAACGCGGACTGGCGTCCCGCGGGTGCGCGACGCGCGGTCGCCGCGGCGAAGGCGCCGCGGAGAAACGGCCCCCTCCCTTGCGTGGGCAGGACGGATGCGATCGGGTGCGGCGCGGGCGTCCAGGCGCCTGCTCGCTCGGGGCCGCGCACGGGACGCACGGGTCCTCTGGAGCTGATTGGCCCAGTCTTGGGTCGATCAGCTCCCATCCTGGAACCCGTGCTTGGGGGATCTCTTCACTCCTTGGAGACGCCGTACAGGCCCTGGACCGGCGTCGCCAGGTTTCAACGCACGTTGATTCGCAACAGCGCCTGCCCGTTCGGATCCACGACATGCACGGCGCAGGCCAGGCAGGGGTCGAAGCTGTGAATCGTGCGCAGGATCTCGATGGGTCGTTTTGGATCGAAGAGACGATGGCCGCGCAGGGCCGCCTCGTAAGGTCCTTCCACCCCGGCCGCATCACGCGGTCCGGCGTTCCAGGTGCTCGGCACCACGGCCTGGTAGTTCGCGATGCGCCCGTCGCGAATCACCACCCAATGCGCCAAGGCCCCACGCGGCGCCTCCGTGTAGCCGGCCCCGTATGCGGTGTCCGGCCAGCTGTCGGGGTAGAACAGGTCGGCGTTGTGGGTGCGGGTGTCACCCGCGCGCAGGTTCGCGACCATCGCGCGATACCAGACAAGCATCTGGTCGGCGATCAGCTTCGTCTCCAGGGTGCGGGCGGTGACCCGCCCGAGCGTCGAGTACAGTGCCCGCAACGGCAAGCGCAGCTTATAGAGCGTCGTGTCGACCAGCTCCCGGGTGGCCTGATGATCCGACGCGTAGAGCATCAGGACACGGGCGAGCGGACCGACCTCCATCGGCAGGCCCTTCCAGCGCGGCGTCTTCAGCCAGGAGTAGCTTCGCTCCACGTCCAGGTTGGCAAACGGCGGCGTCGGGCCGGAATAGTTGGGGCGCGTCTCGCCCTGATAGGGGTGCAGCCCCTGCTCTTTGCCCGCGACGTAGTCGTACCAGGAGTGGCTCACATACTCCTGCACCTGGGTCGGGTCATCCAGATCGACAGGGTAGATGTTGTCCAGGTCCCGATTGAGGATGACCCCCCGCGGAACGAACAGGGCGCTCGGGTCCCCGACCCCCAGGAGCGGGTCCGGAAACTCGCCGAAGCTCAGGAAGTTTCCAACGCCCTCCCCCCGCAGGAACCAATCCTTGTAGTAGGAGGCGATGGCAAGGGTATCGGGGACGTAGACCTGATCGATGAATACACTCATCTCGGCGATGATGTCGCGGATCGCGCGCCGGCCTTCCGCGTCCACGGCGGTCTTGCCGCCACGCCCATCGACACCACAGGGAACGCCGCCGACGACGAAGTTTGGGTGCGGGTTCTTGCCGCCGAAGATGGCGTGAATACGCGAAACCCTGCGCTGCCAGCTCAAGGCCTCGAGGTAGTGGGCGAAGGCCAGCAGGTTGAGCTCCGGCGGCAGTCTGTACTCCGGGTGTCCCCAATAGCCGTTGGCGAAGATGCCAAGCTGCCCGCTGCCGACAAAGGTGCTCAAGCGCTCCTGCACATCCTGAAAATAGGCCGTTGAGTTGTTCGGCCAGGCGCTGAGGCCTTGCTGGAGCTCGGACGTCGCGGCCGGATCGGCGGCGAGGGCGGAGACGATGTCGACCCAGTCCAGGGCATGCAGGTGATAGAAATGCATCACGTGGTCATGGATGAACTGGGCACCGATCATCAGGTTGCGGATCAGCACGGCATTGGGCGGGATCGGGTAGTCGAGCGCGTTCTCGACCGCGCGCACCGAGGCAATGCCATGGACCAGGGTGCATACCCCGCAGATCCGCTGCGCCAGGGCCCAGGCGTCACGGGGGTCGCGACCGGTCAGGATGTTCTCGATGCCGCGCAGCATGGTGCCCGAGCTCGATGCCCGCGAGATGATGCCGTTCTCAGTCTCGGCCTCGATGCGCAGATGCCCTTCGATACGGGTGACGGGGTCGACGACGACAGTGCTCATGAAGACTCTCCGTTGGCCCGCGCCTGAAGCGATGCGCGAGCCGTGGCGGTGGTTGGGGCGGGTGCCTGCGGCTCACTTCATCGGCGGCGCATCAGGATAAAAGCCGCTCCCGGTAAACCCGCTCGCATCCGCGGCAAGCGCGCGATCCCAGAAACCCGGCATGGAGCAGCCGAGACAGCCGTGACCCGAGTGCATCGGGAAGCTCGTACCCAGGTTCCACTTGAGCGACGGGCAGGCGTTGTACGTCTCGGGTCCGCGGCAGCCGAGCTTGTACAGGCAATAGCCGCGGCTGGCCTCGGCATCGTCGTACGCAAGAGCGAAATGACCCTTGGTGAAATGGTGCCGCCGCGGACAGCCGTCATGAACCGTCTTACCGAACCACGCCGTGGGGCGGCGCAACGCGTCCATCTCAGGGACGGCCCCGTAGGCGAGAAAATAGGCGATGGTGCCCGAGATCACCTCTGGCAGGGGCGGACAACCGGGGATGTTGACCAGCGGCCGGGTCGCGACCACCCCGGTGTCCATGAGCTCGCCGACACCGGTGGCGCCGCTCTGGCTCAAGCTCTCGGCGCAGATCGCCGCCGCGGCCGGGAGACCGCCAAAGGATGCGCAGGTGCCGACGGCGATGACCAGGGCGGCCCCATCGACCATCTCGGTGAGCATCTGCAGGTTCGAGACACCCGCGATCGTGGACCACGCCGCCTGGGCGCCCGTCGGCACGGAGCCGTCGACCACCAATACGTAGCTGCCGGCATTCTCCGCCATCGCGCTCAGGCGCACCTCCTCCGCCGCCTCCCCCGCAGCCGCCTGCAACAAGTGGTGATAGTCGAGCGAGAGGTGATCGAGCATCAGCCCCTCGATGGTCGGCTCGCCGGAACGCGTGAGCGATTCCGAACACCCGGTACACTCCTGAAAAGACAGCCACAGCACGCTTGGTCGCGGCGCCGCCGTCAAGGCCGCAGCCAGCGCCTGGCCCGCCCCCGCGGGAAGCGCCATGGCCGAGGCGGTGACCGCGCAGAAACGCAGGAAGGCTCGTCGCGACACACCCCGGCGGGAGAAGTATTGGAAAAAGGTGTCTTCTTGTTTCACGGTCTGACTCCTGGGTGTGGCTTCGGCGGAGGTGCGGCGCGAGACAGGATGTCTAGGTCAGCGCCGCGAGGGCATCGCGCAGCCGGCGCGACCCCGTTATCGCATCCTCGCGAGGCGAAAGCAGAATATCGGGTGCGCTGGTGATCTCCAGGTGTTCCGCAACCCGCTGGCCGGCCCCATCCTGGTAGACCACCCACCAAAGGCCGGCATAGCGCGTCTCGCGCACCCGCGTCGGGCCGGACGCACCTTGGACGAGCGCGTCGACCTCCACGCCGCCGAGGCTGTCTTCGAGCAGCTGCCGGTCGCTCTCGCCCAAGGGCAAACGTCCGAGGTCGATCAGACCCGGCGGCCCCCCTTGGGCAAAGGCGGCCAGCAGGACTGCGGCCTCGTGGAGAAGTGCCATGACGGGAAGGGGCGCTGCGGCGCGCGCGCGCGAGGGCCGACCTCGCCCTGCGATCGCGAGCTGAATCTCCGGGTGGGTCTTCATTTGGTGCTCTCTGGTCTCGACAATAACGGCGAGGGGCCTCCGGATCCCGGACCCGGGCGCCCCTGCCGCCGACACGGAGATGCCCCGGGACAGCTCCGGCGGCCAAGACATCGGCCGCGGCTGCAACGGGGAAAAGACCGTCCCGATCGCATGCGCCGCGGCGCGCCTTCCATCGCCGCACCGGCCTCACCGGCGCCTCTCCCCGACGGGGAGGATCGGCCGGGCACCGCCACGTTACCCCCGACCCGACCGAGAACAGCCCTTGACGGTCTGTCACAGATAACCGGAGTCTGGGCCAGACTCGGGGGATCGGCTGCGACGCGCGTCAAGGTTTTCCGGATTCACGCATTATAGATGCGTGTTTACCTGTCGCGCCCACGACCAGCGTGTGTGGCAGAGAACTAGGCGGCTCCAAGCGCCGCCGGTGCCCACCAGGGGTGGCCCAGAAGCCGGGTATGCCCCGCTCGGGTGGCGCGCCGGGTCATCGAGGCGCAGGCATCATCGATGCCTGGAGGGACACGTGTAACCCGAGCGCGCCCGGGGATCGGCGCGGGGGTTGGAGCGGTCCGGGCGCATCTGGCTCAGCAGAAATAGAAAGGCCGGTTCGGCTCGCGATAGCGCGCAAGTGCGACGGCCGGACCCGAATCAGGCAGGATCCGCAGGACGCAGCGTGACACGAAGATCCGGACCCACCTGGCGCACCTGCGCAACGCTCAGGGGGATTCGCTGGTCCATGCATTCAAGCCCCGGCAAGCGAAACAGCGGGCGGGCCGCGTCACCCATCAGATGCGGCGCCAGGTAGAGCACGATCTCATCAACCAGGCCGGCCCGTACAGCGGCGCCGGCCAGACTCGGGCCCGCCTCGATCAGGACTTCGTTGATCTCGCGGCTGCCCAGGTAACGCATCAATGTCCACAGATCGACACGACCGTCGCTGTCGGCGGGAACCACCTGCACCTCCGCGCCGGCGGAGGTGATGCGCGCGATATCGGTGGGGCACTGGTCGCGGGTCGCGATCAGCGTCGCACCGGGTAGCGCGAGCATGCGCGCGTCGCTCGGCATGCGCAGCGCACTGTCGACCACCACCCGCAACGGCTGGCGCGGGGGCTCATCCGGCGTCAGCGCGGAGATCTCACTCGGATCGACTCGCACGTTCATCGATGGATCGTCTGCCAGCACCGTCCCAATACCGGTGACGATGGCCGAGGATCGTGCCCGCAGCCATTGCACATCGCGCCGCGCGGCCTCCGAGGTGATCCATCGACTCTCGCCACTGGCCATCGCGGTGCGGCCATCCAGACTGGCGGCGAGCTTGCAGCGCACAAAGGGCAGCCCGGTACGCATGCGTCTCTCGAAACCGGGGTTCAGCGCCCGGGCCGCCTGTTCCATGACCCCCGTGCGCACCTCGATTCCGGCCGCGCGCATGCGCCCGATCCCGCGGCCGTGCACCAGCGGATTCGGATCGTCCGTCGCGATGACGACCCGCGCCACACCGGCCTCGAGCAGCGCGTCGGTACAGGGGGGTGTGCGACCGTGATGGCAGCACGGCTCGAGCGTCACATAGGCGGTGGCGCCCTTGGCCGAGGTACCCGCGGCGGCGATGGCATTGCGCTCGGCGTGCGGTTCGCCGGCGCGCCGGTGGTAACCCTCACCGACGACCTCTCCGTTTCGCACCAGCACACAGCCCACGCGGGGATTGGGGTCGGTGGTGTACAGTCCGAGCCGGGCGAGCTGAATGGCGCGGGCCATCAGGGGCAGATCGATGTCCCCGGTCACGGTTTTGGATCCAGGTCGTCGAGCAGATCCAGCTGGGCCTTCTGGAGCTCCGGCGTCGGGTGGCGTTCCAGCCGCTCGATCTCCTCGCGGAACGCGTCCACGTCCTCGAACTTGCGGTAGACAGAGGCGAATCGCACGTAGGCCACCTGGTCGAGACCACGCAATTCATCCATGACCAGCTCCCCGACGCGCCGCGAGCTGACCTCGCCATCGCCACTGCCCAGTAACCGTCGGTTGATGCGCGAGACCGCCGCCTCGATCTGCTCGGTGCTGATCGGGCGCTTCTCCACCGCCCGCATGATACCGGAACGCAGCTTGCGTCCGTCGAACGGGACCCGGCTCCCGTCGCGCTTGACCACGCGCGGAAGATTGAGCTCTGCACCCTCGTAGGTCGTGAACCGCTCGCCACAGACCACACAGCGCCGCCGCCGGCGCACCTGGTCGCCGTCGCCGGACAGGCGCGAATCCACGACCTTGGTATCCTGCGCGCCGCAGAAGGGACAGCGCATCTCGGCCTCGCTGCGGTCAGCAGAGCGCGGTCAGTGCCGGTAGACCGGGTAACGGCGACACAGATCGAACACCTTGTCCTTCGCCGCGGCAATGACACCCGCGTCACCGCGACCGTCGATGACGTCGCACATCCAGCCGGCCAGATCCCGCGCCTCGGCGTCGCCGAAGCCGCGGGTCGTGATCGCCGGGGTGCCGATGCGGATGCCGCTGGTCACGAACGGCGACTGCGGATCGTTGGGCACGGCGTTCTTGTTGACCGTGATGTTGGCCGCCCCGAGCCAGGCATCGACATCCTTGCCGGTCAGGCCCTGCTCGATGAAGCTGACGAGAAACAGGTGATCGTCGGTGCCACCGGAGACGACATCGTAGCCGCGTGCAAGGAACACCTCGGCCATCGCGCGCGCGTTACGCACCACCTGGCGCTGATACTCCCGGAATGCCGGCTCGAGTGCCTCCTTGAACGCCACCGCCTTGGCGGCGATCACGTGCATCAGGGGTCCGCCCTGGACGCCCGGGAACACCAGCGAGTTGAACTTCTTCTCCAGGTCCGCGTTGGCCTTGGCCAGAATCAGGCCACCGCGCGGGCCGCGCAGGGTCTTGTGCGTGGTCGTCGTGGTCACGTCGGCAATCTGTACCGGGCTCGGGTATACGCCAGCGGCAACCAGACCCGCCACGTGCGCCATGTCCACGAACAGGTAAGCGCCAACCTCGTCGGCAATGGTGCGAAAGCGTTGCCAGTCGACCACACGGGAGTAGGCCGAGAAGCCGGCAATGATCATCTTCGGCCGATGCTCGCGCGCGAGTGCCTCGACCTGCCCGTAGTCGATCTCGCCGCTCGCCGGGTCCAGACCGTACTGCACCGCGTTGTAGAGCTTGCCGGAGAAGTTCGGCTTGGCGCCATGGGTGAGGTGGCCACCGTGGGCAAGGCTCATACCGAGGATGGTGTCACCCGGCTCGCACAGGGCCATGTAGACCGCCGCGTTGGCCTGCGAGCCCGAATGCGGCTGCACGTTGGCATAGTCGGCGCCGAACAGGGCCTTGGCGCGCTCGATCGCGAGGCGCTCGGCCACGTCGACGTACTCGCAGCCACCGTAATAACGTTTACCCGGGTACCCTTCCGCGTACTTGTTCGTCAAGACCGAGCCCTGGGCCTGCATGACGCGCGGGCTGGCGTAGTTCTCCGAGGCGATCAGCTCGACGTGCTCTTCCTGGCGGCGCTCCTCGTCTCGGATGGCCTGGGCCAGCTCGTCGTCGTAGCCCTCGATCTGCATATGGGTGTCGAACATCGAAGCCCTCGTAGTCTGGAATGGTCGGGGGGCACGACCAGGCAGGATGGAAAAACGTTGCAGTCTAGCGCGAAAACGACGCCGCGCGCTGCATTCCAACCCTGGATGTTCGCGCACGTCGCGGGTCGCAGCCAGCGACGGCCAGCAGTCCGACTGCCGGGTCGCGCCACTGCCCGGCCCGCCGGCTCAGGCCGCTGCCAGACACAATCAGGCGCGACACGGACCGCAACAGCCACGGCTTCATGCGGGTCAGGCGCGTTCCTCGACGCGGGGAACGCGAGGGCGTCCGACGTCAAGCGATTGAATTTGGCGGAGAGGGTG
>JAXGTD010000060.1:0-22700 GCA_040775095.1 Chromatiaceae bacterium | reverse complement strand
TGCACAAGCCCGCCGCCAAGCTGATTGCCCTGACCGCCGGACTGCTCTGCGCGGCCAGCCAGGCCGCGACCATCACGGTGAACACAACGGCCGATCCCTGGACCAATGGCGGCAGCTGTTCCATTCGCGAGGCGCTGGATCGGATGCGATTGGGCTCCAACGGCCGGGGCTGCACGGCGACGGGGACCTACGGGACCAACGACACGATCAACATCCCGATCGGCACCTACACGCTGACCCGCACGGGTGCGAACCGCGACAACGGGGACCTCGATGTCGAGGCCAACGTCACCCTGCAGGGCGGCGGCGGCAGCGCCGAGGGCACCGTCATCGATGCAAGCGGGCTCGGCAGCACCGTCAGCGCCGACACCAACGTGATCGAGGTCCTGACGGGCGTGACGGCGGTCTTCAACGACATCCAGTTCCAGGGGGGCCGGACGAACGGCAACGTTAGGGGGGCTGGCATCCAGAACAATGGGACTCTGACCCTGAACCGCTGCGCCGTCGTCGACAATGCGGGCACGGTCGACGACGCGGCCGCGCACGGCGCCGCGGGCGGGATCGGCAACAACGCCAGCCTGACCATCAACGCGAGCCTCGTCTCCGCCAACAGCAACGCCGACGCGGCGGTCGGCTCGGGGGCGGACAACAATGGCGGCGCGGTGGTTGTGCTCAACAGCACCATCGGCGCCAATTCCGGCGCCGGGCCGGGGATCTATCACTACAGCTATGGCTCCGCGTCGATGGCGATCAGCTACAGCACCTTCAACGCGAATGCCTGGGCCTTTCACGCGGAAGGCGGGGCCGCCAGCGCCGGGGCAACCCTCTTCAACGGCTCCTGCACCTTTGGTGGGAGCGGCAGCCTGACCGACAGCGGCTACAACACCGATTCGGGGACCGGGTGCGGCCTCGGCGCCGCGACCAGCCAGTCGAGCACCACCGTCGCACTGGCCGCCCCCGCTTACAACGGCGGCACCACGCTGAACTACGCCATCGATACGGCGGGGGCGGCCTACAACCGCATCCCGTCCGGGACCCTGGGCTGCGGCGGATCGGTCACGCTGGACCAGCGGGGGGCGACCCGCCCCTCGGCACAGGGCGGCGACCCGCTCGCATGCGACATCGGTGCCTTCGAGATCGATCCGAGCTTCACCCTGGCCTCGGTGACCTCGTTCCAGGCATTGCCGAGCGAGGACGGCACCGTGCTGCAATGGGAGACCGATTCCGAGGTCGGTACCCTCGGCTACGTGCTCGAGCGCACGGGAGGCGGCGGCTGGGAGCCGGTAGCCGACGGGATCGTGCCGGCGGCGGGACCGGCCGGCGGCAGCTATCGGGTGCTCGACCCGGCCGGCCTCGCGGGGGGCTACCGCCTACGAGAGCTGGATGTGAACGGGACCATGCTCCACGGTCCCTATCGTCCTGCCAGCAAACCCTCCGCGGCGACCACAGCGGAGCTGGCCTCGACGCACCGCGTTACCCCCCGCCCACCAAGCAGACCTTGCCGGAAGGCACCGGGTGCGGGGCCTTGCGGCCCGCGATCGGGGTGCCGCGGTACCGGGGACTCGTTGTCCGCCGCGCACTGCCGCGACCGGACATGCTGCACCGGGACGCCGCGGCCGACGCGGGCCCTCTCCCCAGCCCCGCGGGCGACGGGCACCGATACCCTGCCGCGGCCCCAGAAGACCTTTGTGGCGCCGAGCGAGCGGATGCAGATTGCAGTGGATGGGTCGGGCCTCTACCGCGTGCCGTCGGCGGACATCGCCAGCCATCTCGGAATGACAGAGACCAAGACCCGCCGCCTGGCTCACCAGGGCCGCCTGCGGCTGACCAACAATGACGAGCAGGTCCCCTGGATCGAGCTGGACGGAGACCTCTACTTCTACGGGCAGGCGCTGGACAGCCCCTTTACCCGATACAACGTCTACTGGTTGAGCCAGGGCAGCGGTCGGCACATGGACGCGACACGGGCCGCACGGGTGCGCCCGCAAGCGGGCCAGAGCGCCCCCCGATCCGTGTCCTTCGAAGAGGACCGCCTCCCCTACACCTCGATCGCCACCGACATGGATAGCGACTACTGGTACTGGAGCGAATTCCTCGGCGGCGTCGCCGGCATGGACAAGCAGTCGCTGGAGCTGGCGACGCCGGGCGCCACCGGCACCGGCGATGCGGCATTGACCTTCCACCTGCTCGGCGTGCAATTCCCAGGATACGGCAGCGACTATGCGCTGGAGGTCACCCTGAACGGGACGCAGCTCGGCACCCTCGCATGGAGCGGTGCGGGCGCGGTCGAGCCCGGGCTCCCGATCCCCGCGGATCTGCTGCGGGATGGGACCAATCAGCTCGACCTCGCCGCCCCCGCGGCCCAGGGCGATGCGGTGCTGTTCGTGCTCGATCACATCGACGCCCGATACGAGCGCGCCTTCCGGGCGGTCGACGGACGCCTCTTGTTGGAGCACCCCGGCGATCCTGTCGTTACCGTATCCGGCCTGCCGGACAACCAGCCGCTGGTGCTCGACATCGGCGAGCCGACCGCACCGGTACAGATTCAACGGCCGCGCGTCACCGTCGCGGATGGCGCCTATCGGGTGAGCTTCGACGCCGACCCGGAAGGCAGCTATCTGGTCACCGCGCGATCGAGCACCCTGTCCCCTGCCTGGATGCGCGCGGTGCCCGGCACGCCCGCGCTGCCCCTGCATGCGGAGTATCTCGTCATTGCCCCGGAGGCCTTGTTGGAATCGGCCCAGGGCCTGGTCGCGCTGCGCGAGTCCGAGGGGCTCGCGGCCGCGGCCGTGTCCCTGGAGTCCATCTACGATCAGGTCAACTTCGGCATCGCCAGCCCACATGCACTGAAGGGCTATCTCAAGCGGCTCCATGACGAGGGCGACGGCTGGCTGCGCTATGTGGCGCTGATCGGCCAGGGGAGCTTCGACTATCGGGACCTGCTCGGGTTTGGCGACAGCATGGTGCCGCCCTGGATGGTGGCAACGGACTCGGGGCTGTTCGCTTCGGATCTTGGCTACGGCGACGTGGAGGGCACCGGCGTGCCCAAGGTGCTGGTGGGCAGGATACCGGTGGCCGGCGCCGATGCGCTCGACGCGTACGTGGCCAAGCTGTCCGCGCGCGCGCGGCAGGCCATCGAGGCCGTCCTCTTGGCCGCGGACAACCCGGATGAGGCGGGGGATTACCCGGGCGACATGCACATGCTCGCCGACCTGGTCCCGGCGGCGATTCCCGACACCCAGGTCGATCTCGCGCGGCTGGGGCTGGCCGGGGCCAGAGCCGCCCTGCTCGACGATTGGAATGCGGGGGTCTCCACCGCGATGTATCTCGGCCACGGCAGCGTCCTGCGCCTGGCCCACGAGGGGTTGCTGACCTCCGCGGACGTCGCCGGATTGAACGGGGGCGTCGGCTACCCCGTCTTCACCGCATTGAGCTGCGTGGTCAACCGTTTCGGGCTGCCCGGGTACGAGGCGCTGGGCGAGACCCTGGTGATCGCCGAGGGTGCCGGGGCGGTCGCGAGCTTCGCCCCCGCGGCGCTCTCCCGGCACGGCGGCGCCGCACTCCTGGGCCAGGCGCTGATCCGCGCCGTCTACGGTCATGGGTCGATGCGCCTGGGCGATGCCCTGCTGCTTGCACTGGAGGAGTATCGGAGCACCGGCGCGGACCCCGAGCTGCTGCGAACCTACAACCTCCTGGGCGACCCGGCCGTGTCGGTCGAGACCGCGTTTCCGGATCCGGCATTGCTGGATCAACCGCTGACACCACCGCCGCCCGTTCCGGCCCTTCCCGTGGGCGGTGACCAACCTCCTCGGACCCGACGATGAGCACGAACGAAGACAGGCGCGCCAACCCGAGCGACGGGGACGGAGTGCTTCCAATACCCGATGGAGAGCCTAAGCGCCGGCCGTATCAGGCGCCGCGGATCCTCAGCCGGGAGCCTCTGGAGGCAATCGCCGGCTTTTGCGCCAAGGTGACCCCTGGCACCTGCGGCACCATGGGGCCAGCCAATTCATGACCAATGCCGCGCTTGCTCTAAGGAAACGCTGATTGACAGCGTTTCCCGCCCGGGCCACGGATGGCCCGGATGGCAATCCGCGCCGGCAGCCCCAAGTATCCGGAACGAGCGCCCGCGCGCGATCGGTGATCGGCTGGCTCTTTCAATCGGCTGCGTCAGCGGCCGGCAATGCGGCCCCCGCGGTTTCCATCTCCAAGAGCTGCGCAACCGCGCCGGTCAGGGAGAACGACAGCTCCTTTTGCGCGACCCCAGCGGCTAGGCGGGTCAGGTTTGCGATCAGGGCATCCGACCTGAGCGGGTCCCGATTGATGAAGGGGCTGCAGCTGAGCAGCAGCGCCAGGGCGCCCGCGCCGCCGGCGGGCCGCACGCGCTCCTCTTGCGCCTTGATAATCCGGTAGCACCCCGCCAACGGGTGGCTGGCGCCGGGGTTACCAAAGGTTGCCAGTGTGCCGGCAAACGGCACGCACTGGACGCGAAAGCCATCCCCCGCGGGCAGGACGGCATTCAGGTCGTCGCTCAGGACCCGGTGCCCCTGGGACTGGAGCAATCCCGCGAGGGTCGACTTGCCCGCGCCGGATGGGCCGAGGAACAGCCGCGCCCACCCGGTTGGGTCCAGGGTACCCGAGCTGTGCAGCAAGGCGCCGCCGAGCGCGAGCAGACGGTACGCGACCACCAGCCGGAAGAAGTTTTCAAACACGATGCCAGGAAACCAGTGATGGTCCGACAGCGGTGTCCAGAGGGTGCCACGCAACCCCGGCCCCAACCGCAGCTCCGCCAGCATGCCCAGCCCAGCCGTGACCACGCGCCCTGGGGCGTAGTCGAAATCGAACCCGTTGTACTCCCACCCGCCGTAGGCGTGGATCGGCTTGAACCGATCGGCGTCGATGCGTCTCACCGTCAGCTCGACCGGCGCATCCTGTGCCGCGGCACCGATCACGCCGCGCTCGCCGAAGTGCCGTTGCAGATGCGCAAGCTGGACGCCGTCCAGTCCGGTGATGCGATAGGGGCCGCCGATGAAATCGATCCGAAGCGCGCCGCTCCCCCAGACCGCCGCGGGTGAGGATGGCGTCTCCAGGGCTCCCCGAACATAGATCGGCTCAGGCATGGCCCGGTGCGCAGACGCGCGGCACGGGGCGTCGGACATGCGCCAGGAATCGACCGAAGGCGCATCCCCTATGTTTCAACCGCCCCGCTCCGCGGCGCGGGGCGACGAGCACCCAATCTCCCTGTGCAGGCAGGGGCCGCCTGCAGTCTCCCGTTGCCCGGATCTCGCTCGGGCGCTCTGACGCCCAGCGGCGCAACACGGATTCGCGGCTCAAGGTGACAGCATCTCCAGCGGTTTCCAGCAAGGCATGGACGTAACCTAACCCGCGGGCGCCCGGCGGGCAAGCCGACCCGCCGTGTCCATGGAGGTGAGAATCCACCCGGCGCTGGAGTGCGTCCACGGCGCTTGCGCGGCGTCGACCCCGGGGAACGTCTGGCCCCAAGGGAACAACGAGACGCCGCCCGAGCCGCGGCCTGGCCCGACGGTGTGTTGCGAGGTCTGCAACGGCGAGCGCCCGCACCCGGTGTCGGGCGAACACGCACCCACCGCGGGTCATCGTTGCGACCAAGGACGAGGGCGCCAGGACAGCACACCACTTCGACGTCGCACGATGCGGCCGGCCCCTCTCAGCCTCAGGGCAGGTCGGTCCCGCGGGTTGCGGTGCGCCCCCTGCCCGTCGATACTGCGGCCTCTCGCCACCAGAGGACACCCGCCGTGACGCTCGACGACCTGATCGTTCCGACCGCTGTCGCCACCCCCGGCATGCCCGTCGAGGACCTGTTCCGGGAATGCGCCGCCAAGCAGGTGCCGGGGCTGCCGTTCCGCGACGCCAGTGGCCACATCACCGGCAAGGCCAGCATCCGTCATGTGCTGAAGATCACCTGCATCCCGGACTTCATGGTCAAGCACGTCGCCCTGCTCGGCGATAAGCTCCCGAGCCTGACCATCCCCGCGGAGAAGGCGCGCCACGTTCTTGCCCTCAAGATCGACCCCTTCGTACTGCCCGATGTCGTCCGGATCAGTCGCGGCACGCCGATCTCCAAGGCGCTGGCGGCGATGGAACGCCATGACACGACCTATCTGTTCGTCATCGAGGGCGACGAATACTACGGCTGCGTCTCGATCATGGGCATCGGTGAGGCCATGATTCGCTACGCGGAGAGCTGATGCATGGACGGCAGTACGACCCAGATGACCCTGGCCGCTGGCATCCTGCTCGCGGCGTACATCCTGATCTTCTCCGAGCGCCTGCACCGCACGATCGCCGCATTGGGCGGCGCCGTGGCCATGGTCGTCATCGGTGAGCTCGCGGGCTTCTACACACAGGACGAGGCGCTCGCCGCGGTAGACGGCAACACGATGCTGCTGCTGCTGGGCATGATGCTACTGGTGGCGCTGCTTCGCCCGACCGGCGGCTTCGAGTATCTCGCCATTCGGCTGGCCAAGCTTTCCGCCGCGTCGCCGCGCCGGCTTCTGGTCTATCTCGCGCTGGCGGTCAGCGTGCTGTCGATGTTTCTGGACAACGTCACCACCGTGATCATCTTCGCACCGCTGACGGTGCTGATCACGCGCATGCTGAACCTGAACCCGGCGCCCTACCTGATGGCCGAGGCGATGTTGTCGAATATCGGCGGCGCATCGACCCTGGTCGGCGACCCACCCAACATCATGATCGGCTCCGCGGCCGGGCTCGATTTCAACGCATTCCTGATCCACCTGTTGCCGATCATCGTGCCCGTTTGGCTGATCACGGTCGGGCTGCTGCTGGTGCTGTTTCGCGAGCAGCTACACTATCCGCCGGGCGGTCTGGCCGAGGCCCGTTCGATGGCCCTCGACCTGGACGAGAGCAAGGCGATCAAGGAACCCGCGATGCTGCGCCGGGTGCTGCTGGCCATGAGCATCGTGATCGGGCTGTTCTTCGTACACCACCACCTGGAGCTCTATCCGGCCTTCGTCGCCTTCATTGGCCTGGTCATCGCGCTGGCGCTGGTCCGGCCCGACCCGGAAGACCTGCTCAAGCAGGCAGAATGGCCGGTGCTGCTGTTCTTCGCGGCGCTGTTCGTCCTCGTCGGCGGTGTCGAGGCGTCCGGACTGCTCGATCTGATCGGCGAGCAGCTCGTCCACATGGCCCGCGACCCCTCCGAGCTGCTGATGACGGCATTGCTGCTGATGTGGGTCGCCGCGGTGGTCTCCGCGGTGGTCGACAACATCCCGTTCACGGTCACAATGATCCCGATCGTCGCCGGGCTGCAGGCCAAGGGTCTTGCCGTCGAGCCCCTCTGGTGGGCGCTTGCCATCGGCGTGGGCCTCGGCGGCAATGGGACCCACATCGGCGCCACCGCCAACATCATCTGCGTGGCCGAGGCAGAGCGCGCCGACATGCCCGAGGCGCGCATCTCCCCGGCACGTTGGATCAAGATCGGCATGCCGGCGATGGTGGCGAGCCTGGCGGTGGCGAGCGCCGTGTACGCGCTGCTGTTCGACACGCTGTTTGCAACCTCGTAGCGCTGCCCCGTCACGCCCCGGCGCGGGCCGCCTCAAAAGGGCCCGGCGTGCATCGCCAGCCGGGCGCGGATGGCGCCCCGGGGCCGAGTCGCCTGGAGGCCCTCGCAGACCCGACGCCGTCCGGGCGCACAGGCCTGCGCGACGCGAAGAGGTCCCGACAAGGGGGCAGGCGCCTGGCATCGGCAGTCGACCAACCCGGGACGGCACCAACCGACCGGATTGGACATCGCCATTGGCCGCGGCGGCCGCAGCGTCGGCCGCCAGGTGCTACGCTTTTCTTGCATACTGTCTGCTCAACCCGGCTTCAGCAGCGCTTGATGAGCGCAAGCCCAGCCCTTTGCCCACGGCACAACGATGATGTGGACCAGGCACCCTTGCTTTTCCGGATCGAGCTCGCCGGATGATGTCACCATCCTGACTGTCGACGACGAGTCCGCCAATCTGGAGATTCTGGTCACGTTGCTGCAACCCAGCTATCGGGTGCTGGCGGCCAAGTCCGGAGAATTGGCCCTGCGCATCGCGGCAGGCGATCCCCAGCCGGACCTGATTCTGCTCGACGTCATGATGCCAGGGATAGACGGGTACGAGGTGCTGGCGCGCCTGAAGAGCAATCCATCGACGCGTGACATTCCGACGATCTTTGTCACGACCATGGGCGCCAGCGAGGATGAGGAACATGGTCTGAAGCTGGGTGCCGCCGATTATATCTCCAAGCCCATCAAGCCGGCCCTGCTGCTGGCCCGGGTGCATACCCAACTGGAGGTCAAGCGCGCACGAGACTGCCTGCGCAACCAGAACACTCTGCTGGAGGCAGAAGTGGCGCGGCGCATGGCGGAGAATGACCTGACCCAGGTGGTCAGTATCCGTGCCCTCGCGCACCTGGCCGAGACCCGTGACCCGGAGACGGGCAACCATATCCTGCGCACCCAGGACTACGTATATGAGCTGGCCACGCGGCTCCGGGACCATCCCCGCTTTGCCGCTTTTCTCAACGAGCACACCATCGAGCTTCTCACCCGATCCGCCCCGCTGCACGACATCGGCAAGGTGGGTATCCCCGACCAGATCCTGCTCAAACCCGGCAAGCTCACCCCGCGGGAGTGGGTGATCATGCAGAGCCACACCCGCCTGGGTGCCGAGGCCATCGAGCAGGCGGAGCGTGACGCCGAGCGCCCGGTGGAGTTTCTCGCGTTGGCCAAGGAGATCGCCCACTGGCACCACGAGAAATGGGATGGCAGCGGTTATCCGGATGGTCTTGCCGGGGATGCCATCCCCATCTCCGCCCGGCTCATGGCCCTGGCCGATGTGTTCGACGCGCTCATCTCCGCGCGCGTCTACAAGCCCCCGATGTCTTTCCAACGAGCGCGCGGCATCATGGCCGCCAGCCGCGGCCGGCATTTCGACCCGGACATCGCCGATGTCTTCCTCGCCAACTATGATGTCTTTACGGACATCGCCCAACGCCACCTCGACGACCTGGACTAGGGGGCCGTCGCCCAGGCGGCTGTCCGACTTGCGCCCTCGAGGCGTTGCCACGCAAAATTTTTCCATTTCCCCCGAGTCGAGAACGCCACGTCCGCGTCGCACTCTGATTCTGGCACATGATTGGCCTCCCGAGCATTTCGCCGCCTCGGGCATCGGTCGGATGAAGGCGAAGGCTCCGCGCATCCAAGACCTGGAACAGAAGCGCGATCTGCGTACGGCACGCGAAGGGGAGCAGCGATGAAGCGCGTACTGGTGGTCGATGACAAAGACGAGAATCGCTACCTGCTCCAGGTCCTGTTCCAGCACCACGGCTATCCGGTCGAGACGGCACGCGACGGCGCCGAGGCGCTGGCCATGGCCAGACAGGCAACCCCCGGTCTGATCGTCAGCGATATCCTGATGCCGGTGCTGGATGGCTTCGCGCTGTGCCGCGCGTGCAAGGCCGATCCGCGGCTCAAATCCGTACCCCTGGTGTTCTACACGGCCACCTATACCGACCCCAAGGACCAACAGCTTGCCCTCGCCCTGGGCGCGGACGCCTTCATCGTCAAACCGGCCGAGCCGGACGCCTTCATGGCCCGGATCGAGGCGGTCATCGCCGCCCACGACGGTCAGCAATCAGTGGCCACACACGAGGCGCCGCTGCCGGAGGCCGAGTTGACGAAGGAATACAACCAGGTCCTGATCCACAAGCTCGAGCAGAAACTGGTGCAGCTGGAGGCGTCCGAACGCAAGACCCGGCAGAACGAGCAGGCGTTGCGGCAAGAGCGGGACCTCAAGCAGCGCTATCTCGATACCGTGCAGGCCATCCTGGTCGCGCTGGATTCCGAGGGGCGCATCACCATGCTCAATCGCTGGGGCTGCACGCTCCTGGGCTTCACGGAAGGCGAGTTGCTGGGCCGAAACTGGTTTGCCACCTGCCTGCCCCAGCCCGAGGGCATGGACCTGGTCTATCCGGCTTTCCAACGCATCATGGCCGGCAAGCTGGAGACGGCGGAATCCTACGAGAACGCGGTCCAATGCCGCGATGGCCGGCAGCGCATGATCGCCTGGCACAACGCCTATCTTCGGGACGACGAGGGCAAGGCGATCATCGGGACCCTCAGCTCGGGTAAGGACATCACCGCACGCAAGCAGGCCGAGGAGGCGCTGCGATTCAATGAGGCTCTGCTGAACGAAACAGGCCGGATCGCCCAGGTCGGAGGCTGGGTGTTCGACCCGGTCACCGGAAAGGGAAGCTGGACCAAAGAGGTCGCGCGCATCCATGACCTCGATGCAGATCTGGAGCCGAGCGTGGCATTGGGCCTGAGCTTCTACACCCCGAGCTCCCGCCTGCAAATCGACACCGCGCTGAAACAGGCCGTCGAATCGGGCCGGCCCTACGATCTCGAGCTGGAGATGGAGACGGCGAAGGGAAACCGGAAATGGGTGCGAACCATCGGCCACCCCATCATGGAAAACGGCAGGGTGGTGAAGGTCCATGGGTCATTCCAGGACATCACCGAGCGAAAATACAATGAGGCCAGACTGCAACGCATCACCCGTCTCTACGCCGCGTTGAGCCAGTGCAACCAGGCCATCATACGCCGTACCAGCGAGGCCGAGCTGTTTCCCGAGGTCTGCCGCGTCGCGGTTGAATACGGCGGCATGAAAATGGCCTGGATCGGGCTCGTTGACGAGACCAGCCGACAGGTCAGGCCCGTTGCGTCTTTTGGCGATGAGCTGGGTTACCTGACCAATATCGAGATCTCCACCAAGGCGGAGGACCGGCACGGTCAGGGTCCGACTGGAACCGCGATACGGGAGAATCGGCCCTTCTGGTGCCAGGACTTTCTCCGTGACCCACAAACCGCTATCTGGCGCGAGCGCGGCGCGCGTGTCGGATGGCGGGCCTCGGCAGCACTGCCGCTGCAGCGCAATGGCGAGGTCGTCGGCGCACTCACCCTCTACGCTGGCGAAGTCGATGCCTTCGACGCCGAGATCCGGCAACTGCTGCATGAAATGGCCAGCGATATCAGCTTTGCCTTGGATAGCCTTGCCCACGAGACGGCGCGCGCGCTGGCGGAGGGCGCGCTACGCGAGAGCGAGGAGCGTTTTCGTAAGATCTTTGAAGAAAGCGGATTGGGCATCGCAATGGCGGACCTGGTCGACGGTCGGTTCGTCAGGGTGAATGCGGCCTTCTGCGAGATGCTCGGCTACACCCAAGCCGAGCTGCAGCGGCTGACCACCCGGGATGTCACCCATCCGGACGATCGAGACCTGGACGCCACGGCGATCGAGCAGCTGCGCGACCGACAGATCCAGAAACACAGGGCGGAGAAGCAATATCTCAAGAAGAACGGCGAAGCCATGTGGGGCGCGCGGACGCTGACGAGAATTCCCGGCCCAGGCAACCAGTCGTTCTATGCGCTGGCGATGATCGAGGACATCACCGAGCGAAAGCAAAACGAGATCGCGTTAAGGCAGAGTGAGTCGACATTCCGGTCGACGATCGAGACGCTCCCGCTGGCCATCTACGTATCCACCGGCCTGGAACAGACAGCCGAATACATCAACCCCGCGTTCGTTGAGCTGTTCGGTTACTCCTTGGAGGAAATCCCCAGGCTTGATGACTGGTGGCCGCGGGCGTATCCGGACGAGACCTACCGCCGGCAACTGATGGACGAGTGGCAACTCCGGGTCCGGCGCGCGATCGAGACCCGGTCGGCGATTGAGCCCATGGAGGCGGTGGTCACCTGCAAGGACGGCTCCAAGAAGGACATCGTCTGGGGTTATATCCGCCTCGGCACCAGGAATTACGGTTTCGGCCTGGATATAACGGCGCGCAAGCAGGCCGAGGCCGAATTGCGCAAGCTCTCCCTGGCCGTGGAGCAGAGCCCGGAGAGCATCGTCATCACCGATCTGGACGCCCGGATCGAATACGTCAACGAGGCATTCGTCCAAACGACGGGCTACGCACGCGAGGAGCTGATCGGCCAGAATCCGCGCGTCCTGCAATCCGGCAGGACCCCGAGGGAGACCCACGTGGGGATGTGGGACATGTTGACACGTGGCGAGAGCTGGAAGGGACAGCTGATCAATCGGCGCAAGAACGGCGAGGAATACGTGGAGTTCGCCCACATTGCGCCGATCCGCCAGCCCGATGGGCGCATCACGCACTATCTGGCGATCAAGGAAGACATCACCGAGAAGAATCGGATGAGTCAGGAGCTCGAGCGTCACCGCCAGCACCTGGAAGAATTGGTGGAGGAACGCACGGCCGCGCTGAACGATGCCCTCTCACTCGCCGTCGCCGCCACCCAGGCCAAGGCCACCTTCCTGGCCAATATGAGCCACGAGATCCGCACCCCGATCAATGCCATCATCGGCATGACCCATCTGTTGCGCCGCGGCGGTGTCACGCCGGATCAGGGGGAGAGACTGCGCAAGATCACCAGTGCCGGTCAGCACCTGCTCAACCTGATCAACGATATCCTCGATCTCTCCAAGATCGAGGCCGGCAAGCTGGCGCTGGAACAGACCCGGATTTCGCTGACCGCCCTGTCCGGCAACGTCGTGTCGATGCTGGCCGATCTCGTCAAGGCAAAGGGATTGCGGCTGGTCGTCGACATGGGTGCCCTGCCGTTCGACTTGCGCTGTGACGCGACCCGGCTCACGCAGGTGCTGATCAACCTGGCGGGCAATGCGGTCAAGTTCACCGAGAAGGGCTCGGTCACGCTGCGCGGCCGCGTTGCCAAAGAGGATGCCGAGAGCGTGCTGCTGCGCTTTGAGGTGATCGACACGGGGATCGGGATCGGACCGGAGGCCCAGACCCGGCTCTTCTCGGCCTTTGAGCAGGCCGACAGCTCCACCACCCGCCGCTATGGCGGCACCGGCCTGGGCCTGGCCCTGAGCAAGCGTCTGGTCGAGCTGATGGGGGGCGAGATCGGCGTGGAGAGCACACCCGGTGTCGGCAGTCGATTCTGGTTGACGGTGCCAATGGAGAAGGTGGAGCGCACGGCAACAACCGACACCAAGAGGCTGCCAACCAACGACGCCGAGGCGCGTCTGGCGCGCGACTATCGCGGCGTGCGTCTGTTGCTGGTCGAGGATGACCCCACCAATCAGGAGGTCGCATTGGGGCTGCTGCGCAGTGTCGGTCTGGCGCCGGATCTGGCCGAAGACGGCATCGAGGCGGTGGACCGGGTGCGGGAGAATGCCTATGCGCTTGTGCTGATGGACCTGCAGATGCCGCACATGGATGGCCTGGAGGCGACCCGGCGGATCCGCACCCTGCCGCATGGCAAGTTGGTTCCGGTGCTGGCCATGACCGCCAATGCCCTCGCCGAAGACCGCGAGCGCTGCCAGGCCGTCGGTATGAACGACTTCGTCGCCAAGCCAGTCGACCCCGAGGTCCTGTTCGCCATGTTGCTCAAATGGTTGCCAACACGGATCGCCTCGGAGACAGTCGCGGCGGATCAGGCCAAGCCCGCCCCCGGGGTGGCGGAGGTGGCCGGCGATGCGGCCCTGCGCGATCGTCTGGCGCGGATCGAGGGCCTGGATCTGGCGCGGGGGCTCCGCGCCCTGCGCGATGACGTGCCGGCCCTGGCGCGTCTGCTGCGACAATTCGTCGAACGCCACTGGCAAGACATGACACGCATTGCCGACGCCGAACCGGAGTTGGCCCTGCCCCTTGCGCACCTGCTCAAGGGCACCGCCGCCACGCTGGGCCTGACCCGCCTGAGCGAGTCGGCTCAGGCACTGGAGGCGGCCGTGCGCCAGGGTAGGCCGCAATCCGATCTGAGACCACTGAAAGAGCGTTGCCGTGTGGAGCTGGCGGCCCTGCACGCCGCCTTCAGCGGATTGGGCGAGGAGACCGAGACCGAGCCGGCAATCGAGGCCGATCCCGCCGAGCTACCGGCCTTCCTGGATCGGCTGGAGACATTGCTGGCCGCGGCCGATGCCGCCGCCGTGGAGCTGTTTAGAACCTCCCGCCCCCTGCTGCGGCACGCGCTGGGTGAGATGACAAACGAGCTCGGCCGCCAGATCGAAGACTACGATTTTCCCGCGGCGAGAGAGACCCTCCGAGTCGCCCGTAGGAGCCCGCTTGCGGGCGACCCGATCCAACGCGGCAGCCCGTAGGAGCCCGCTTGCGGGCGACCCGACAAAGCGCAACGCCCCGTAGGAGCCCGCTTGCGGCCGACCCGATCCAACGCGGCAGCCCGTAGGAGCCCGCTTGCGGGCGACCCGACCCGGTCTATTGCGGGAACGACCTCCACGGTGCTAGATTTCGACGCCATACCCACCTGAATCCCGGCAGGCCACTGCCGCGTGCAGCCGATCTCCCGACAACCTCTTCATCTGACCTCGCTGACCGTTTCCCGCCGCGGCGGGTCCCCTCTTTAGCAAGCTCGCGGGGCTGAAGGGCCCCCGCGGACGGGCCTGTTTGGGCTTGCGAGCCGCTGCCCGCGGCGGCCGCCTTCGATGTCGGCTTCCCTTATGCAACTGTTCCGTTTTGAACACGTCGATTTCATGCGTTGGCGCTGGAACGCCATCGTCCTGTCCACGATCGTCAACCTGATCGGCATTGGGTCGTTCTGGGTGCAAGGCCTGAATTTTGGCCTCGATTTCACCGGCGGCACCATCGTTGAGGTCGGCTACGAGCACCCGGTCGATCTCGCGGAGGTCCGTTCGGCGCTGGCGAGCGGCGGCCTCAAGGCCGACACGGTGCAGAATTTCGGCTCCTCCAGTGACGTGATCGTCCGACTGCCGCCGATGACGGACGACGATGGCGGGGCCACCTTGAGCGACCGGCTCTACAAGGCGCTGAGCCATTCGGCGGACGGCAAGGTGGAGCTGCGCCGCGTCGAATTCGTCGGTCCTCAGGTCGGCCAGGAGCTGGCCGAGGATGGCGGGCTGGCGGTCCTGTACGCCCTGCTCGGCATCCTGATCTATGTCTGGATGCGCTTTGAATGGCGCCTATCGGTCGGTGCCATCATCGCGACGGTGCACGACACCATCGTCACGGTCGCCGTGTTCTCGCTGTTTCAGATCGAGTTCGACCTGACCGTGCTTGCGGCGGTGCTCGCCGTCATCGGCTATTCGCTGAACGACACCATCGTGATCTTCGATCGTATTCGCGAGACCTTCCGCAAGGTTCGCGCCGGCGGCGTGCTGGAGATCGTCAACACCTCGATCAACGAGACGATGTCGCGCACGATCATCACCTCCGGCACAACCCTGGTGGTCGTCGTCGCGTTGTACCTTTTCGGGGGCCCCATGATCCATGGCTTTGCGTTGGCGCTGACCGTCGGCATCATAGCGGGCACCTACTCGTCCATCTACGTCGCCACGGCATCGGCGGTCATGCTGGGGATCAGCAGGCGGGACCTGGTGGTGCCGAAGAAAGAGGCGGACGAGCTCGAACGCAGGCCTTGATGCAGCGTCCGCAGACCATCGGCGTCTGCCCACCCCGCGACCAGGCCCCTGTCGCGACGACACATCACGAACGGAGATCCTATGAGCCTGTCGGAGCTGTTTCGAATCAAGGCGATCACCGCGACCGGCGCGCCCGATGGGTTCGGTCTGAGGCGGGTCCTCGGCCCCCTGGACCTGACCCTGCTCGGGATCGGCGCCATCATCGGCGCCGGGATCTTCGTGCTCACGGGTGTCGCCGCCGCCACCCAGGCCGGGCCGGGGATCGTCCTGTCCTACCTGGTGGCGGGCAGCGCGTGCGCCTTCAGCGCCCTCGCCTACGCGGAGTTGGCCGCCGCCATCGGCGGCTGCGGCAGCGCCTACGGCTACAGCTACGCGGGCCTGGGAGAGATCGTCGCCTGGATCATCGGCTGGGACCTGATCCTGGAGTACAGCGTGGCCACCTCCGCGGTGGCCATCGGCTGGTCGGGCTACATGGACAACGCCCTCGCGGCCGCCGGATTGGCCCTGCCCCCGATGCTGACGGCCGGACCACTGGACGGCGGGCTGATCAATCTCCCCGCCGCGACTATCGTGCTGGCCATCGCCGCTCTCCTGAGCATCGGCGTGCGCGAGAGCGTGCGCGTGAATTCACTCATGGTCCTGATCAAGCTGGTCGCCATCGCGGTGTTCGTCGCGGTCGCCTCCACCCACGTCGATCCGGCCAACTGGAGCCCCTTTCTGCCGTTCGGCTGGTCCGGGGTCATGCATGGCGCCGCGTTGATCTTCTTCGCCTATATCGGCTTCGACGCGGTCTCCACCGCCGCCGAGGAGGCCCGTCATCCCCAGCGCGATCTGCCCATCGGCATCATCGCCTCGCTCGCGGTCTGCACCCTGATCTATATCCTGGTGTCGGGCCTGCTCACCGCGGTGGCACCCTATCCCAGCCTCGAGGAGGCATCGCCCGTGGCAGATGTGATGCTGCGCCTCGGCTATCCCTGGGCGGCGGGGGTGATCGCCGCAGGCGCCATCGCGGGGCTGACCACGGTCATGCTGGTGCTCTACTACGGGCTGACCCGCGTGGTGTTGGCGATGTCCCGCGACGGCCTGCTTCCGGAACGCCTTGCGCGCCTGCACCCACGCAGCGCGACGCCGGTCCGGCTGATCCTGATCAGCGGGCTGGTGATGGCGAGCGTGGCCGGGCTGACGCCAATCGGCGACGTCGCGGAACTGGTCAACATCGGCACGTTGGCCGCATTCTTCCTGGTCTGCGTCGGCGTGCTGGTCCTGCGCCACACCGCACCGGACATGCCGCGGCCATTCCGCACCCCGTTCTCACCGCTGGTCCCGCTGCTCGGCGCCCTATCCTGCCTGTACCTGATGGCGCAATTGCCGGCCCTCACCTGGGTGCGCTTCGGTGTCTGGCTCGCCCTCGGCCTGATCGTCTATTTTTGGTATTCACGCAGACACAGCGCGCTGGCACCGGCCGTTCCCTGAACGCGCCCGAGTCCAGGAGACCGTCGTCGCGCAGGGATGTGGTCGGGGACGAAGGGCCACAGGGGCGGTACCCGCGCGGGCGCCAGCGCCCGCGTCCATCCGCCGGGCGCGGCAAGGCGCGCCCCGAGGTCCGATGCACCCGCCCCGATGCGCCCGCTTGCCGATTCTCACCCGGGATCGAACGGACCGGCATGCGATGTCGGCGAGCCTGCCCCGCCGCGCGAGCGCCTTGCCTGCCGTGGTTCGAGACGATCTTCCCGACCTCGCAACGGCAGTCCGTCACAGTTCCGACCGACGGCAGGGCCCGCGGGACGGATTGAGGCTGACGGGGCCCCCGGTCGGCGCTATTGTTAACCCCAATGCCCGCACGGTCTGCGCGCTCTGTAGACGCGCCCGGATTTGGCCTACAGACAACGAGAGGGTGCACTATGGACCGCCAGCAAGCCGCCAAATTCATGCTCGATTGCCTGCGCATGATGCTCGCGCGCAAGGGTTCGGACCTGTTCATCTCGGCGGGGTTTCCGCCGGCGTGCAAGGTCGATGGCCAGCTCTCCCCACTGACCGATCATCCGTTGAAACCAGAACAGACCAGCATGCTGGTGCGTTCGATCATGAACGACCATCAGGTCAGGGAGTTCGACGCCACCAAGGAATGCAATTTCGCGATCGCGCCCGCGGGCATTGGCCGATTCCGCGTCAACGCCTTCGTGCAACAGGGTCGCTCCGGCGTCGTGCTGCGCATCATCCCGACCGAGATCCCCGAGCTCGCCGACCTGAATCTCCCCCCGGTGCTGAAGGAGCTCGTGCTGACCAAGCGCGGGTTGATCCTCGTCGTCGGCGGCACCGGCTCGGGCAAATCCACGACGCTGGCCGCGATGATCGGCCACCGCAATGCCAGTACCCGCGGCCACATCATCACCATCGAGGACCCGGTTGAGTTCGTCCACCAGCATCGCAACTGCCTGATCACCCAGCGCGAGGTAGGCGTCGATACGGCCTCGTGGGACGCGGCCCTGGTGAACACGCTGCGCCAGGCCCCCAACGTGATCCTGATCGGTGAGATCCGGCAACGCGAGACCATGGAGCACGCGATCAACTTCTCGGAGACCGGCCACCTCTGTCTATCGACGCTGCACGCCAACAGCGCCAATCAGGCCCTGGATCGCATCATCAATCTGTTCTCCGAGGAACGCCGCGCGCAGTTGCTGATGGACCTGTCGTTGAACCTCCGGGCCGTGATCTCGCAACGGCTGCTGCCGCGCATCGGCGGCGGGCGCATCGCCGCCGTCGAGATCATGATCAACTCGCCATTGATCCAGGACCTGATCTTCAAAGGCAAGGTCCACCAGATCAAGGAGATCATGCAGAAGTCCAAGGAGTCCGGCATGCAGACCTTCGATATGGCACTGTTCGATCTGTACGAGTCCGGCAAGATCACCTATGAAGACGCCCTGCGCAGTGCCGACTCGATGAACGAGCTTCGCTTGAAGATCAAGCTCGAGGGCAAGGACGCGAACGAGCGCGAGGCGCTTGGCGACGTCGACGGGCTGTCCATCCTCGAGCGCGATGCACCCCAACCGCAGGGGCAGGAGATCGACTTCGGCCAGAGTGGCCTCGAGCGCAGCGCGACCGGGCAGCTGTTCGATCTCAGCGACGACACCGTGGAGCTGCACGGCAACGACCGGCGCGAGTGATGTCCGCCGCCCGGCCCGGCCGCGTCCATTCCATCACCTGACCGACTCCCAGCACCCGCGATGGACTTCACCCCCTTCCTCGACATGATGATTCGCCAGAAGGCGTCCGACCTGTTCGTCACCGAGGGCTCACCGGTGCGGATCAAGATCGACGGCAGGATCCGCCCCATCGGCGAGACCATCTACGACGCCGGCATGTGCGCGGCCGCGGTGCAGTCGTTGCTGACACCAGAGCAGGTCGCGGAGCTCGAGCAGCGACGCGAGATCGATCTGGGCATCGGCCTCGGTCACCGTGGCCGCTTTCGTATCAACGCCTTCCACCAACGCGGCTGCGTCGCGATGGTGATTCGCTACCTGAGCAGCACCATCCCGACGATCGAGGAGCTTGGCCTGCCGGAGGTGCTCAAAGACCTGGTCTCGCACAAGCGCGGCATCGTGCTGATGGTCGGGGCAACGGGGTCAGGCAAGTCCACGACGCTGGCCGCGATGATCGACCACCGCAACGACACCTCCACCGGACACATCCTGACCATCGAGGACCCGGTGGAGTTCGTGCATCCCCACAAGGGCTGCATCATCAACCAGCGAGAGGTGGGCAGCGACACGCCCTCCTACGCGGCGGCGCTCAAGAGCTCCTTCCGTGAAGCGCCCGACGTGATCCTGATCGGTGAGATCCGTACCCGCGAGACGATGGAAGTCGCCGTCGAGCTCTCGGGGACCGGTCATCTGGCCATCTCGACGCTGCACGCCAACAATGCGCACCAGGCCCTGGAACGGATCGTGAACCTGTTCCCGCACCAGATGCACAAGAACCTGTTTATGGACCTGTCGATCAATCTGCGCGCGATCATCTCCCAGCGCCTGGTGCGCGGGGTCGACGGCAAGCGCACCGCGGCGATCGAGATCCTGGTGAACACGCCGCACATCGCCGATCTGATCCGTGAGGGACACATCGACGAGATCAGCGAGGCGATGGCCGGCAGCGACGAGGGCGGCATGACGACCTTCGACAACGCACTGCTCGCGCTGTATCGCTCCAGGCGGATCACGCTGGAGGAATGCCTGGCCAACTCCGACTCGGCGGCAAACCTCGAGGCCCGCATCAACTTCAGCTGACCGCGCTGCTCAACCGCGCGGGACGCGGCGAGGTCCTCGCGCGGGCGGATCAACCTGCCGCTGGCTGTGTCCCAGTCGCGGCAACGGATTGCGCCTTCACGCGCGCGGCGCGGCCCATCGCGACCCGTTTGTCGATAATGTTCTTCAGCGCCAGCAGCATGCCCAGTCCGATGAAGGCGCCGGGGGGCAGCATCGCCAGCAGCGCGCCCTTGTAGTCCTCACCCAGATTCAAGCCAAAGCCGCGCGCCGCCTCGCCGAACAGCAGGTGCGACTGGTAGAAGAGCGTCCCTTGTCCGAGGAATTCGCGCAGACCGCCGAGCACCGTCAGCACGAGCGTGAATCCGATGCCCATGGCCAGGCCATCGACGATGGCCCGATCCACGCGCGTCTTCGATGCAAACGCCTCGGCACGACCGATGATGGCGCAATTGGTCACGATCAACGGGATGAACAGGCCGAGCACCAGATAGAGCTCGTAGAACCAGGCCTGCATCGAGAGCTCGACCGCGGTGACGAACGATGCGATGACCAACACGAACACCGGCAGCCGCACCTCGGGCCGAACCAGGTTGCGGATCAGCGAGATGGTGGCGTTGGACATCACCAGCACCGAGGTCGTGGCCAGCCCCATGCCCAGACCGTTGGTCGCGGTGGTCGTGGTCGCCAGCATCGGGCAGAGCCCAAGCAACGCCACCAGGGCCTGATTGTTGCTCCAGAGCCCATCCGTGACGATCGTCCCATAGCCCTTCTCGGCCATCAGATGACCCTCCTGTCGTGGCCGGCGCCCGCGGCGGCCTGGTCGGTGCCGGACGCACCGCTGGCCGGGGCCTGGTCCGTGCCGCTGGCCGGTGGTGCCGCATAGAGGGCATCACCCTGCTGTTCGACAAACAACAACGTATTGCGCACCGCCTTGACCACGGAGCGCGGCGTGATGGTTGCGCCGGTGAACTGATCGAAGTCGCCACCATCGCGCTTCACCTGCCACTTCTCGAGCGGCGGATTACCGATGGATTTTGCGTTGAACTGCTCGACGATCCAGTCATCCTTGCGCTCATCGATCTTGTCCCCCAGGCCGGGCGTCTCGTGATGCTCGAGCACGCGCACGCCACCGAGGGTGCCGTCCCGGAGCACCGACACCAGCAGCCGGATCGGACCGGCGTAGCCGTCCGGCACCACCGGCTGCAGGATCACGGCCACGGGCCCGTTTTCGTCGCGGACGCGAAACACCTCGGTCACGGGCGCGCCGAGCAGGCCCTCTTCGCTGACCTGGATCTTGTCCTCGAGCGGATCGTTCTTGACCCGTCCTGCCGGCACGATGGCCTTGAGCTTGTTGAGCATGGCCTCGCGTTGATTCTCGGCAATGCGCGCATCGGTGAGATTGTGTGTCACCGCCACCAGGCCGACACCCGCGACCGAGAAGCTGCTGAGGATGACGGCAGCGATGAGGATGGGGGCTTTTTGCATGTCAGGTCCTGCTTCGGTGACCAAAAACGCGCGGCTGGGTGTAGTGGTCGATCATCGGCGCTGCGATATTCATCAGCAACACGGCGAAGGCCACCGCATCGGGATATCCGCCCCAGGTTCGAATGGTGAACACCAGCACGCCGATCGCCGCGCCAAAGACCAGTTGGCCCCGTTTCGTGGTGCAGGCGGTAACCGGGTCGGTCGCGATGAAGAAGGCACCCAGAATCGCCCCGCCGGAGAACAGGTGGAAGGCCGGAAACGGGTGGGTCTGCGGGTCCAGGAGCCAGAATGCGCCAGCGGTCAAGAGCAGCCCGGCGAGGAATGCGAACGGGATGTGCCAGGTGATCACGCGGCGCCAGACCAGGAACAGCCCGCCGAGCAGGAACCAATTGGCCACCCATTCCCATCCACGCCCGCCGAAGTCGCCCCACATCGGACTCTGCCGGATCTGCTCGATCAGCAGGTTCTGGTCGAGCTGCGTACGCATCTCGTCCAGTGGCGTCGCCGCGGAGACCGCGTCCCAGTCCAGGCCATGCGGCAACGCCCCGGTGAAGATCAGGCGCGCCGAATCGAGGAACGAGAGCGCGGTCAGGTCGTGGGCGGCGAGCACGTCGGGGATATTCGGTGGCAACCAACTCGTCGCCGCGACCGGGTAGGAGATCAGCACGAAGACGTAGCCCGCCATGGCCGGGTTGAACGGGTTGTAGCCGAGCCCGCCATAGAGCTGCTTGACGATGACGATTGCAAACAACATCCCCAGCAGCGTCAGCCACCAGGGCAGCGTCGGGGGTATCGTCAGCGCAAACAGGAGCGCCGTGACCAGGGCGCTGTAGTCGCGAATCGCCGGCAGCGCCGGGCGACCCCGCAGTTTCATCACCAGGGATTCCGCGGCGACGGCGAAAACGCTCGCCAGCGCCATGTTGATCAGGACGCCCCAGCCAAAGAACCAGACCAGGGCGACTGTTCCGGGGATCAGTGCCAGGCAGACCTGGAGCATGACCCAGTCGACCCGATTGATGCGGGCGCTGTGCGGCGATGAGATGAAGGCAGCTGGCATGGGTTCGGTTCGGTGTCTTGGGTGTCGGGTCGTGGGTGTGGGACGCGACCTCGGGGTCAGTCCGGGTTCAGGCGCGGCGCTGTCCGCGGCGGTATCGGAGCCCCGGACCGTGCTGCCGCCAGGGTGCCATTACGCGCGCTCCTCGCTGGCCTTTTCCGGCGTCACCGGTGCCTCGGCGGGCGGCGCGCCGGCCCTTTCGGCCCTCTTTGCCGCCGCGCGCTCACGGGCGGCCCGGATCTTCGCCTGGCGCTCGTCCCCGTCTCCGCCCGCGGCGGCCATCTCGGCCTGTTTCGCGGCCGCGCGCTCACGGGCCGCCCGGATCTTCTCCTGGCGCTCGTTCCCGTCGCCACCCGCGCCGGCCATCTCGGCCTTCTTTGCCGCCGCGCGCTCACGGGCGGCCCGGATCTTCGCCTGGCGCTCGTCCCCGTC
>JAXGTD010000059.1:0-23035 GCA_040775095.1 Chromatiaceae bacterium | reverse complement strand
CGGGCCCGCGTTCACGTGGCAATGCACGCAGCTCTGATTGCAGCGGTAGCCGAGGTTGACCTGCAGGGTCACCAAGACCCGGCGGCGCAGGGGCGGAAAGGCCGTGGCCCGCAACAGGGGCAGCATGTCATGCATGGCGGGGGATCCTTTGCGGTCGTGCCTTGGGAGACGCTGGTGAACTGTCTTCCTGGCATTGAGTCAGCTCGCGAACCGCAAACGCGGTGTCCGATTCGCTGCGTGTTCAGTCACTCGGGAAAATGAAAATGGCGCATGTCGGCGGACGCGGGATTCCCTGCCTTCCAGCACCGGATGGCTCATGCCTTGCGAGGTCAGCATCCACATGCACTCCGGGCGCCGCGCCACGCCAGATCCTGTCAAGACAGGGCCTCGCTCCTCTGCGCACCCGATCCCGCATAGTCAACAGCTTAGTCGCTGTGATCGCCGTTTGGTTACAGACCCGGTTGGCGTGTCCTCCCCTGACCTCGCGCGGCCAGGCGCGGTGCCCGGCCCCGGTGGGCCGGCGCATCCCCGCCCCCCTTTCCATGCGCGTCGGTCGCCCCCAGATTTTTCTGTCCCAGCGATCGGGAGACCGAGATGACCTTTGCCTTCGATAACAGCTACGCGCGCTTGCCAGAGCGTTTCTTTGCCCGGCTGGCGCCGATACCCGTCGCCCGGGGGCACCTGGTCAAGCTCAACGAGGCGCTGGCGCTGCAGCTGGGGCTCGACCCCGAGGCGTTGCGCTCTCCCGAGGGCGTGGCGCTGCTCGCGGGCAATCGGGTGCCGGACGGCGCCGAGCCCCTGGCGATGGCGTACGCCGGCCACCAGTTCGGCGGCTTCGTGCCCCAGCTCGGCGACGGCCGGGCGATCCTGCTTGGGGAGATCCTGGATCCGACCGGCGAGCGCTTCGACATTCAGCTCAAGGGCTCGGGCCGCACGCCGTTCTCGCGCGGGGGCGATGGTCGGGCCTGGCTCGGGCCGGTGCTGCGCGAGTACATCCTGAGCGAGGCGATGTACGCGCTCGGTATCCCGACGACCCGCTCGCTCGCGGCGGTTGCGACCGGCGAGCCGGTCTATCGTGAGACCGCGCGGCCCGGGGCGGTGCTGACACGGGTCGCGCGTGGTCATGTGCGGGTGGGCACGTTCGAATACTTCGACGCGCGCGGCGATACGGATGCGCTGAGGTCCCTCGCCGACTACGTCATTGCGCGTCACTATCCGCAAGTGAAGGAATCGGCGAGGCCCTACGGCGATCTGCTGCGCGCCGTCATCGCCCGGCAGGCAGGGCTTGTCGCCCGTTGGCTCGGCGTCGGCTTCATCCATGGTGTGATGAACACCGACAACATGTCGATTGCCGGGGAGACCATCGACTACGGCCCCTGCGCCTTCATGGACGACTTTCACCCGGGCCGGGTGTACAGCTCCATCGACCACGCCGGGCGCTACGCCTACGGCAATCAGCCGCGGATTGCGCAGTGGAATCTCTCCCGCCTGGCCCAGGCCTTGTTGCCGCTGCTCGACGAGGACCCGGATAAGGCAGTCGCGGAGGCGCAGGGCGCCATTGATGGGTTCGCCGGACTCTTCGATCAGGCGTGGCTCGCGTGCTTCCGCGCCAAGCTGGGGCTGCTGACAGCGCACCCGGACGACGCCGAGCTGATTGATGGGTTCCTGCAGGCAATGGCCGAGATCGGGGCCGACTTCACCAATGGCTTCCGTGCACTGTGCGACGCCGCGCAGGGGGTCGAAACCCCGGTCCGGGGACAGTTGACCGGCAGCGCCCGCTTTGACGCCTGGTTCCCGCTTTGGCAGGCGCGGCTGGCACGCGATAAGGCCAGTCCCCAGGCCAGGGCGAGCGCGATGCGCCGCGCGAATCCGGCGGTCATCCCAAGGAACCATCGGGTCGAGGAGGCCCTCGATGCCGCGGTCGCGAACGACCTCGGGCCGCTCGATGCCCTGCTGCAGGTGCTCAGCGATCCCTGGAGCGAGGAGCCCGGGTCGGCGGACTACCGACTGCCGCCCGAGCCCCACGAGGTGGTCCAGCAGACGTTTTGCGGGACTTGACCGCCTCGGTCGCCGGTTCCGGGCCCGTGTCCGAGGGCGCCCATTCGAACCCCATTGCATCACGTCGATTGGCCGCCGCGGCAGGCTGGCTCCAGCACGTCAACCCTGAACCACCGATCGTTTGCGGGTGCGGTCGCGGGGTCAGGGCGCCGCCTCGAGCTCCAGAAAGGTTCGATTCATGTTGGCCCGGTGCAGGCTGTCGTAATTCTCGAGCCGATTGAATGGCGGCAGATCAGAATAGAGATCGAGCGTCGCGTCCATCGGCTCCATCTCGGTCGCGGCCGCGCCAATGGTCTCGACAAGGAAGTCGTAGTAGTCGCCGGTCTCGCGCTTGGCCTGGGCCAGGTCGCAGACGCGGCCGTGGCCGGGGACGATGTACTCGGGCTGAAGCCCCTCCAGGGCGTGAAAGGCCTTCTGCGCACTGCGCACGCTCGACTCGGGCATGACCCCCAAAAGGCGGTCCACGAAGACCAGGTCGCCGCTGAAAAGCACCCGGTGCTTGGGCAGCCAGACCCAGGCGTCGCCCGGAAAATGCGCATCGGTATAGGCCAGCTCCAGCGTCTCGCCGCCGAGCTCCAGGGTCACCGCATCCCCGTCCAGGGTCTTGCTCGCGGGCAGGGGTCGGGTGCCCTGCAACCGCTCCCCAAGGAAGCGCTCGAGGCCGTCCACCTGCTGGGGCCCCAGACGGGACTGGGTGGCGGCGGTGCGGGCCAGGGCGATCACCTCGGCGCCCTGGGCCGCGAAGGTCTCGTTGCCCAGCCACCGGTGGTCCTGGCTGCCGGTGTTGATCACCCAGCGCACGGGCTTGTCCGTAACCGCCCGAATCGCCGCCGCGAGCTTTTGCGCACCCAGCCGGCTGGCACCGGAGTCGATGAGGATCACGCCCTCGTCGGTGACGACGAAGCCGAAGTTGGCGTTGAGGCCGTCGTTGTCCGCATCACGTTGCCCTAGGGGTCCGACGATCGCGTAAACGTTGTCGACCACCTGCTCGACCGCCGGTTGGTAGTCGGCCCGCGCCGCCCCACCGAAAGAGAGCACGGCAGCCAGGATCATGAGCTTGCGCATTGTCGTTCCTCAATACATGCAGACATCGCCTCTCCGGGATTCGGCGGGATGCCTCGAACAGGCCGCCCCGCCGGGAGACGTGGGTCAAGTGTATTCCTGACCCCGGATCGGCTCGCGAACCGAACGCGCTCGAGATCCGCGGCCCCCTAATGCTGCTGTTTCCATTGCACCGGACCCGACGCTGTCAGATCGGATCTGGGCCGGATCCGAACGACCTGCCTGTCGCCGCAGGTGGCGCAGTAGTGCCGACGGCCGAGCGCCAGGGTAGCGGGGAGCGCGATCAACAGCCAGAGGAAAAACAGCCTGTGCACGGTGATTGCGAGCACAAACACGATCACCAGGTGGGCGACATCGGGCCAGCAGAAACGCCAGCGCACCGGACGCACGGCGTCACAGCGCTGGCAGTACCACTCATCGGCCTTCGACTTCGACATGGGGCAACTCCTGAACACGGGAAAAAAGTGTAGCCGAGGACCCGGCCGCGGCACGTAGGAGCGCGGCCGAGCACCACTCCGGACAAGATCGCGAGAATCGATCAGATGACATATCTCAATCGCCATAACCGATCATTTCGATCCGATCAAACTATTGTATTATTATATTATTCTTCGCTAATTTACAAGTCCGTCAAGGAGGGCGGTCAACGAAACCTGACGCAAACGAACCGGAGAGATCCCGATGAGCACTGACACAACGAACGTCCCTGCAATGCCCCGTTTGAACGAGCCGGCCCCGGCCTTCGACGCCCCGACCACCCATGGCCGGAAGACGTTGGAAGACTACCGCGGCAAGTGGCTGGTGCTGTTCTCGCACCCGGCCGACTTCACGCCGGTGTGTACCACGGAGTTCATTGCCTTCGCCAAGCGCCACGCCGACTTCCAGGCGATCAATTGCGAGCTGCTCGGCCTGTCCATCGACAGTCACTACTCGCACATCGCCTGGGAGCGCAACATCAAGGAGAAATTCGGCGTCGACATCAGCTTCCCGATCATCGCAGACCTGTCGATGCAGGTGGCCAAGGCCTACGGCATGATCCAGCCTGGGGCCAGCGATACCTCCGCGGTGCGGGCGACCTTTATCATCGACCCCGAGGGCGTCCTGCGGGCAATGGTGTACTACCCGATGAGCAACGGGCGCTCGATTGACGAGTTTGTCCGCCTGGTCAAGGCCATGCAGACCTCCGATGAGCACAAGGTCGCCACGCCGGAGAACTGGCAGCCGGGCGATAAGGTGATCGTGCCGCCGCCGGCGACCGCGGAGGCCGCCGCGGCCCGGATCAACGAGGGCTACGAGTGCACCGACTGGTACTTCTGCAAGAAGAGCCTGTAATTCGATAATGCCTGTTTCCCGCCCCGTCTGGGGCGGGTTCTTGGGCCAATGACAACCCCTATCGCGGCCAGTCCCCCCTCTCGAGCGAGCGATCCCCCGATTGCACCCTACGCGCGGATCGCGCCGCTCATAGAGCGAGGATTTCGGCCCGCCGACCAGCTCATCTCCAGCCGGTGGAAGCAACTGAAGCGCCGCGCATTGTCAAGACATCCCGGCCAAGCACCTTCCTGGCGCCAGGCCAGCGCGCGAATCGCAGAGGCGGGTCCAGATTCACTCCATGTCCACTCACATGGATGACCGAGCACTCCGGCCCTTCCGTCGCCCGGGAAACGCCGTAGCGCAGTATTTCTCTCGGCATCCCGTCACTCCTCCACCACTTCGACCACGGCCATCATTCCGTTATCTTCGTGCGCGCCAATGTGACAGTGGGCGACAAACTTTCCAACAATGATCGGATCTCTGAAGTCAATGAGGACTTTGACTTCTCCAGGAACCCCGTCGACCTGATATGGGATGTTGACGGTGTCCTGGTGCCCGACGAACGGCTGCGGCTCGCCGTTCACCTCGATCACCTGGAAGTCTGTCTGGTGAATATGAAATACGTGCCATTCCGTCGAGACATTTTTGATGGTCCACTCTTCGATGTGCCCGACGGGAACGGTAAAGTCGACGCGATTGATATTGAACTCTTTCCCATTCACGAAGAAGGTGTTTCCATCTTCGCTCTCTGAAAACACGAAATCCCGGCGCTTGTCCGGCGCCACCGGCAGGGCCTCCCGATAGTCTTCCACCGGCGGGAATTGGGCCTCACGCGGGAGCGGAACCCACGCCGCCCTCGGCCCGGACACGCGGAGCGTGGCAAGTGTTGCCTCCGGGTACTGGTCGCCCGCGGGTCCGGTCGTCATCGCCAGCGTGCGCAGCGCGTAGACCCCCGGCCTGCCGCCCCTGACGAGGAACTCGACTCGGGCGCTGGGAGGGAGCAGGATCTCGTCTCGCACCCAAAGACGCTTTTGCCGATTTCCGTCTCTTGCCAGCTGGAACAGGGAATGTCCGTCCAGCTTGAGCTTGTAATAGATGTCGGTTCCGATATTCCCAACACGCCAGAACTGGAGCTCGTTCGGCCGAATCGACATCAGCGGATTGACCTCACCGTTCACCATACGGGTCGTTCCGGCATTACTGTCGATCGGATTGGGGATCTCGCCATTGTCGGTGATCTGAATGTCCTTGAGCAGGAGGAAGCGCTCCTGGATGCCGCCAAGCTGTGGGAAGGGGTCGAGGATCCCATCGACAACGAGCCCACCGGACATCCCGCTGAAGATCTGAAACTCTGTATTTCCCTCTGTGGGCGCGTTGGGGTCAACCTGGGGTTTGTGCGCATGCGGGTGGTACCAATAGAGTCCCTGCGGGTGATCCTGGGGAACGAAGATGCTGTAGTCAAAGTATTCGCCGGGCGCGACCTGCATGAAGATGTCGTCCTGCCCGGGCTGGGGCGAGACATTCCAGCCGTGCGTATGGATATTGGTCATTTCGGTGACCGGATCGATCAACTCATTAACAAGTCGAAGATTGAGCGTGTCACCGGGCAAAACCCGTAGCGTCGGCGGGATGTACAACTCATTATAAACGCGCGTGAGGACCTCACGTCCGGCGACGGTCATCTGCTTTTTCTTCGCAACGAGCTCCGTATTGAGGGCGCCATTTTCGCTGACTTCCTCTGGCGGATTCTCGAATTCGCCCCCCTCTGCATTCACGGGGCCGGCGAACGATGGAACCAACGCCAAATACATCAGAATCGTCGAGCTGCGCATTGTCGTTATCCTCATCAGCCTCGGTGAGTGACAGGACCCCCAGACCGCTGGGTCTCAGTGCGCCCCATGGTTTGCTGCTCGGTTCGGTTACGTTGCCAAAAGGACGCGTCGGCTGCATTGCTGAATCCGGCACCGGATTACTGACGCCAGCCCTCTCCGGGGAAACGCTGATCAAATGTGGCAATTAGCGTCGAAACGCAGCCGGGGGTGAGAAGCACCCATCTCTGGCCCTGGATTCCGGTATCCGAGCCGGAATAACCGGCACGGCGGTCACGTTCGTGGCCGTCGTCCCGGCAGGAAGCCGGGACCCAGTGCCATGGACGGTGGGAGGCAATCCAGCCGGGGAATAGCGCTAATCACCTCAAATGTGCTCCGGACAGTTGATCCGCTCGCGGGCCGAAAACGCGGTCTCCAATTGGGCTTATTTTCAGTCACTTCCGTGGCAAAAAACGCCGGAGGCGAGCCCTGGAATCCTACGCATCGCCGTGTCCGAAAGCCTAGGACAGGGGGTTCATGATTCAAGGACAGGGTTTATAGGGAATTAGGAAAGACCGCGGACTTGTCGGGCTTCCCCGAGACGTTCGTTGCCGATGATCCGGAACGGACGCGGAGGTGCCGATGTCACCGAAATCATCCGGCTATTCGGAGGAAACGGGCCCCATGATTGTCGCTCGGCGGCGTTCGCGCCCGCTTCCGGGCCAGACCCGAAGACCTCTGCTCAGTCACACGTGCGTCGCATGCGAAGGCTCGTGGAATGGGCGGTGCATGAACCCGTCGGCCCGGCTCCAGACCCGGTTTTCAGCGCCCGACGTCGGCTCTGAAGACGTCTTCGGCCAATGCGGGGCAATGTCTCCAGCAACCGGGGTCCGCCTCCTTTGCGTGAATCGGCGCCGGTCTGCCCCCGCCGCGGGGTTGCCGGCAAGACCAGGCACGAGGACACGCGGTCGGGGCCCGGCGAGGCGGCAGCCAGGTTGCGACATCCACGCAACGCCAACTCTTGTCTCTTCCGGCTCGGCCGGATCCAACGCCGGTCCGGCATCATTGCCCAGACCGCTCTCCCGCGCGGGCCGCTCATCGGCGCGACAGCACCCACGCCAGAGGCCGACAGGGCCGCTGAAATGAGCAGAGCGGGTGCGTCGCCCGCGGGAGGGGATTCAAGCGCGCGGCCCCGCGGGGAGTTGACGATCGAGGTTTGACCACCATTCTCGACCCATTGGGTCCGAACCCCCTGTCCCCCGGCATGGCAGGGGGCAGATCGAAAGGAACCATTCCGGCGCACAAGGAGAACCAAAATGTTATTCAAGCAATTGTTCGAGCCGATTTCGAGTACCTACACCTATCTGATCGGCTGCGAGGAGACTGGCAAGGCGGTGCTGGTCGACCCGGTCCTGCCGACCTGGCAGCGCGATCTCGAGGTAATCTCCCAACTCGGATTGCGGCTGGTCTACAGCCTCGATACCCATGTTCATGCCGACCACATCACCGCGGCGCGCAAGCTCAAGGACGAGGCCGGCAGCCGAATCGCCCATCCGGCCATCGATGCTCTGCCCTGTACCGATGTGCCGCTGCAGGAGGGGACACCGCTGAGCTTCGGCTCGGTTCAGATCGACCCGCTTTTCACGCCCGGACACACGGACGGCCACCACGCCTATCGCATCGGCGAACGCGTCCTGACGGGCGATGCGCTGCTCATCGATGCCTGTGGTCGTACCGATTTCCAGAGCGGTGATGCAACCGCGCTGTATCACAGCGTCACGGGCAAGCTGTTCACCTTGCCCGACGAGACGCTCGTCTACCCCGGCCATGACTACGAGGGTCGCTGGGTGTCGAGCGTCGCCCAGGAGAAGACGCGCAACCCCCGACTTGGCGGCCAACGCCCGCTGTCCGAGTTCGTCGAGCTCATGGACAACCTGAACCTGGCCTATCCGAAGTTCATCGACTTTGCGGTGCCAGGCAATCGGGAGTGCGGCACCTGTCCGCCCGGGGTGCCGGAGCATCTGCAGCAGTATTGCGATCAGATCGGGGAGAGTCGGCAAGGGTGAGCCGTCTCGCGACACAGCCGCCCGGGTTGCCGCGCGGAGGACGACTCGCTCGTCCGATGCCGACCAGGGGATCGGGGGATCCGGGGCCGCCGCGCGCTCGGCCAAGCACCGCCGGCTTCGGCTACCGGCGCGCGCGCGGCGGGGCCCCGGCCTTGCATCGGCCGCCCCCCGAGATGGCCGCAAGCAGACCCCGCAGCAGGTCCAGGGGCGCCGGTGGGCAACCGGGGATGCTCACATCGACCGGGATCACGTTCTCCACGGCCCCGCGACTGGCGTAGGAGACGCCAAACTCCCCCCCGGTGCAGGCACAGGTGCCCGCCGCGATGACGAGCTTCGGCGAGGGTGTGGCGAGCCAGGTGCGGCGCAGCGCCGTCTCCATGTGCCGCGAGACCGGCCCCGTCACCAACAACGCGTCGGCGTGGCGGGGCGATGCCACGAAATGCACGCCGAACCGTTCGACATCGTAGTAGGCGTTGTTGATCGCATGGATCTCCAGCTCGCAACCGTTGCAGGAGCCGGCGTCGACCTGGCGGATGGCGAGACTGCGCGCAAACCGTTCACCGATCTGCCGCCGCAGCTCGACGCCGACGCGTTCAAGCTCCGGGTCGTCGCACGCGGGCGGCCGCTCGGTGACGATGCCGGTAACCAGGGATTGCTTCAAGATCCGGAACATGGTGTCTACAGATCCTGGCCCGAATAAGAGCCGTTGACCGATTTGTTGCAGACGGGGAAGTCGGGAACGATGTTGCCCGCAATCAGGCGCTCCAGGGCCGGCCAGGAGAACCAGCTCGGATCGCGTGGGAAGAATCGGGCGATGCGGCCCCGCGCGCCGAAGCGCACAAAGCTCAGCACCTCGCCCCGCCAACCCTCCACCAGGCCCAGGCCGACCGCGTCGGGCTGGGGAGTTGGCATCGGTGCGCTAAATACCCCCGCGGGCATGGCGTCGAGCAACTGATCCATCAGATCCAGACTGATCCGGACCTCGGCCATGCGCACGCGCACCCGGGCAGCCACGTCACCGGCGCTGTCCACCGGCACCTCCACCGCCAGGCTGTCATAGGGCGGGTAAGGATGGTCGCGCCGCAGGTCGAAGCCCTGGCCGCTCGCCTTACCCACGTAACCGGTGCAGCCCAGGGCACGGGCATCCGCCGCGCTCAGGTACCCGGTACCGAGCAGGCGGTCCTCCAGTGAGGGGTGGTCGTCGATCACGTCGAACAGGGGCTCGATCGCCCGGTGCAGGGCGGCATGGTCGGCGCGCAGCAGCACCGGTCCTTCGGACGACAGGTCGCGGGCGACACCGCCCGGGACGATCAGGTCCATCATCAGGCGATGGCCGAACAGGGCCGCGCTGCGCCGTTGCCAGAGCTCACGCAGACGGGCGCACTGCACCTGGGCAAAGGCGAAGCCCACGTCGTTGCAGATGGCACCGATGTCGCCAAGATGGTTGGCAACGCGCTCGCGCTCGCAGAGCAACGCACGCAGCTTCGCCGCCCGTGGCGGGACATCGCAGGCGGCGGCACGCTCCATCGCCTGGCAGGCGGCCCAGGCGTGCGCCACGGTCGAGTCTCCGGAGACACGCCCCGCCAGCCGGGCGAGCCCGGTCGGGTCGCGTCCCACGGCGATCTTCTCGATGCCCTTGTGCACGTAGCCGAGTCGCTCTTCGAGTTGCAGCACCTCCTCGCCCACCGCCTGAAAACGGAAGTGTCCGGGCTCGATGATGCCTGCATGTACGGGCCCGACCGGGATCTCGCAGACACCACTGCCCTGGATACTGGCAAAGGGGTAATCGGCGTCGGCCCGTGCGCGCCCGCGCGGGCGCCCTGCCGCGGGATAATCCACGCGGAGCGGAAACTCGCCGTCGGGCCAGGCCTGGTGGCGGGTCCAGCGGCGACGATCTGGCGAATCGCTCAATGCGACGCCCACCAGGTCCTGCAGATGACGCTCCAGGCGGTTCGCACCGGGAAAATAGGCCGTATGCGAGGCCAGAATCGGGTGGCTCAGGGGCACCGTGGTTTCGAGCACGAGGAAACCGCCCGCGTGCTCCAGGCAGGCCTGTACCACTGCATCTGCCTCGCCCGGATCGCCCCAAACACCGGCCCAGCGACAGCCAAGGCCCGCCGCCACGCGCGCCGCCACGCCCCAGTCCTCGGCGTCGAGCACCAGCCTATGGGCGGGGGCCAGGGACTGGGCCTCACCGCCGTGCACGATCACCTGCTCATCCTTCAGACGAGTGAGATACTCGGACAGCCAGTCAAAGGCACTCATAACAGGTGTGTCCCCGTAATCAGCCCGGTCGCCTCGTCCAGCCAGCGGGCCAGAAACGCGGGTATCGAGAGGCCGAGCCACAACACCAGACCAAGGTGAATCAACACCGGCAGCATGTTCGCCCGCACCGGTTGCTGGCCTTGGGGCGCGGCACCGTAGACCATCGGATGCAGGTGCCGGAACAGGCCGGCGAATGCCACCGCCAAACCGGTCAACAGGGCGAGCGTGAACCAGGGCTGTGCCTGCATGGTCGCGGACAGGAGCAGGAACTCGCTGGTGAACAGCCCGAAGGGCGGAAAGCCGGCGATGGCGGCGACGCCGACCAGCAGCGCCCAACCCACGGCGGGCTGGGTGCGGATCAGCCCGCGGATGTGGTCGATGGACTGGGTGCCAGCGATATGGGCGGCATGGCCCACGGTGACGAAGATCGCCGACTTGGTGAACGAGTGCACGAGCATATGCAGCAGGGCGCCGAAGGTGGCCAGTGGCCCGCCGAGACCGAAGCCGAAGGTCATCAGGCCCATGTGCTCGATGGAGGAGTAGCTGAACATGCGCTTGATGTCGCGCTGGCGGTGCAGGAACAGACCCGCCGCCAGAAACGATACCAGCCCAAAACCCATCAGCAGATGACCGGCCAGACCCGGTGTGCTGGTCGCCGCGAGCGAGCCGTCCACCAGCATCTTCAGCCGCACCACCGCATAGAGGGCGACGTTCAGCAGCAGGCCCGAGAGCACCGCCGACATGGGCGTGGGGCCCTCGGAGTGCGCATCGGGCAGCCACTGGTGCATCGGCACCAGACCAACCTTGGTGCCATAACCCACCAGCAGGAAGACAAAGGCCAGCCGCATGACCACCGGATCGAGCTGCCCGGAGCGTTGATACAGGACGCTCCAGAGCAGACCCGTTTCGCGGTCGCCCACGACCTGCTGCGCCGCGAAGTAGGTCAGGACGGTACCGAACAGGGCCAGTGCGATTCCGACACCGCACAGGATGAAGTACTTCCACGCTGCCTCGACCGCCTCGGGCGTGCGGTACAACGACACCAGCAGCACCGTCGCGAGCGTCGCGCCCTCCACCGCAACCCACAGCACCCCGAGATTGTCGGTGGTGAGCGCCAGCAGCATCGTGAACATGAACGCCTGGTACATGGCGTGGTAGATGCGCATACCGCGCTCACCGGTCTTGCCAGTCTCGCAGACATGGCGCATATAGGGCCGGGAGAAAATCGAGGTGGTCAGGCCGATGAAGGTTGTCAGCACGACCAGATAGACATTGAAGGCGTCGACGCGGAACGTGAGTCCAGCCACATCGCCCTCGGCGCCCACCGACCAGGACAGCGGGAGCGCCGCGCCGAAGGAAACCGCTGAGACGCCAATATTCAACCAGCCGGCCCAGCGCAACGGACGGAGCAAGGCCAGGGCGAGGGCGCCCGCAACGGGTGCGAGCAGCATGACCAGCAGCGCGTTCACTCCTCCTCCGCCACGGTCTCGGTGAGCCGATTGAGCCGGTCCACGTCCAAGGAGTCGATGCTCTCGCGGATCTGGAAGAAAAACACCCCGAACAGGACCATCGCCACCAGGACGTCGAAGGCGACGCCGAGCTCGACGACCATCGGCATCCCGGACGTGGCGGAGACCGCGGCCAGAAACAGACCATTCTCCATCGACATGAAACCCAGCACCTGGATCACCGCCTGCTGACGGAACACCATCGTCAACAGGCCAATCAGCAGCACGGCCAGGCTGATGGCGACGATATTGCGGGTGAAGGTCAGCTCCTGTTGCACCATCGGCAGCACGACCCAGTAGCTGAAGATCACCAGGGTTACCGCGGCCATCATGGTCAGCGCGGGCCGACCGAGCGACGCCACGTAGCGATCAAGCTCCAGACGCCGCGTCAGGCGGTGCAGCATCCACGGAATCAGCAGCGCCTTGAGCAGCAGGGTGAGTGCCGCGGAAAAGTAGAGATGGGAGGAGTGGTCGGTCAGGGCAACGACGGTCGTGACCGCGGCCACCAAGGCGCCCTGCCACGCAAAGACATGAATCGCCGAGACCAGGCGCGCCTGGGCGAGCAACGCGAACGAGGCGAACAACACGAGCGCCGCCAACACCAGCACGAACTGCTGGAGCAGGGAGAGGCTGGTAAAGCTCATGCGCCCACCTCCAGGATGACGTGGCTGAGCAGACCAAGCAGCGACATCAGCAGCGCCAGATTCAGGAAGGCCGGCGCCCGGAACAGGCGCATCTTTGCCAACACGGTCTCGCTGACCGCCAGCGCGGCACCGAGGATCAGGAGCTTGACGACGATGGCCGCGAGTCCGACACCCAGTGCGGCGGGCGTCGGGTCCTGGGCGATTCCCCAGGGAAAGAAGATGTTCGCAATCAGGGCGCCGTAGAGCACCAGCTTGACCTGCGCCGCCCACTCCATCAGCGCCAGGTGCCGGCCGGAGTACTCCAGCAGCATGGCCTCGTGGATCATCGTGAGCTCGAGATGCGTGGCCGGGTTGTCCACCGGGATGCGGCCGGTCTCGGCGAGCGCCACCAGCAGCAGCCCCCCGAGCGCGAACAGGAACGACGGCCGAAGCAGCAGGCCACCGGAGAGGTGATAGTCGATGACGCTCGCCAGATTGGTGCTGTGCGCGGTCATGGCGAGGGTAAAGACGGCCACCAGCATGGCCGGTTCGGCCAGGGCCGACACCAGCATCTCCCGCGAGGCGCCCATGCCACCGAAGGCGGTACCGACGTCCATGCCCGCCAGCGCGAGAAAGAACCGCGCCAATGCCAGCAGGCCCACCAGGACAATGATGTCGGCGATCGCCGCGGTAGGTAGATGCGTCGCCACCAGCGGGATCGTCGCCGCGGCGAGCCAGGTGGCGGTGAAGACGATGTAGGGCGCGGCCTGAAACAGCGGTGAGGCGGTGTGCGCCACCCGGGCCTCCTTCGCGAAGAGCTTGCGCAGATCGCGGTAGGGCTGGATGACGGGTGCGCCGCGGCGGTTCTGCAATACCGCCTTGAGCTTGCGGACCCAGCCGACCAACAGCGGCGCCAGCGCCGCGTAGAGCAGCGCCTGCAGCAGGGCCAGACCCCAGGCTCCGGCGGTCAGGAAATGATCCACAACAACACCAGCAGCGTGCCGAGCGTCCAGCCGAGATAGACGCGAATATTGCCCGACTGCAGTCGCACCACCCGTCGGGCCGCGGACTCGACGAGCCGTGCGATCGGGACGTAGAGCCGCTCCCAGGCCCGGTCATGGACCTGGAGCTGGTAGCGCGGTTCACGACCCTCGCGGCGATCGACCGACTCCTCGATGTGGAACAGCAGACCGAACACCCGGCGGATCGGCTGGGCGAAGGCGGTGGCGCTGTACTGCATCCGTGCCGTCGGCGGTGCGAAGCCGCAATCCCAGGCGTCACAGCGCCGCACCCGGCGCACCGCTCCGCGGCCCAGGGCTCCAGCCACGGCAGCGATCCCCACCCCGAGCAGGACGACCAGCAGCGGCGCGCTGTAGCTGGCGGCGTTCGCCGAGATGGGAGTCAGCCACAGCCACCCCTGGGCGGTCGCCTGCGGCAGCCCGGCACCCAGGATCTGTTGCGGCACCACATCGAGGAGCTCGATGACCGCGGTCGGGAAGATGCCGAGCAGCAGGCACATCAACGCCAGCAGCCCCTGACCCGCGCGCATGCCGACGGGCACCGGCCGGGCGCGGCGCACATGCCGGCCGCGCGCCTGACCCAGAAAGGCGATGCCATAGACCTTGACGAAGGCCGCCGCCACCAGCGCGCCGGTGAGCGCCAGCACCGCGGCGGCGATCGGGACCAGGCTTCGTAGCACGCCGCTATCGAGCCGCCATGCCTGCAGCGCCGCCTGGAAGGTCAGCCACTCGGAGACGAAGCCGTTGAACGGCGGCAGCGCCGAGATGGAGATGCAGCCAATCAGAAAGAACAGCCCGGTCCAGGGCATGCGTCGCAACAGGCCACCCATCTGCTCCAGATCCCGTTCGTGGGTACTGTGCAGGATCGCGCCCGCGCCCAGAAACAGCAGCCCCTTGAACAGGGCGTGGTTGATGCTGTGGTAGAGCGCGGCGACCAGCGCAAGGGCCCCCAGCAGGGGTTGGCCCATGCTCAGAAACAACAGCGCGAGGCCCAATCCGATGAAGACGATGCCGAGATTCTCCACCGAGGAGTAGGCCAGGAGGCGCTTGAGATCACGCTGCATCACGGCATAGAGCACACCCATGAGTGCCGACAGGCTGCCGATCGCGAGCACCCCAACGCCCCACTGCCAGTGAAACTGTCCGATCAGGTCGAATACCACCCGAATGAAACCGTACACGGCCACCTTCAGCATCGCACCGGACATCAGTGCCGAGATGTGCGACGGCGCCACCGGATGGGCCTCCGGCAGCCAGGCATGCAACGGCACCAGCCCGGCCTTCATACCGAAGCCGAGGAATGCCAACACGAAGGCCAGATTCGACCAGGCGGCAGGGATCTGGGCGGCGCGCATCGCGTCGAACGCAAACCCCCCGCCGAATGACGCCAGCACCCCGTAACCGAGCAGGATGGCCAGTCCACCGACATGGGCCATCAGCAGATAGAGGAATGCCGCGCGGCGGTTGGCGGCGTTCTCGTGGTGGAAAGCGACCAGGAAATAGGAGGACAGGGACATCAGCTCCCAGGCGACCATGAACAGGAACGCGTCGTCGGCCAGCACCACCAGCAGCATGCCGGCGAGGAACAGCCCCGTGAAAACGCCAAGTGCGGCGAGTGATTCGCGACCATGCTCGATCCCGCGGGCATAGGCGGGGCCGTAGAGGCCAACGGCACAGACCAGGATGCCGATCAGCGCGAGAAACAACCCGGCGAGCCCGTCCAGGCGTACCCGCCAAGGGAGCCAGGGCAACCCCAATGGCAAGGTGCTCGTGATCTCGCCACCCGCGACCAACGCAATCAGGCCGGCGGCAAGCGCGGCCAGACCCGCGAGCCCCAGAAGGGGCATCGCCAGGATGCGCAGCAGCCATGGCATCCGCGTCGCCCCCAGCGACACAGCCGACGAGGTCAGCGCCAGGGTCACGGCGAGCGCGGCCAACATCAGCCCCGTGTCCATGCTCAGGGCTTATCCTCTGGTGAGGCCGGCGACTTCAGCCGCACACCTCTTCCCCCGCCATGACTGACGGCACCCTCGCCGATCAAGTCCACGCCCGCCTTCTCCAACGCGTCGACCAGCTTGACTAGCGAGTCGACATTGCCGCGCACCTGACCGTCGCTGGCCTCCATGCGCTGTATGGTCGGCAACGACAGGCCAGATGCCTCGGCAAGACGGCGCTGGTCCATACCAAGCAGCGCCCTGGCGGCACGAATCTGGATGGACGTAATCATACCGAGAACATCGATATTTGCATCATGCCAGTGATTATGAACACCCAGCACATCACAAGTAAAGCGCCAGACATCATTCCATCACGCGGACGACCGCGGGTCGCTCACAGGCATGCCACCGGCCCATAGCGCCGCGCCCGACCCAGGCCTGGCAGGTACCAACCCACGGGTGGCGATTGGTTGAAATCCACCGGACTGGTGGATTTCACGGCCCAAAATCCCCGGCACGCTGGTTCGCAACAAATAGTGTGCCCGCGACGCGCCCGCGTCCGGGTCGGACACGCCCCCCGGGTCCATCCAGCATAACGGATTAAATATATTAACGTTTTCGAATTCACCTAACCGGACTGGCACATGATCCGCTCCACGAAACGGATGCGATCAAGGCCTCCATGGGCCGCCAGCCCCCCGCCCGCGTGCGGCCCCGGAGTTTGGCATTGGAATCGCTTATGGCAGTTGAACGCGTGGGCACTCGCTCCGCGTGGAAGCCCCGTCACATGGCCGCGACGCCACAACGTATAACTCGGAGGACTTGAACCATGAGGACCCAGTCGATCGCTGCCCGAATGCCGCTCCTGGCCCGCATCGCCATCGGGAGATTGTCCATCTGCCCGACGCCACCGGAGTCGAGGAGCAACAAATAGATGAAGCGCCCTGCACAACTGCTTGCCCTCGCGCTGCTTGCCGCGGGCGTTGCCGCCCATGCGCAGACCACCTATGGCCCAGTGCGCGCCGGCGAGGACCTATGGGAAATCGCCAAGCATCTGTATCCGGGTCAGGGTGTCAGCACCGACCAGATCATGCTGGCCCTGCTCCGCGCCAATCCTCAGGCGTTCGAGTATCCGTGTAACGCCAATGCCCCCCTTGAGATCGGGAGCGTGCTGAGCGTGCCCGCGTTGGCGGATGTCGAGGTCCTGGATCGAGCCGATGCCGAGCGCGAGTTCGCGCGCCAGCTCCAGGAGTGGAAGCATCACCGACAGACCGGGAAACCCTTCGTCTGCCCCCCGGTCAGCGAGGTAGCGCCAACCTCCTCGCAAGCCCAAGCGCAAGCCACGCCGCCAGCGCTCGCGCCGGAACCAGCCGCGCCACCCAAGGCCGAGGCACCGCTAGCCCCGGCCACGACCACGGCAGCACCGCCCGCGTCCCCGCCGGCTACGCCGCCCAAGCCCGAGGCACCAGCGTCCCCGGCCGCGACCACGGCGCCAATTCCCGCGTCCCCACCCGCTACATCGCCCCAAGGCGAGGCACCCGCGGCCCCGGCCGCGACCACCACGCCGCCGCCAGCCACCGCGCCCACGGCAGCCGCACCGGCCCAGGCCAAGGCAGTGGGGGCCCCGGCCGCGGCGACGGCACCAGCCCCCGCGTCCACGCCGGCTACGCAGCCGAAGCTCGAGGCACCCGCGGCCGCCACGGCGCCAACCGCCACGCCCTCTGAGGAACCGACAGCCCAGGCCGGTGCCGCGTGGTCACGCGTGTGGGCACGGATCACGCCGTACCTGTGGCTCGGCTGGTTTGTCATCGCGGCCATCGTCGCGGTAATCGCCGGCGTCGTCGTCTGGAAGTGCCGCCACGAGTCGATGACAGCCTCCACGCAACCATCGCAGCCCACGACGCCAGCCGATGACGCCGCCGAGGGAAATGCGAGTTAACGAGTCTCCCAACCGGGGCAGGGACGCCCCACCCACTTCAACGGTGATCGGCCCCTGAACATGCCCCAATCCGGGCATCGTAGCGTTCGGATTTCGGGCCGACTCCGGATCTGCAGAGATCAAAACAAGGGGCGATTCGCGTCGAAGCTCAGCCGGGGTTGCAAAGTACTCATCCCTGACCCTGGTGTCCGGTATCCAAGCCGGACTAACGGGCACAGGCGTCACGTCGTGTCCAGTCATCCCGGCAGGAAGTCGGGACCCAGTGCCATGGACGGTAAGAGGCGGTCCAGCTGAGGAATAGCGCTAATCACCAAACAAGGCTTTCATGTCCCCAACCCCGCGCCGATGCGCGGCAACACCTGCTCATCCTCGCCGTGATGAACAGGACCTAGGCTCGCAGTCTGTCCGATCACTCATTCACCCAACCAGGAGAGAGAAATGAGAACAAGTTCCCGCGTAACCATTGCCGTTCTGAGCGGCGCATTGATCTCCATCGGCATGGCGGCTCCGGCCCTGGCAGGAACGCACCAACCGACCAAGATGAAGTGCGAAGAGTTCGTCGCTCTGGACGACCTGGTTCAACCCAAGGTGGTCTACTGGGCCGAAGGCTTCAACCGCAAGGGCAAGCCGGTTGACGCGGCGGTCGATATCGCCGAGACCGACGAGCTGATCCCCGTGCTCGTGACGGAATGCAAGGAAACTCCCAAGGCCTCGTTCTGGGAGAAGCTCAAGAAACACTTCTGAACCCGAATTGAGCCGCTCCCCATGGATCGGAGCGCCAGCCGGTCGCGGACAGAGGAGACCTGAGGAGCGGTCTCTCAGAAATGCGCAGGCTGGGGTGTTCCTGGGCCGGCCAAGGATGGCCAGACCTTTTCAACAACCTTGCGTCGTTGAGAAAGGGGCAACCCAGGGCGCAATCTCCCGGGGTCGCGGACTGATTCAAACCATACGGAAAGGCTGATCCAAGACGTTCTTGGTCCGGGCCATGGATGACCCGGCCGTTTTCGGTCGCCGAAGCGACGAAAAGCGGGGCGAATTGGAGGCGGCATTTTCAAGCCGCGGACCGGTCCCATGCCAGGACGGCATTCGATCAGTATCGCAAGAGATGGACTGGAACAGGGCCTTGTACGTTCTGGGCAGTAGCCAGATCAATCCGTCCTTTGTTTGCCCGTCATCCCCATCCGCGCCAAGTCCATGGCGGGACATCCACATTGCAGATGGGAACGGGAGGCAGTCGCGGAGTCCTCGATGCCGAGGTCAGACATCTACATCCTTGGCGACTATAAGCATAAACAGGAGCAGTATCGGATGCGAAAAAAACGACTCTTCATTTTCTGGATCATGGTGGCGGTGCTATTGCCACTGCTTGGCGGATGCAGCGACCTGATCGTGCTGGAACCAAAAGGTCCGATCGGCGATGCCGAGCGTACCGTCATCTTACAGGCTGCCGGTCTGATGCTGATCGTGGTGGTCCCGGTCATCCTGCTGTCGCTTTGGATACCCTGGCACTACCGCGCCAGCAATACCAAGGCGACCTACAGCCCGGGCTGGACCCATTCGAACGCACTTGAGGCGGTCGTGTGGGTGGTACCGGCGCTGATCGTCATGGCCCTCGGTGTTCTGGTATGGATCTCCAGCCACCGTCTGGATCCCTACAAGCAGATCGCATCAACGGTGCCACCGGTAGAGGTCGAGGTCATTTCGATGGATTGGAAATGGCTATTTATCTATCCCCAGCGCGGTATCGCCACGGTGAACCAACTCGTGTTTCCGATCAATACGCCCTTGAGTCTACGCATCACCTCGGACACCGTCATGACCGCCTTCTTCATTCCCCAGCTCGGCAGCCAGATCTATGCGATGGCAGGGATGGAGACCCGCCTGAACCTGCAAGCGGATGCGCCCGGCAACTACCTGGGTGAAAATACCCAATACAGCGGCAACGGCTTCTCCCAGATGCACTTCGACGCGCTCGCGGTCTCCCAGGAGGAATTCGACCGCTGGGTTGAGCAGGTGAAGCAGTCGCCGGACACATTGGATCAGGCCCAGCTCGCCCAGCTGGAGAAGCCGGCCGTCCATTCCGCGGTCGCGTACTACTCCAGCGTCTCGCCCAAACTGTTCGACTCGATCATTGGCAAGTACATGTCGATGCCCGACCAGATGTCGATGCAGCAACAGATGTCCATGCCGGAACCGATGCCGATGCCGACCGGAGAAAACGTCCGCACGCCAGGTCAGTCAGACCAGGAACCGCGGATGTCTGGCAATTCATCAGGGCCCATGTAGGGCGGTCGGGGCCACATCCCGTCCGGCATCTTTTCCAACTCGTTCTTCGTAGAACAAGGCATCGCCTTGGAGGCCAATCGACATGTTGGGTAAGCTAACCCTTTCCGCAATTCCATTCGACAACCCCATTATCATGGGCGCTGTCGGCTTCTCTGTCCTGTTGGGCCTGGTGATCCTGGGTCTGATCACCCGCTACCGCAAGTGGGGCTATCTCTGGCGCGAATGGCTCACCAGTGTGGACCATAAGCGTATCGGTGTCATGTACGTGGTACTGGCGCTGGTGATGCTGGTACGCGGCTTCGCCGATGCCATCATGATGCGCACCCAGCAAATGCTGGCGGACGGTACGTCCCAAGGCTACCTGCCGCCGGAGCACTTCGACCAGATATTCGGTGCCCACGGCACCATCATGATCCTGTTCATGGCCATGCCGTTCCTGGTCGGCCTGTGGAACGTCGTCGTACCGCAACAGATCGGTGCCCGCGACGTCGCCTTCCCCTTTCTCAACTCCGTGAGCTTCTGGCTGACCGTCGCGGGTGCGATGCTGGTGATGGTCTCACTGGCGATCGGCGATTTCTCCAAGGCGGGCTGGACCGGCTATCCGCCCCTGAGCGAGCTCCAATACAGTCCATCCACGGGCGTGGACTATTGGCTCTGGGCGATTCAGCTCTCGGGTTTGGGCACCCTGCTGACCGCCATCAACTTCATGGCCACCATCGTCAAGATGCGCGCCCCGGGCATGAGCTTCATGCGCATGCCCGTGTTCGTCTGGACCACCCTGGTGACCTGCGTGCTGATCATCCTCGCCTTCCCGGTGATCACCGTCACCCTGGCGCTCCTGGGCCTCGACCGCTACGCGGAGATGCATTTCTTCACGAATGCCCTGGGCGGCAACATGATGATGTACCTCAACCTGTTCTGGATTTGGGGCCACCCCGAGGTCTACATCCTCATCGTGCCCGCTTTTGGCGTCTTCTCCGAGGTCGTCGCCACCTTCTCCGGGAAGCCCCTGTTCGGCTATAAGACCATGGTCTACGCCACCATGGCCATCGGCATCCTCTCCTTCACGGTCTGGCTGCACCACTTCTTCACCATGGGCTCGAACGCAGACGTGAACGCCTTTTTCGGCATCACGACCATGATCATCGCGGTGCCCACCGGGGTGAAGATCTTCAACTGGCTCTTCACCATGTACCGGGGACGCGTGCAGTTCACGCCGCCCATCCTCTTCACCATCGGGTTCTTCTCCGCATTCACGGTCGGAGGCATGACCGGCGTCATGCACGCGGTGCCTGCCGCGGACTTCGTTCTGCACAACAGCCTGTTCCTGGTGGCGCACTTCCACAACATGCTGATCCCCGGCGCCTTGTTCGGCTACCTCGCGGGGTACATGTACTGGTTCCCCAAGGCATTCGGCTTCCGTCTGAACGAGAAGTGGGGCAAGCGCGCCTTCTGGGCCTGGCTGGTGGGTTTCTATCTCGCCTTCATGCCACTGTACGTGCTTGGCTTCATGGGAATGCCCCGGCGCATGGAGCACTACGCCGACCCGGCCTGGCAGCCCTGGCTGATCCTCGCGGCCATCGGGGCGGCGGTCATCCTCGTTGGCATCGTCTTTCTCGCCGTGCAACTCACCGTGAGCATCCGCGAGCGCAACGAGAACCGCGACCTCACTGGAGATCCCTGGAATGGCCGGACCCTGGAATGGGCAACCGCCTCACCCCCGGCGGTCTACAACTTTGCCGAGACACCAGTCGTCCATGGCCTGGATGCCTTTTGGGAGATGAAGCAGACCGGAACGGCCTACCAGCGCCCGGCCCGGTACCACGACATTCCACTCCCGCGGAACACCTCGCTGGGCTTCGTGCTGGGCGTGCTCGCGTTTTGCTTTGGCTTCGCCATGATCTGGCACATCTGGTGGCTGGTCATCGCCACCGCCGCTGGGATGCTGCTGACCGTCGTGGCCCGATCGTTCAACGACAATATCGAATTCGTCCTTCCCGCCGCCGAGGTGGAGCGTACGGAAAACGAGCGACTCGCGGCCCTGACCAACGCATCGGCCCAAGCCTCAGAGCCCGGCCCTGGCCTTACCCCTCCCCTCAACACGCAGCCCGCACCGCAGGTATAACCCATGACCAGTCATGCACATGCCATCGGCCCCGCCGATGAGGCGGCTCACGGCCACCACGATGCCCAGGAGACGCAAGCCTTCGGCTTCTGGCTATACATCCTCAGCGACCTGATCCTGTTCTCCTCGTTGTTCGCCACCTTCGCGGTGCAGATGAGGAGCTTCGCCGGTGGACCCACCGGTAAGGAGCTGTTCGATCTGAACTATGTCGCCACCGAGACCCTGCTGCTGCTACTGAGCAGCGCCAGCTACGGACTGGCCATGCTGGCCCTCCAACAGCAGCGGCGCGCACGGGTGGTGCGCTGGCTTGGTGTCACCTTCCTGCTCGGACTGGGATTCGTCCTGATGGAGATCCACGAGTTCCGCGGCCTGATCCTGGAGGGCCACGGCCCTGACCAAAGCGGGTTCCTCTCCGCCTACTTCACCCTGGTGGGAACCCACGGCACACACGTGAGCTTCGGTCTGATCTGGATGGCCGTGCTGATCACCCAGGTGGCCTTCAAGGGGTTGACCACGCCCGTCCAGGGGCGCCTGCTGCGCCTGAGTGTCTTCTGGCACTTCCTGGATATTGTCTGGATCGGGGTGTTCTCCGTCGTCTATCTGCTGGGAGTGGTGCAATGACACAGGCACAGAGTCTGATCGGCGGCGAGGCGCATGGCAGCCGCTGCGGCTACGCTATCGGTTTTCTCCTTTCCATCGCACTGACTGCCATACCCTTTGGGATGGTCATCGGCGACGTCGGCCCCCCGGGGGCCATCCTGGCCGGGGTCTTCGGCGCGGCCGTCGTCCAGATCCTGGTCCATCTGCACTACTTCCTGCACATGGACCGGTCCTCGGCGCAGCGCTGGAACCTGATGACATTCCTGTTCACGGCCCTGGTGATGGGGATCTTCATCGCCGGCTCGCTGTGGATCATGATCGACCTGCACTATCGGATGATGGGCTGAGCCGCGGGATGCAATAATGCCGCCCGCCATGCGCTTGCGTATGGGTCAACGCGGCGAAACGCAGCCACGCCAGGGAAGGCG
>JAXGTD010000058.1:0-23057 GCA_040775095.1 Chromatiaceae bacterium | reverse complement strand
CTGGCCCTGTCCCTGCTGCTGGTCCTGCTGCTGTTGCTGCTGGTCCTGCTGCTGTTGCTGCTGGTCCTGCTGCTGTTGCTGCTGGTCCTGCTGCTGTTGCTGCTGGTCCTGCTGTTGCAGCCGCTCCTCGACCCGGGCCTTGTTGTACGCGGCGTCGGCCATGTCCGGGGCAAGGGCCAGGGCGGCGTCGTAGGCCGCGATGGCCTGCTCGAGCTCTCCGGCCAGCGCGAGCGCGTTACCGCGATTGTAGTGATCGTTCGCGCCCTCGCCGGCGGCGAAGGCCTCGGCGGCGGCGGCGTAGTCGCCAAGCCGGTAGTGCGCGGTCCCAAGCTGCTGCGGCGCGTCGGCCAGCGCGCGCGCGCGCTCGGGCTCGCCCTGTTCCAGGGCGACCGCCGCCTGCTGATCACGGCGTTGCCAGAGGTCGTCCCAGGTGAACGCCATCGCCGGTCGCGGCGCCAACAGGCTCAGATTGGCGGCCAACAGCGCGACCGACAGCAGCCAGCCGCGGCGAAACGCCAGCGCCGCCAGGGGGAGCAGCCCGAGCACGATCCAAGGCCCAAGCTCGTTCCACACATCGGCCTGCATCGCGTCGTCCTGGCGGATGTTGATGTCGCCCAGCGCGGGTGGGCGCAAGACCTGATCGAGGTCGCGGCCGTCGGCGCTGAGCGCGGCATAGTCCCCGCCTCCGGCCTCGGCGAGCGCGCGCAGCGCGGGGGTGTCGAGGTGCGCGATCACGGGGCCAACGGAGGTGCGTACCCCGGGGACCTCGCCGCCCGTCTCGGTGCCGATGCCGATCACGGCCAGACGATGGCCTGCCTCGCGCAGCCCTTGGGCGGCTGCCAGCGCGCGCTCGTCTCCGGCGTCGTCGCTGAGCAGGATCACCTCGCCGTCGCGGGCCCCTGCCTGTTGCAGCAGTGCCTGCGCGCGCTCCAGAGCGAGGTCCGGACGGCTGCCCTGCGCGGGCATCACATCCGGGGACAGGGCGTCGAGCATGGCGCGAATGGTGTCCGCGTCGTCGGTCAGCGGCGAGACCGAGAACGCGTCGCCGGCAAATGCCACCAGCCCGACCTGCCCGTCGCCGCTGCGGGCGAGGATGTCGGCAACCTTGTAACGCGCGCGATCGAGCCGCGTCGGTGTCAGATCCGCGGCCAGCATGGAGCGTGACAGGTCGAGCACGACCACCCGCGCGGCCTCGCTGCGGAAGGCCGGGATCGGTTTGCGCTCGAAGGTGGGATTCGCCAGTGCGACCACCGCGATCAGCCAGCCGAGTGCCAACAGGGCCGATGGCAGCCAGCGCGCGCGCCCTGGGTTACCGATCATCAGCACCGCAAGCAGGCGCGGATCGATCACGCGGCGCCAAGCACTGGCACCGTCGCTGTCGCGTCCCGTGGCCCAGAGCAGCAACCCCAGCGGCAGCAGCGCAAGGAACCAGGCCGGCGCCAGGAAATGAAAGTCGCTCCACATGCTCTTGTCCTCCGCCTTCGCGGCTGGCGCGCTAGTACGGGTTCTGGCGGGCGCCCTGACGGATACGCTGGACGCTCGTCCCGGGTCCGGCCTGAAAAACGCGTCGGGTGATGAGACCGGCGCGCCCGAGTGCGGCCAGGGCGCTGAGCAGCAGCGCCGCGCCCAGCGGCCAGGCGAACAGCTCGGCGGTCGGCCGGAAGGTCTGCTGGTCCGACTCCACCGGCTCGAGCTCGTCGAGCACCGTGTAGATCGCCTGCAGCGCGCGCACGTCGCGGGCACGGAAGTAGCGTCCTCCCGTGGCCTTGGCGATCTCCGAAAGCGTCGCCTCGTCCAGGGGGCTGCCGCCGAGGGCGAGACCGAAGGCACTGCGCGGGGCGGCACCGACCCCGATGGTATAGATTCGCACGCCGGCCTCGGCGGCGAGGTCAGCGGCCTTCAGGGGTGCGATGCTGCCGGCGGTATTGGCGCCGTCGGTCAGCAGGACCAGCACGCGCTCGTCCCGGGGTTGGTCGCGCAGCCGCTTGACCGCCAGCCCAATGGCGTCGCCGATCGCCGTCGCGCGCCCGGCCAGGCCGACCACCGACTCGAACAGGAGCGTGCGCGCGGTCTCGCGATCGAACGTCAGCGGCGTTTGCTGGTAGGCCTGTTGGCCGAACAGGATCAGGCCGATCCGGTCGCCGGCGCGGCGCTCGATGAAGTCGCCGGCCACGGCCTTGACCGCGGTGAGCCGGTCCACCGTCCGATTGCCGACGACCATGTCCTGTTCGGTCATCGACTCGGAGATGTCGACGGCCAGCATCAGGTCGCGCCCCTTCATCGGCAGCGGGATCGGCTCGCCCACCCATTGCGGGCGCGCCGCCGCCAGCACCAGCAACAGCCAGGCGGCAACGGCCAGTGCCAGTGGCCAGCGCGATGCCGGGTCGCCATCGCCACGGCCCTCCATCAGCGCCGCGTAGAAGGGTACCCGCAACGCGCCCGATGCGTGCCGCTGGGCGCGGGGCAGGAGGCGCCACGCGAGCAGGGGCAGCGGCAACGCGACCAGGGCCCAAAGCTGTGCCAGCGTGAGGTTCACAGGTTCCTCCTGAGCCAGTCGCGGGCGAGCCCGAACAGCGCCTCGCGCTCGTCGCCGGAGACCTCGCGCGGCGTCGCATAGGGGGCGTCGGCGAGCAGGCGGCCGGCGGGTGTGTGGAAGCGGCCCTCGCCGCCGGTGCGATCGAGAAATCCGAGCCAGGCGTCGCCCGTCAACGCCGCGACATCCTGTCGTGGAAAACGGGCCAGGGCGGCGCGCTTGAGCAATGCCGAGACGCCGGCAATCTGTGCCGGCCCATCCCCGGTGGCCCGCAGCCCATCGAGCTCTGCCAGGATGCGCTGGCGTCGGCGACCAAGCCGATACAGCCGCCAGCCGGTGTGGGCGGCGGCCGTCACCGCGGTGAGCAGCAGCGCGGCGGCGACCCACCAGCCCGGGGCAGGGGGCCAGATGCCCGGCAGGCCCGGCGCGTGGATGTCGCGCAGGTCGAGCTGCATGGGTGTCTGGGCCGGGTCCCCGGCGATGGCGGCCGGTGCCCCCCCTGGGGTGGTATCGTTCATGGTCGATCACTGCTTGCCGGTTGGCGATCGTTCACGCGGCCACCTGTCGGACGTCGAGGCCCCGGGCGCGCAGGGCGAGCGCATCGGCGAGCCGCAGCCCCGGGTCATCGCCCGTGCCGCAACGCAGCAGCGCGATGCCGTTGGCCTCGGTCAACGCGCGCACCGCGGCGTGGTGGCGAGCAAAGTGTTGATCATAACGCTGGCGATCGCGGCTGCTGCCGGTATCGATCAGGCCGCGGCGCCGGCCGTCGCTGATCCCGTAACGGCCCGGCGGCGGTGGCGTCAGCTCAAGCGGGTCGACGATCTGTAACGCGATCAGGTCGTTGTGCCGCGCGAGCTGGGTCAGGTGCCGCTCGGTGTTGGCGTCTATGGCGTAGAAGTCGGAAAGGATGAAGATCAGACTGCCCGGTCGTGCCACGCGGCGCAGCCGCGCGAGGGCATGCGACAGCGCGTCCGGCTCTGGCGCCGCCGCCAGGCCGCGTTCCGGTCTGCCGATCTCGACCAGCGCCCGGATCAGACGCATCTGCCCACGTCTTCCGCCGCCTGGCTGCAGCTCACGGTGCTCGCCATTGAACAACAGTGCGCCGATGCGGTCGCCGTTTCCGATGGCCGACCAGCCAATCAGCGCCGCCAGGCGGGCCGCGACCACGGACTTGAATGCCCCCTGGCTGGCAAAGAACATGCTTGGTCCGAAGTCGCCGAGTACCACCACGGGCCGCTCGCGCTCCTCATCGAACACCTTTACGTGCGGGTGACCCGCGCGTGCGGTGATGCGCCAGTCCATATTGCGGATGTCGTCGCCGGCCTGGTAGTGGCGTGATTCGCGGTAGTCCATGCCGCGACCGCGAAAGCGCGATCGATGCCCGCCGGCCAGCGGCGAACGAGCCGTTGTCGCCGGCGCCGGACGCAGCCGTTGCGCCCGCCCCCGCAGCCCAATCAGGTCATCGGGATCGACGCGAAATGTGCCCTCGTCGGTTGTCGGGGTCATCGGATGCTCCAGTCGGCGGTGCAGGATCGGGTGGTCGGCCGTGTTCCTCTCGGCGGCGCGGGCCCCGGGCGAGGCGGACCTGGGATCGACACCGGCTTAAACAACCGGCACCCGCCGGACCAGCTCGCCGACGAGCTCGTCGGGCCCCAGCCCCTCGGCCTCGGCCGCGTAGCTCATCAGGACGCGGTGGCGCATCACGTCGTAGACCACGGCGTGGATGTCGGCGGGTGTGACATAGGTCGCCCCGCGCAGCCAGGCGTGGGCGCGGGCGCAGCGGTCCAGCGCGATGGTCGCGCGCGGGCTGGCGCCGTAGTCCACCATCCGGGCCAGGGCGGTGTCATAGGGGGCCGGGTCACGGGTGGCCAGCACCAACTGCACCAGGTAGTCCTCGAGGTTGTCGGACATGTGCAGGTCCATGACCTCGTCGCGGGCCGCGAAGATCTGCTCGCGGCTGATCAATGGTTGGGCATCGCCGCCGCGGCGGGAGCGGCCGCGTGCCTCGGCACGGGCGATGTCCAGGATACTGCGTTCCGTGGTCGGGTCGGGGTACTCGACCCGCACGTGCATCAGAAAACGGTCGAGCTGGGCCTCGGGCAGCGGATAGGTACCCTCTTGCTCGATGGGGTTTTGCGTGGCCATGACCAGGAATGGCTCGGCCAGGGCATAGGTCCGTCCGCCGACGGTGATCTGGCGCTCGCCCATGGCCTCGAGCAGCGCGGATTGGACCTTCGCGGGCGCGCGGTTGACCTCGTCGGCAAGGATCACATTGTGGAACAGTGGGCCCTGCTGGAACTGGAACTCCCCGGTTTCCGGGCGGAACACGTCGGTGCCCGTGAGATCGCCCGGCAGCAGGTCCGGCGTAAACTGGACCCGCTGGAAGTCGCCTTCGATGCGGGAGGCGAGCTCCTTGATCGCGGTGGTCTTGGCCAGCCCCGGGGCCCCCTCGACCAACAGGTGGCCGTCGGCCAGCAGCGCGATCAGCAGTCGCTCGATGAGGGCCTCCTGGCCGACGATGCGTCCGCGCAGATCGGCGCGCAGGCGGACGAAGGCGGCCTGCGCGACGCTGCTGGTGCCGCGTTCTGGCTGCTGCATCGCGGGTTCTGCCCCGGCGGTGTTGGTCGACATGATCGTGGCTCCTGTGGTGGCGGTTGGTGCTCGTGTCCAACGCGGATGGGGTCTGGACTGTTCCTCGGGGCTTGCCCTTGGACCGTGACAAGATGTGGGTCGAGACCGCCGAGGATGCCAGCCAATTTCGATCGTGCGGATGTCGGGTCGTTGGCCGCCAGGGCATCCAGCGCCGTGCCCAGACTGTCCAAGGTGTCCGCGATCGGCAGCTGCATGTACTCGTAGGTCGTGCTCCGGCCAGTGGCGAGCAGCCGGTCGATGACCGCCTCGTGCCGTCCCATCATGATATCGGTCTCCAGTTGGCGCGTCGTCTCGTCCTGCCGGTCACCGGCGGGCGCGTCGCGCGCCTCGCTCGGGCGCAGCCGAGCCATGATGGGTGCGGCGAGGGTTGCCTCATCCTCACCCCGGGCGGCGAGGGCGCCGCCCAGTTCGGTGACGATGCGTCTCGCGCCCTCAAGCAGGGCGCGTACATCGGATATGGTTCTGGCATCCAGTCCGCCTCTCGCCAGCATCTGGTCGGCCTGCTCGATGTAGCCGAGCGAGGTTCGTCCGGCCGCGGCCAGCAGCTGTGCCAGCTGTCGCTCTGTGGTCTCCGTTGGCACCTGCTTGACCGCGGCCGGCCCGGATGCCTCTGGTACCGAGGCCAGTGTCCGCACCAGCTGACTGGCGACGACGGCACTGGCAAGCACCAGGGTGGTGACCCCGGCCAACACAGATTGATGGCTACACCTGAACCCCATCCGGGACGCTCCGATCTCGTTTCCGGTAAGCGGTCGCCGGGGCGTTCCGCGCGCTCGCCAGTACACCCTGCAGGATAGCTTGCGTCGAATTACCCGAACTGTGCCGAAAGATTACAAGACGTTCATCCGTCGGGGGTTGGCGCGTGGGAGGGCCTGGGACACGGGCAGGGGACCCCGCCTGGCTCGGGTGGCATTGGCCCGCAACGCCGGGGCCGCGAGCCTCAGTCGACCACTTCGGTCGCCCCCGCCCGCATTGTCCGCGCAAGCCAGTCGTAGACCTCGGACCAGGCCGCGCGGGCCTGCGGCGTGAACCGCTCCCCGAGGGTCCGTTCCAGGGTCCACAACAGTGCTTCGGCGAAGTCGTCATACGCGGCGTCCGTCACACCATAGCCGGCGTGGCGGGCGCCCAGGGCCTTGATCAGCGAGCTCACCGGGCGCGGGTTCTCCAGCGCGCTGAAGACCGTATTGATCATGGTCACCAGCAGGGCTCCCTGTCTGTCGATGTCGCCTTTGAACAGAGGGCGAAGGTCGGGATGGCTCTCGAACAGGTGGGCGTAGAACCGGGCACAGACCTGCTTGCGAAGCGGTACGATGTCGGCCCAGGTCTGCCTGAGGAGGGCGATGGTCTCGGGGGTCATCCGCGCATCTCCTTCGTCCCCGATCCTGCCGGTGTCCGTGGTCGCAACCCGCACGGCGCAGACCCTGCCGCCGGGGTCCGGGTCCCGGCGCCCGCGAGCCCGGTGCGCGGCATGCGACGCCTGCTGCCTCTTAGCATGCATTTGCGCACCGCCGCGGGTCTGAAGCCGGATTTTCGGGGCGTATTTCTCGCGCGAGCCATACCTTATGGCACCTGGGTCATCGTCTTGCCCGCCGGGTGGCGTGCGGGCGTAGCGCTGGTACAGGACCTCTACCGCCCAGTGTAGCCAGGCTTGCCCCGCGCTGCCTTGGGAAACGCTGTTTGCGCGTTCCCCGTCCGGGTCAGGCAAGCCCAGGCAGGTGCCAGCACCCGGGCGACTGAACGTGGAGCGAATCGCAGATCGCGCTCTGTGACCCGAGCCGATTCCCGGTGGGCATCGCGCCGCCCTGCCGCGGGGCCGCCGGCTACCGGATCGCTCCCCAATGGATGTGGCGGGGGCGGTGGCGTCGGCAGGGCAAGGACATCAGGGTCCCGCGCGTGTCTGGCGTGCGTGGCCGGTGTCGGACCCGGCGCCTGCTGGCTTGCCGCCGGGGGGGCGCGCGCGGGTGATCGCCTCGGTCTGCAGCCGCTCGCTGCCGCGCCACAGCCCCAATCGGATCCGTGCATCAGGGCCGGCCGCGGAGATGGCCCGGCGCAGATCCTGGGACGTCGACACTGGCCTACCATCGACCTCCGTGACCACGTCACCGGGCCGCACGCCCGCCTGTTGCGCCGGTCCGAGCTCGACGACACGGGAAACCAGCACGCCTTGGGGTGCGCGCAGGCCGAACCGTTCCGCCAGGCTCGGGGTCAGGCTGTTTCCGCCGATACCGAGCCAGCCGCGCTCGACTCGCCCCTGGCGCGCGATCGCCTCCACCACGGTCAGCGCCATGTCCACCGGGATCGCGAACCCGACTCCCTCGGAGACACCGCTTTGTGACATGATCGCGGTATTGATGCCCACCAGTCGTCCACGGGTGTCGACCAATGCGCCGCCCGAGTTTCCGGGGTTGATCGCCGCGTCGGTCTGGATGAAATTCTCGATCTCCGTCAGGCCGAGATGAGTGCGCCCGGTCGCGCTGATGATCCCCAGGCTCACCGTCTGGCCGATCCCGAACGGGTTGCCGATGGCGAGCACAACGTCGCCGACCTGGAGCGCGTCGGGGTCGGCCGGCTCGATGCCGGATAGCGTCCCGCCGGTCGCGCGCAGCACGGCCAGGTCGGTCTCTGCATCCACGCCAATGAGCTCGGCGTCGATGGAGCGTCCGTCGGGTAGCTCCGCCTTGATCTCATTGGCGTCGGCGACCACGTGGCGGTTGGTGACGAGCAGGCCGGACGCGGACACGACGACCGCGGAGCCAAGGCTGGTGCGCAACCGCCGGTGCTCGGACTCGGGCAGCATGTGGCCGAAGCGCTGTTGCAGTTGCGGATCTCGGAACGCCAGCGCGCGCCGCTCTGTCTCGATGCGGGTGCCGTAGATGTTCACCACCGACGGTGTCGCGGCCGCGACCGCGGCGGCATAGGAGGCCGGCCCCGCGCCGAGGGTGGTGTGCTTGGTCGGCCCTGGCGTCCCGGCGTCGTCGCGTACCCACGGGCCGCCGTGCTCGGCGACGAGAGAGACCCCGGCCCCGATGGCCGCGCCAAGCAACAACAGACCGGCAGATGGGATGGGGCCACGCATGTGCCTACGCTATCATGTTGGCATTGCAAACGCATGGCGGTCTGTCGCCGCGCCGTGGGCCCATCCCGGCCCCGGGCGGACCCCGCCCGCTGCCCCGATCCGACCGCTGCCGTGCTCGATATCCACACCCTTGCCGACTATTGTGACAGCCTCCTCGGGGCATCCGCGTTCAGCGACTATTGCCCAAACGGGTTGCAGGTGGAAGGCGACCGGCCAGTGGGCCGGCTGGTCAGTGGCGTGACGGCCAGTCAGGCGCTGATCGATGCCGCGATCGCCGACGGTGCAGACGCCGTACTGGTGCATCACGGACTGTTCTGGAAGGGCGATGATCTGCGCCTGCTCGGTCCCAAGGGTCGGCGCGTGGCGGCCTTGATGCGCGCCGGAGTCTCGCTGCTGGCGTACCACTTGCCGCTGGACGCGCATCCGGTGCTGGGAAACAACCGTCAACTCGCACGCGTGCTGGGTATCGATGCCCCGCGCCCGCTCGCCGACGAACCCGGCGGCAGCCTGCTCTGGCGCGGCGAGCTGGGGCGCCAGCCCTCCGGCGCCGAGCTGGCCGGCGAGATCGCGGCGGCGCTGCGGCGGGCACCGCTGCATCTGGCGGGGCGGGAGGCGCCGATCAGGACCATCGCCTGGTGCACCGGGGCGGCGCAGGGCTACATTGAGCAGGCCGCCGCATTGGGGGTCGACGCCTATCTCAGCGGTGAGGTCTCAGAGCAGACCACGCACTTGGCCAGGGAGCTTGGCATCGACTATTTTGGCGCTGGACATCACGCCACCGAGCGCTATGGAGTCGAGGCCCTCGGCGCGCACCTGTCGACGCAATTCGGGCTCTCGCACCAGTTCGTCGATCTGCCCAATCCGGTCTGACGCCGGGGCGGCCGCCGCCGGAAAATCCGGGCGCCGTCTTCGATCCGACAGGTCTCGGGGCGCCCGATCGCGCCTACGCGAACGCCGGCCTGAGGCCCGGGACGGGGCCCGTCCGGGCCGATCAATCCCTTCTGGCCATAGGGTCTTCCTTGACCGCAACGGTCGCGATCATAGACAATGCGCGATCGAATCTGCAGTAGTGCTTCCCGATATACTTAATTTTCTATTTTCCGGATCATCCGATTGCCCCTGCCCGGGCGTCGGTCCTTGAGCCTAGCGGGGGTCGTCAAGAAACATGAACGCACAAGGCGTGGATAAAAGGCGGAGACGGGTGCTCGTCGCCGCAACGAGCGTTGTCGGTGCCGTTGGTGCCGGTTTCGTCGCCGTTCCATTCATTTCGTCGATGAATCCGAGTGCCAAGGCCCGGGCTGCCGGTGCCCCGGTCGAGGCGGACATTGCCCGCCTGGAGCCGGGGGCGCTGCTCCGCGTCAAATGGCGTGGGCAGCCGATCTGGGTCGTCTATCGGACCCCGGAGATGCTCGCGGATCTGCCGACCAACGATCCGAAGCTGGCGGATCCGGAGTCGCTCGGTTCGATTCAGCCCGAAAACTGCAAGAACCCGACCCGCTCCATCAAGCCGACCTACTTCGTGGCCATCGGCATCTGCACCCATCTGGGATGCTCTCCGACCTATCGTCCGGAGGTGGCTCCCGAGGATCTGGGCTCCGGCTGGAAAGGGGGCTGGTTCTGTCCTTGCCACGGTTCGAAGTTCGATCTGGCTGGCCGTGTTTTCAAGGGGGTGCCGGCACCGACCAACCTGGTTATCCCGAAACACACCTACCTCAATGACACCACCGTCCTGGTGGGCGCGGATGGAGCAACGGCCTGATGAGTGCTGATACGACTGAAGCCACCGGCTTCCTTGGCTGGATCGACAAGCGTTTCCCCGTCACCAAGGTCTGGAACGAGCATCTAGCCCAATACTACGCGCCGAAGAACCTCAATTTCTGGTCCTTTTTCGGCTCGCTCGCCATCACCGTGCTGGTGATCCAGATCATCAGCGGACTGTGGCTGGCAATGTCCTACAAACCCTCGGCCGACGCCGCGTTCGCGTCGATCGAGTACATCATGCGTGACGTGAATTGGGGTTGGCTGATCCGCTACATCCACTCCACTGGCGCCTCGGCGTTCTTCATCGTCATCTACCTGCACATGTTCCGGGGCCTGCTGTGGGGCTCCTACCGCAAGCCGCGCGAGCTGCTGTGGATCATCGGCATGGTGATCTACCTGGCCATGATGGCCACGGCCTTCTTTGGCTATCTGTTGCCCTGGGGCCAGATGTCCTACTGGGGGGCGCAGGTCATCGTGAACCTGTTCGCGGCGGTGCCCGGCGTGGGCGAAGACCTGTCGGTCTGGGTCCGCGGCGACTATGTCATCAGCGACGTCACCCTGAACCGTTTCTTCGCGTTCCATTTTCTGGTGCCGTTCCTGCTTGTCGGACTGGTATTCCTGCATCTCGTCGCGCTGCACCGTGTCGGCTCGAACAACCCCGACGGCATCGAGATCAAGGAGAAGAAGGACAAGAACGGGATCCCGCTGGACGGCATTCCTTTCCATCCGTACTACACGGTCAAGGACACCGTCGGCGTCGTGGTCTTTCTCGCCATCTTCTCGGCGATCATCTTCTTCGCCCCTGACTTTGGCGGTATGTTCCTCGAGGCCCCCAACTTCCAGCCGGCCGATCCGCTGAAGACGCCCGCCCACATCGCCCCGGTCTGGTATTTCACGCCCTACTACGCGATGTTGCGCGCGGTGCCGCCGATTGCGGGTTCCCAGTTCCCCGGCGTGGCGGTCATGTTTGGTGCCATCGCGATCCTGTTCGTTCTGCCTTGGCTCGACCGCAGCCCCGTAAAGTCCATGCGCTACAAGGGCCCCATCTTCCGCGTCGCGCTCGGGATCTTCGCCGTTTCGTTCGTCGCGCTCGCGTATCTGGGCATGAAGCCGGTATCGGACCTCTACACGCTGTTGGCGCGAATCTTCACGGTACTGTATTTCGCATTCTTCCTGTTGATGCCGATCTATAGCGCGATCGATAAGACCAAGCCAGTTCCGGAAAGGGTAACGTCATGAGAAAGGCCATTGTTGCAATCGCTTTGCTGCTTGCGCCGCTGGTGGGTTTCGCCAGTGAAGGCGGGCCCCCGCTTCAGGATGCGCAGATCGATCTCAAGGATCACGAATCGCTGCAGCGTGGCGCGCAGTACTTCGTGGACTACTGCATGGGATGCCATTCCCTACAGTACATGCGCTATGGCCGCATGGCGGTCGACCTGGGTATCTCAGACGCGGATCTGAGCGAGCACTTCCTCTTCGGCGGTGTCAAGCCCGGAGACCTGATGGCCAACGCGATGCGTCCGGACGATGGTGTGCAATGGTTTGGCACCGCGGTTCCGGACCTGACGCTCGTGACACGCTGGCGCAGCCCCGACTGGGTCTATACCTATCTGAAGTCGTTCTATACCGATCCCAGTCGCCCCTATGGGGTCAACAATCTCGTATTCCCTGACGTGGGCATGCCGGATCCATTCGTCGGTCTGCAGGGTATACAGGCCCCCGTCCTGGCAGAGGCCCATAACGCGGAGCCAGGTGCGAAGCCGCACGTGATCGGGGTCGAGCTGGTCGAGCCGGGCCTGCTCTCCCAAGAGGACTTCGACGCCATGGTGCGCGATCTGACCAACTTCCTGACCTATGTCGGCGAGCCGGTCAAATTGGAGCGCCAGCAGCTCGGGATCTACGTGCTGATCTTCCTGGGCGTGCTGTTCGTGCTGGCGTTCCTGATGAAGAAGGAGTTCTGGAAAGACGTCCACTGAGCCCGGGCAAGAGCATGACGAGACGCGCAAGGACGCGCGGGGCCAGGCTTGGGGGGCGTGCGCGCGGTTTCCTTCCACCAACAGCCTGAAATCCGTGTATCCTCATGTGACCGGTCTACCCGTCTCGGAACCTGGCAAACCGCCGCGGTCACGGCCTGGTTCCGGTCTCATCTCTTCTGGTCCGCCCGGTCGATCGTGTTGGTCCCTCGGGCATCGAAAAGGAAACACCAGCCGGTGGCTGCGAGCAGACGATCGACTATGACGTTGTTTTCCGATCCTGGATGTCCAAAATGCCATCGGGTTCGCATGGTGCTCGCCGAGAAGAAGATCGCCGTCGACATTGTCGACGTCGATGCCCGGGCGTTGCCCGACGAGGTGCTGGACTTCAACCCCTACGGGACGGTCCCGACCCTGGTCGACCGTGAGCTGCGGCTCTACGAGTCGCGCATCATCATGGAGTATCTCGACGAGCGGTTTCCGCACCCGCCGCTGCTGCCGGTCGACCCGGTGGCACGGGCAAGCGCCCGGCTGTTCATGTATCGGATCGACCGCGACTGGTACGCGCTGATGGACCGGATCACCCACGGTGCGGCCAATGACGCGGGGCGGGCGCGCAAGGAGCTGCGGGAAAGCCTGGTCGCGACGGCCCCGATCTTTGGTGCCAACCGATTCTTCATGAATGACGACTTCTCGCTGGTCGACTGTTGTGTCGCGCCAATGCTCTGGCGCCTGCCCGCGCTAGGCATCGAGCTGCCATCGTCGGCCTCCGCGGTGAAGGAATACGCGGCCCGTATCTTCGAATGGCCGTCGTTCCGTAAGAGCCTTACCGAGACCGAACGCGAGATGGTGACCCGCCTCGCATGATGGGCGCCCCTGGCGCCCCCATGGAATCTGGGCTAGTGTTGGCTACTCGGATCCCCCAGGGCGCGCAACAGCGTACCGCAACGCGGCTGACTAGCGACCGAACATGACCTCGAACCGACCCTACCTGATCCGGGCCCTCTTCGAGTGGATCCTGGACAATGGCATGACCCCCCATTTGCTGGTGGATGCCGAGCACCCCGGCGCGACGGTGCCGCGGGAGTTCGTGGAAGAGGGGCGTATCGTGCTCAACGTCGCCCCCAGTGCTGTTAACGGGCTGGTCATCGGGAATGATCTGATCTCGTTCTCGGCCCGTTTCGGGGGGGTTGCCCGCCAGGTGGAGTTGCCGCCGCGGGCCGTGCTTGGTCTGTACGCACGGGAGAACGGGCACGGCATGCTGTTCCCGGATGACGAGCCGGACACCGAGCTCAGCGATGCGACCGAGGCCGCCGAGCCCGAGCCGACCGCGGCGGACGGCAAGGACAAGAAACCGGACCGGCCGGCGCTGCGCATTGTCAAATAGACGGCGCGGCCGGCGATTTCAGGCATCGCTGGTCCGTGATGGCAGCCCCAGGCTCAGCTCCTCCAACACCAGACCCCGCAAGACCAGGTACCCCATGCTCCGGCCGGTACCCTCCTCGCTGTACTCGAACCTGTAGACGCGCCGCAGCCGGACACCCTGCCGCGTCCATCGCAACCCGATACGGCGCAGCGCGACGGCCTGATCCAGGAACTGCACGCCGCGCGCTTCGCAGGCCCGGCGCGAGAGCACGATGGCCGTCTCCCGCGCCCGCAACGAATCGAGCCAGAACCAGCCGATCAATAGCAGCAGCAGGATCGTGGTCAGGGCGTCGATGGAGATCACCGCGGGTCAGGCGAGCGTGTCGGTGTCGGCCGGGCGCGGCGGGTTTCTACCCCGTGGGCCCGCGTCACGCTCAGTCCTGGGTAAAGGCCGGGAGTGGGGAATGCAGCCACCAGGCGCCATCTTTCTCGTCGTAGCGCCAGACCTGTCGATCCGAAAGCGATTTCAGCGTCTGGCGGTCGTCCAGCACGTACTCGATCTGCACTACCTGCACGGCCTGATCGTTGGCGCCGATCACGGGCTGCTGGATGACCTCGTAGCCGGTCACGCGGACATTGTTCAGCGCATCCATGTCGATCTCGCCGCGTTCGTCCGGGTGGACGAATCCCGCCGCCGACTGAAAATAGCCCCAGCGGATCGATTGGCGATAGGCGCTGGTGGCGCTCTCCAGGAGCATGGCCTTCTTGTCCTCCTTGATGCGGCCACACCCGGGAGCCGCCGCGACCAGGGTGACAGCCGAGACGAGGAGCAAGAGTCTCGAGGCGATGCGCGTATTCATCGTCGGGTGATCGTGGCGCTGCACCGCAGCGAATCTGCCTGGATCATAAGCGATTACCAACCCCGCGGCCATGTCCGCGCGCGCCAGGTGGCGGCACTCGCGCAGCGCCTTCGTCCGCTCCGTCCGCCCTGGCGGGCCCAACCTGCCATGCGCCTGGGGTATCATCCATGGCTGTGTCACCAGCAGACCACATATATCGGGAGCAGACCTCGTCGATGGAACCGCAGGAAGAGCCCTTGATCGAGCTGCGCACCGAGGGTGCCCGCGTCACGCTGCTCGGCACCGCCCACGTCTCCCGTTCCAGCGCCGAGAAGGTCCGGCAACTCATTGAGGGCGATGGGACGGAGTTCGACGCGGTGGCGGTCGAGCTCTGCAACAGTCGCTATAACGCCATTGTCGAGCCCGATGCGCTGAAGAACATGGATCTGTTCGCGGTGGTTCGCCAGCAACGGGTATACATGGTCGCCGCAAATCTGGCCCTCTCCGCGTATCAGCAACGCCTCGCCGACCAGTTCGGCATCGAGCCCGGGGCCGAGCAGCGGATGGCGATTCGCCTGGCCGCGGACAGGGGGCTGCCGATCCTGTTGATCGATCGCGAGATCGGGGTCACGCTCAAGCGCGCCGCCCACAACCTCGGCTGGTGGAAGCGCCTGAACCTGTTCTCGGGGCTGCTTGCCGCGATGCTCTCGCGCGAGCAGGTGACCGAGGCCGAGATCGAGCGCCTGAAACAGGGCGACGTGCTGGAGACCACGTTCGCCGAGTTCGCCGAGGACCGGCGTGAGCTGTATCTGCCATTGATCGAGGAACGCGACCGCTACATGGCCGCGCGGCTGCGGCAGGAAGCGCTTCGGCACGCTTATCAGCGGGTGTTGGCGGTCGTCGGTGCCGGCCACCTCAACGGCATCGGACGGGAACTGGCCCACGGCGAACGTCAGCCCGATCAGGAGATCGCCGAGCTCGACCAGGTCCCCCCTTCGGCGCGGGGCTGGCACCTGGTGCCGTGGCTGGTCGTCGTCGTCGTTCTTGGCGTGTTCGCCTATGGATTCACCCAGAGCGCCGAGCTGGGGTGGAACCTGGTCGCCGACTGGATTCTGATCAACGGCGGGCTCTCCGCACTGGGCACCGTCGTCGCCGGTGGCCATCCGCTGACGGTGCTTGGGGCCTTCTGCGCGGCGCCACTCACGTCGCTGAACCCGACCGTCGGCGCCGGCATGGTCACCGGCGCGATCGAGCTCTCGCTGCGCCGCCCGAGCGTTGGCGACTTCGCCCACCTGCGCGATGACATCACCAGCCTGCGCGGCTGGTGGCGTAACCGCGTCTCGCGGGTGCTGTTGGTGTTCATATTCAGCACCCTTGGCTCGGCCATCGGCACCTACCTGGCCGGTTTCCGCATCGTCGGCCGGCTGATCGGGTAAGGAAACGCTGATTTATAGCGTTTCCCGCCCGGGCCGTACAGGGTCCAGCATTTTCGAGCGCTGCAAGCGCTTGAAAAATTTGGCCACCTCGCGCGTCGCGTCTTGCGAGGCGCGAGCTGATCAGATGCCCGGACGGCATTTGATCAGCGTCTCCCGGGTCGGCCCGCGCCCGTCAGCCATGAGGTGGGCCGGCGGAAACCCTGTTCGTGCAATGAACAGCGCGGCTTGTTGCGTCACGCGCGGAGCGATCGACTGCCGTTTCCGGGCTCAGTCGCCGCGTCCGTTTCCCGGCGCCGCGGCTCGGTCGCGCGGCGGCAGGAGGCGCAATTGGCCGATCTGTTGGCCCGCGACCGGGCCGTTCCACGGCCAGGGGTGGGTTCGACCCAGCATCCAATCGGTGAGCTGGTCGCGGCGATAATGCGAGAGGCGGTGTCCCGACTGGCCCAGGGGCAGTGTGCCGCGGGTGCGGGTCCAGTCCGCCGGCGTGTAGACGACCCGCATGGATGGGACGTAGCCGACCTCCCGGGGGGCGTCCGGCCCCGTGTTGGCGACATTGATGGTGGAGCTGTCACCGCCGATGCCGACCGGGCCGATACCGAAGAGATCGCCCAGCAGAGGCTGGCGGTTGAACGCGTGTGGGAAGCGCAACCGGTGCAGCCGATCCAGGCGTTGGTCGTCTTCGTCGGGGAGCAGCTCATCGAGGTGGGAGCGCGCCCGCTGCAGCGCGCGGGCCCAGACCTCGGCCGGTCCCTCGTGGATGTCTGCCGTGCCCACATCGTCCCAGAAGCTCGACCGGTCCGTGCGCAGCGCCTCCTCGAGCGGTCCGTAGGTGGCGACCGCGAGGCCCATCAATGCACCCAGATCCGGGCCGAGCTCATCGCCGTAGAGGGCGTGATACAACGCGGGTTGGAGCAGCGCGAACAGGGCCGCGGGGTGGCTGTCGCCGGCAAAGTCCCCGTTCCAGCGGAGCAGATCGCGCTCGGCGATCTCGGCAGCGCCGGGGTCGATCTGGCGCAGGCGGGGCAGGGCCCGCCGTAGCGAGCCCAGGTAGATGCGCACCATGGTGCTCTGGCGGTCTTGCTGCATCCGCGCCATCGCCTCGGCATCGATCGGCGAAGGGACATCGAGCAGCTCGGCGATGCGCTGGGCGCGATAGGGTGCGAGCCAGCCATGGCCGAGCTCGGCGCTCTGACTCGCCGCGAGGGCTCGGTCGTTGGCACTGATCAGGCGCTGCGCGGGCGGGTCGCTGAGACCGGGGTTCTCGCTTGCTGGTCGATAGGCGTCCCAGCCGTAGCCGCTCTCCCCGCCGGGCGCCGGGAAGCTGCCGCTGCCGCGACCACGGCGCGGCAGCAGGCCGCTGACCTGCCAGCCGATGCCCCCGTCGCGGTGGGCGACGATGAGGTTCTGGGAGACGTGCCGAAGCTCGCGGATCGCGGCGCGGGCCTGGTCGACCGTGCGGGCGGTGTTGAGCCGGTACAGCCCCGCGAACGCGCGCTCGGGTACCTCCAGGTTGGTGCGCAACGCGAGTAGGTCCCGCGTCTGGATCGGCGTCAGCCCGAATGGATTGGCGCCGTCGTGGCCGACCAGATCGTTGATCAGCACGCCATGGCGAGTCGAGCGCACGACGTGCCGGACCGGCTCGTCTCGGCCCTTGACGCGGATCTCGCGGGTCTCGAACCGGATCGGCCCCGTGGTCCCGTCCGGCCGCAGCACGCTTGTGCCATCGTCGCTGGGGCGCTCGATGAACAGGTCCTGGGTGTCGGCCATGGCCGTGGTCAGACCCCAGGCCAGATCCGCGTTGTGGCCGATCAGGATCAACGGTACCCCCGGCAGCGCGACCCCGGTGGCGTGGTAGCCGGGGGCGCGCAGCTCCAGCTCATACCAGATCGCGGGGGTGGATGGGCCGAGGTGGGGATCGTTGGCGAGCAGGGCCTGGCCGTCCAGGGTGCGCGTGCCGGTGACGGCCCAGGCATTGCTGGCCGCCCCGACGCCCGGCAGTCCGAGCCCCGCGATCACGCGTCCAGTCTGTTGGAGGGTGCTGAGGATGGCTCCTGCCGCCCGGGCCTCGCTGGCCTGGTAATCGGGCAGGTCGTCCGCATCGGCCGGCGCGGGGAGGCCCTCGTCTTCCGGGAAGAGCTCGAGTGCGCGCCGGTTGCCCAGGCGTTGTGCGAGCCGCAGGAAGACCAGCTCCTCACGCAGGTTCACCGAGTTGATCCACGCCATATATTCGCCGATGGCGAGGCTGTCCTCGGGACGCCACGGGGCCGGCTCGAAGCCGGCGATGAGATACTCCAGCGGCAACCGTCCCGCGGCAAGGGCGCGATAGGCGTTGACGCCGTCGGCATAGCGCTGCAACAGTCGCTGATACGCGGGCTCGAGCGCATCGAGGCCCTGTCGGGCCGCCCGGGGCAGACCGATGGTGTGGAAGAATCGGTCCGTCGGCAGCGCGGCCTCGCCGAACGCCTCCGCCAACCTGCCGCCAGCGAGCCGGCGCATCAGGTCCATCTGCCACATGCGCTCGGCGGCGACCACGTAGCCCTGCGCGAAGAGCAGGTCGTCGAGGGAGCGGGCATCGATGCTTGGCACGGCATGGGGGCCGTAGCCGACCTGGACCGGCGCGACCAGACCGGGCAGTGTGACGGCCCCGTCGTAGTTGGGCTCGGCGCGTTTCGCGAGCCAATAGAGCCCGCCCGCGCCGGTGATGGTCGTGCCCAGGAAAAGCACGAGGGCGATTTTCAGTGTTTTGCGCATCGCGTTCGGGCCGCGTGCAGCGGCGAGCCGAGGCCCGCCAGAGCGCGGTCGCGACCCTTCGGCCGACCGGCCGCGCCCTCAGCGGGGTCGGGATCGGCCCATCGCGTTGAAATAGATGTCACGATAGCCCGCGTAGATCGAGATCAGCACGACGCCCATGGCCGCGAATGACAACGGTACCAGCGCGATGAGGATGGGCACGGCAAGAAACGGCACGATGCCGGCCAGCAGTCCGAACAGGATCGCGGCGCCGATGGCGACCCCCATGATCACCAGGCCGTAGATCAGGAACGGCATGACGTTCTTCAGGCAGCCCTGGAAGCTCGCGATCATGGCCTCCACGGGGCGCATCCCCGCGAGCATCACCAGCGCCGGGGCGAACCAGTAGGCCATGATCAGGGGGATGGACAGCATCGTCAGAACCAGCAGCGCCAGGATCACCATTGGTCCCATGGTGGCCATCGCCAGCTCGGGGCTGTCGTGGGAGAGGTTCGCCAGCTCGGCGGTGGAGACGCCGCCGGCAACCATGAAGATGACGAAGATCGCGATGCCGATCAGAATGAAGCCGATCAGGTAGAGGCCACCGACCGCGGCCAGATCGCCCGCGCGGCGGGTAAAGCCCTCGAACAGGTGGCCGAAGCGCAGCTGTCCGCCGCGTTCCTGGGTTTGGGCACCCGCCAGGAGCCCGCCAAGGAAGATCGGGCCGAGGATCAGGGTCACGATGAACCCGATACCCGGCAGCAGCCCGAGCAGCAGGTTGATCAGGTACAACAGGCCGACATTGCCGATCCAGATCCAGGGCTGTTCGACAAACAGGCTGTAGCCGCGCTCCAGCCACTGCCAGCCGTGACCCGGCTGGACCCGGCTCGGGCCGGTCATGACCTCGCCAGTCGCGCCGACACCTGGCCGCGGCCTCGGCTCGGCGCCAAACGGCGCGTCGGCAGTGGCCGTCTCGGGTCTGAAGGCGGCCGGGTCGGCGGTGGTCTGGGCCCGCGCGCCGAGTGGCCGCGCCGTCGTGTCGGGGCCGCCATGGGCCGGCTCGATGCGGATCTCCAGCCCGATGTCTTCGAGGATCTCCCGATAGCGCCGTGCGTTGGCGTCATCGACCTCCCTCTTCAGGACATGTTCCTTGCCGTCGAGCACCAGCTCGGACGCCCGTTCCAGCGGCACCTTGAACACGGAAGCAAAGTCGCTGACGGCCTGTTTCGGGTCGATTCCCGCCTGGAGTCGGCCGGTGAAGACGACCCTGTATAGATTGGCCATGAGGCCCTCCGATTGCGCTGTGACCGCGGGCGACGGCGCTGTCGCGGTCGGTCACGGGGCCTCGTGTCAGGCCCCGGTCGATGGATGTAAAACACGTGCGCATGACGCGCGGTTCCCGGTTGGACAGGACGCTGATCAGCCGCGTCCCGGGCCTTGCGTCAGCCGGTACCGTCAGCGGCGCGTCCGTCGACCGGGATCGAGCGGCGATACCGGCCGGTCGCCGGCATCTGTCCCCAATGCCTCCCCGCTCAGGCGGTCAGACGCTTCATCCAGGCCAGCAGTCCGGGCTCGGCCTCCCAGACGTCGCGCATGGCCTCGCGGTAGAGCCAGGCCTGATCGTCCCCGCCGGGGGTGAAGCCATCGGGGCTCAGGGTCGGGCGTTTGACCCGCTTGCGCATCAGGAAACGCGGGATGCGCGGCAGGCGCCCGACCACCTCATTGAGTACCTGGGCCGCGCGTTCCTGCTGGCCGAGCCGATACAACGCCAGCACCTCGCCGTAGGCGAGGTCGGCCAGGACATCGGCCGGGAAGCGGCGGGCCAGGTCCAGTGCCTGCTCGTCGCGGTCGCTGCGCAGGTAATGGTTCATCAGCTCCGCGCGCACCCCGTGGTTGTCCTTTGGGTTGAGCGAGAGCAAACGCTCGAGGACGGCCGCCGCGGCCTCGTGCTCGCCCTCTTCGGCATGTTGCAGATAGCGCCGGAACAGCAGCCTCAACGCGGGGCGGTTGCGCTCGTCGCTCCATGGCAGGTGGATGGGCCGCGCACCCTCGAGCGTGTGGGCAACGATCGCCTCGGCACGCTCCAGAAGCGGTCGCAACAGGGTGTGCGACACCCAGGGGAGGCTGCTTTCGGGATGGTCGTAGAGCGCGGTGGCAAGGTCGTCGAGGACGTCGAGGCTGTCGCCCGCCTCGAGGTGGTCGTTGAGAAATCGCGGCCAGCCGGCGCTCTCCCAGGCCAGTCCATCGTCCAACGCGCTGAGCTGGGTCGAATAGGGCTTGGATGCCTGGAACACGCGGTGCCATGCCTGCTCGACACGCGACAATGCCGGCGGCGGACGCAACGCCGCTGCCCGTCCGCGGGGTGTTGCATCGGGGGGCAGCGGCAGCTGCTCCTCGGTGAACAGCGACAGTTGCCCGTCGGGCGCGCTGATCGGTGGCTCGTCGATCATCTGGCCGCGATAGCTGGTGACCGGACGGGCATCCAGCCTGTCCACCCACTCGCGCAGCGCGACCAGCTGTGGGTCCAGCGCGGCGGAATGGGTGACCACCAATGCCTCCTGCGGGTCAACGATGGCCCGATCGAGGAAATCCATGATGCGCTCCCCGTCGTAGCCGGCGCGACGCAGCCGATGGCGCCAGAACAGCGCGCGGGCGCGGGCGTGCTCGTCGCGGTGCTGGGCGGCGAGCAGCGTGATCTCGAGCAGGGCCGTGCCGGGGCTGTCCGGGCCGTGACGCTGCGCCTGGCCGAACGCCGCGGTGGCCAGCGCGAGCTCGCCCTCGTCGATGAAGCTGGTGCTCAGCCGCTGCCAGGCGGCGGCCTTCAGCGGCCGGCTGCCGTCGTCGGTGATACGCTGCAGGAACGCCTGACGCTTCTTCCAATGCTCGAGCTGGTCGTAGGCGTCGCACAGGGTGTCGAGGGCCGGTTCGTAGCGGGCGTCCAGGTCCTGCAGGTTGCCGGCGAAGATTGGCTCCAGCAGGGCCGCGGCCCGCCCGGGGCGCGCCGCATCGAGCCACCGATCCGCGACCTTCGCGAGCAGCTCATCGGGGATCGCGTTGCGCCGCAGCGCCTCCTGTAGCTCGGCCTCGGGCAATTCGTCGAGAATGAGCTCCCAGATCAGCTCGGTCGGGACCTCCGGGAGGTCCCCGGCCGGCCCGCAGCAGTCGCCGAAACGCAGGCCCGAGCCGCAGGGACAGGGGACCTCGGGGCTCGCGGGCTCGATTGGGCAGGGCCGGTATCCCTGGCTCGGCAGCGGGGTGGCGTTCCAGATCGCGAGCCCCAGTACCCCGGCAAGCCGTTGCTCTTCTTCGGTGGCCAGCTCGTCGTCGAGGCCCAGCGTGGGCGGAATCGAGCCGCGTGACCAGGCGATGAAGCGCTCGAAGCTCTCGTGCCGGAAGATCTCGCGGACGGCTTCGAGAATGAGTTGCTCCATGCGGTCCGAGTCTTGGGTCTCGCTGGGAGCCATGGCGACCCCTCCACGCTGGTGAACCGATAATTCGGTAGCGCGATTCTAAGTGGATTTCCCGCGAAGAATCCACCCGACTCGCGAGGTGTTACGCCTTCGCCCCCCCTGGGGCCCCGAAACGCGGCGAGCCGCCCTGGCTTGTACTGCCGCTCGTGCGCAAACGGTATAGTTACGCGAAATCCTGGCCCTTTAGGCAATACGGTGTCATGAACGACGATCGGGTCCGCATCTTTGTCTCATCGCCCGCCGATGTGGATCACGAGCGTGCGATGGTCAAGGACGTCATCGAGGGTCTGGCCCAGGAGTATCTGCCCTACTTCCCGCTTCAGGCCGTGCTTTGGGAGGAAGAGGCGCTGACCGCCGACCGGACCTTCCAGGCCGGGCTGACCCGGCCGGCGGACTGCGAGATCGTGCTGGTGATCCTCTGGACGCGGCTCGGCTCGCCGTTGCCACAGGAGCCCTATCGGGGCATGACGGGCACGGAGTGGGAGTTCGTCAACGCGGTCGAGGGCTCAGGCTCCGCCGGTAACCCGGAGGTGCTGGTCTATAAGAAGACGGCGCCGAGACTGGTGGATATCACCGATGCGGAGGCGGCGCGCCAGGCGGTGGATGACCGGCGTCGGCTCGATGAGTTTTTTCGCCGTCATTTCTTCAACGAGGACAACACCTTCCGCCGCGCCTTCCGGACCTTCGACAGTGATGCGGGGTTTCGCGATCTGCTCGAGGTGCAGTTGCGCAAGCTGCTCAACCGGCGCATCAGCGTCGAACGCCGCGCCTCGACCGGCGATCGGCAGTGGCGCGGCAGCCCGTTTCGTGTCGGCCGCCCCTTCGATACCGGCGACGAGCGCGTGTTCACCGGCCGCGAGCGAGAGGTGCGCGAGCTGCTCACGCGGCTGAGCGAACGCGCCGCGGCCGGTCGTGGGCTGCTCCTGATCACGGGAGCGAGCGGCAGTGGCAAGACTTCGCTGCTGCGCGCCGGACTGGTGCCGCGACTCACGCGCCCGTTCCAGTTCGAGGAGGTGGCAACGGTGCGTTGCTGCCTGGTGCACCCGCGCACCGATGGCGCGACTCCCATCGATGCGCTGGCGGCGCGGCTGTGCGCGCCCGACTGTCTCGGCGATGCCCTCGGGCGCTTCGGACTCGCCGCCGCCCAGATGGCACGCCTGTTGAACAATGAGCCGACGGTGGCCGCGCACCAGATCGCGACAGCCGCCACGGTGCAGGCCCG
>JAXGTD010000057.1:0-23362 GCA_040775095.1 Chromatiaceae bacterium | reverse complement strand
GGGGCGTTTACCTGGGGGCTATTCGAGGACGCCGCGGAACCCGGTCGTTTCCTCGAGTACTTCATGGAGGCGTCCTGGGCGGAACACCTGCGCCACCACGCGCGTGTGACCCAATCCGACCGTCAGTTACACGAGGCCGCCCGCGCATTTCACGTCGGTAATACGCCACCCGCGGTCACCCACTTCATTCCCCCGAGGGTGTGCCGCCTGCCGGATGAGGGACCCGAGGAATCTGCCGAGGCACGGGCCCGATCCTGACCACACGCCGGCCTCATGCCGATGCGATGACCGCGCCTGCCCCGACAGCCGGCAGCAGACCGGGCCCCTGCTTGCGGCCACACAAAGAAAAAGGGCGCCGAGGCGCCCTCTTGCGTCGCGGCCACGAGGGCCGCGCCCAGCCGAGCGGATCGGCCCGGGATCAGTTGACCTTCGGGTCCAGCTCGCCCTTGGCGTAGCGGCTGGTCATGACCTCCAGGGACAGGGGCTGGATCTTGCTCGCGTTACCGGCGGTGCCAAAGGCCTCGTAACGATCCTTGCAGATGCCCTTCATGGCCTTGGTGGCGGCGATGAAGTACTTGCGGGGGTCGAACTCCTTGGGGTTGTCCGCCAGGAACTTGCGGATGGCGCCGGTGGACGACATACGCAGGTCGGTGTCGATGTTGACCTTGCGCACACCATTCTTGATGCCCTCGACGATCTCCTCAACCGGTACGCCGTAGGTCTCACCCATGGCGCCGCCGTACTGGTTGATGATGGCCAGCCAGTCCTGCGGGACAGAGGAGGAACCGTGCATCACCAGATGGGTGTTGGGGATGCGAGCATGGATCTCCTTGATGCGCTCGATGGCCAGGATGTCGCCGGTCGGCGGGCGGGTGAACTTGTAGGCGCCGTGGGAGGTGCCGATGGCGATGGCCAGGGCGTCCACGCCGGTCTTTTTGACAAAGTCGGCGGCCTCTTCGGGGTCGGTCAGGAGCTGGCTGTGGTCGAGCACGCCCTCGGCACCGATACCGTCCTCTTCGCCGGCCATGCCGGTCTCCAGCGAACCCAGGCAGCCGAGCTCGCCCTCGACGGAGACGCCGCAGGCATGGGACATCTCGACCACGGTCTTGGTGACGTCCACGTTGTACTCATAGGTGGTCGGGGTCTTGCCGTCCTCACCGAGGGAGCCATCCATCATGACCGAGCTGAAGCCGAGTTGGATGGAGCGCTGGCAGACCGCGGCGGAGGTGCCGTGGTCCTGATGCATGCACACCGGGATATGTGGCCACTCCTCGATGGCCGCCAGAATCAGGTGGCGCAGAAAGGGCGCGCCGGCATACTTGCGGGCACCGGCGGATGCCTGCACGATGACCGGCGAGTCGGTCTCGTCGGCGGCCTCCATGATCGCGCGCATCTGCTCAAGGTTGTTGACGTTGAACGCGGGGACGCCGTAGCCGTGCTCGGCGGCGTGATCCAGCATTTGACGCAGGGAAATCAGGGCCATGGGAGTCTCCTATGTCTAGCAGTGACAGTCGAAAGAAAGCAATTGGGGGATACGCCCCGGTCTAGTCGTCGGTCAGCAACCGATGCTCGCCGACACGCATGATCTTCATGATGTTGGTCTGACCCTCGACGCCGCAGCGATCGCCCTTGGTGATAATGACCAAATCGCCGTCGCGCACCGTCCCACGGCGCAGCAACTCGTCGATGACCTCGCGATTCACCTCGTGAATGTCCTTGGTCGCGACGTCGAAGCTTACCGGATAGACGCCGCGAAAAAGCGTCACCTTTCGTCGGGTTGCCACCTGGCGCGACAACGCATAGATCGGGATGCCCGAGCTGATGCGCGACATCCACTTCACCGTCGAGCCCGATTCGGTGAGCGCGGCGATGGCCTTCACGCCAAGGTGATTGGCCGTGTACATCGTGGCCATCGCGATGGACTCGTCGACGCGACCGAAGACGCTGTCGATACGGTGCGCGGAGCGCCGGGTATGCTTCTCGGCCTCCTCGCAAATGCGATGCAGGGCCTCGACCACCTTCGGGGGGTTCTTGCCGACCGACGACTCGGCCGAGAGCATCACGGCATCGGTGCCATCGAGCACCGCGTTGGCAACATCGAACACCTCCGCGCGGGTCGGGATCGGGTTGTCGATCATGGACTGCATCATCTGCGTCGCGGTGATGACAACGCAATTGCGATCCCGTGCAAGGCTGATCAGGCGCTTCTGAACCGCGGGCAGCTCGGCATCACCAATCTCCACGCCAAGGTCGCCACGGGCGACCATGATGGCGTCGGATGAGTCGATGATGTCGTCCAGCGCCCGCAACGCCTCGGCGCGTTCGACCTTGGCGACCACGCCGCCGCGGCCGCCGGCCTCGTGGAAGAGCTCGCGGGCCAGGCGCACGTCATCGCCATTGCTGACGAACGACACGGCCAGGTAGTCGGCCTCGATCTCGGCGGCGAACCGGATGTCCTCCCTGTCCTTGGCCGTCAGGGCCGGTGCCGAGAGCCCGCCCCCTTTCTTATTGATGCCCTTGTTGTTCGAGAGCGGGCCGCCGATCACGACCTCGCAGTCGATACGCCCGCCAGCCAGCGAGACGACGCGCAGCTCGATTGCGCCGTCATCGAGCAGCAACGTGTCGCCCACCGAGACGTCGCTGGCCATGGTTGGCAGCGTGGTACCCACGCGATGTTGGTCGCCACCGTCGAGCGGGCAGTCGGCATCGATCGCGAAGCGGTTGCCAGCGGCAAGCTCGATCGGTCCGTTGGCGAACTTGCCGATGCGGATTTTTGGCCCCTGCAGGTCCACCAGCACGCCGATCGCCCGTCGCACTGCCCGGGCGCGCTGGCGCACGCCCTGGGCGCGCTCGCGGTGGCGCGCGTGGGTGTCATGGGACAGGTTGAGGCGCACAACATCGACGCCCGCGGCCACCAGGTCATCGAGCACCTTTGGGTCATCGGTCGCCGGCCCGAGGGTGGCAACGATCTTTGTGCGTCTTGGCATATGGGATCTCTGGCGACGGGAGGAATGGGCGCGCAGCGCTCGGCGAGTGGAATCCTGTCTCGAGCCGGGAACGACCCGGCCCGTCACACCGGGCCACTCGCCAGAGGGGTCAGTCTTTCGCCCTTTCCTCCAACATCGCAACGGCCGGGAGGGTCTTCCCCTCGAGATATTCCAGGAAGGCACCACCCGCGGTCGAGATGTAGGACACCTTGTCGTAGATGTCGTACTTCTGGATGGCCGCGATCGTGTCACCGCCACCGGCGAGGCTGAAACCACGGGCATCGGCGATGGCCATGGAGACCGTCCTGGTTCCGGCGCCGAACTGGTCGAGCTCGAACACGCCGACCGGGCCGTTCCAGACGATGGTGCCGGCCTTGGCGATGATCTCCGCGAGCGCGCCGGCGGAGTCCGGGCCGATGTCGAAGATCATGTCGTCGTCGGCGACCTCACCGGCCGCCTTGAGTACCGCGGGCTCGTTCTCGTCGAACTTCTTGCCGCAGACCACGTCCGTCGCGATCGGGATGGTTGCCCCGCGGGCGGTCATCTTCTCCATCAGGGCCTTCGCGGTCGGGATCAGGTCGTGCTCACACAGGGACTTGCCGACGTTGTAGCCGGAGGCCGCCAGGAACGTATTGGCGATGCCGCCCCCGACCACGAGCTGGTCAACCTTCTCGGACAGGGCCTCGAGCACGGTCAGCTTGGTCGAGACCTTGGAGCCACCGACGATGGCCACCATCGGGCGCGCCGGATTGGCCAGGGCCTTGGCCAGTGCATCGAGCTCCTCGGACAGCAGCAGGCCGGCACAGGCGGTCGGGGCGAGCTTGCCGGCGCCATGGGTGGATGCCTGCGCACGGTGGGCCGTTCCGAAGGCGTCCATCACGAAGACATCGCACAGGGCGGCATATTGCTTGGAAAGGTCCTCGTTGTCCTTCTTCTCACCCTTGTTGAAACGCACGTTCTCCAGCAGGACCAGCTCACCGTCGGCCAGCTCGGGGGCCTTGTCCAGATAGTCCTTGATCAGACGCACATCGCGACCGAGCTTGGCACCGAGATCCGCGGCGACAGGGGCCAGCGAGTTCTCCTCGGAGTACACGCCCTCTTCCGGACGGCCAAGGTGCGACATGACCATGACCTTCGCGCCCGCCTTCATGCAGTGCTGGAAGGTCGGCAGCGACGCGGTGATCCGCGCGTCGGATGTGACCTTGCCGCCCTTGACGGGGACATTCAGGTCGGAGCGAATCAGCACACGCTTGCCGGCGAGGTCGAGATCGGTGAGCTTGATGAAGGACATTCGTGGATCCTCGTGGGGGGTGTTTGTGCGGATTGAAACGCGATCTGGAAAACCGATCGAGGCTTTCCGCATCGCGCCAGACGCGCGGCGCCTGGCGAGGCGCGGGGATGACTCCCCGCCCCTCGCGGCTCGCTACGGGTCGTGTACTTGGAAACGTGCTCGACCATGCGCAGCATGTTGCAGGTGTAGCCGTACTCGTTGTCGTACCAGGCAACGACCTTGATGAAGGTCGGATCCAGCGCGATACCGGCCTCGGAGTCAAAGATCGACGGGGTGTTGCGGCCACGGAAGTCGGTCGCAACGACCTTCTCATCGGTGTAGGCCAACACGCCGGCCAGGTCGCCGGACTCGGAGGCCGCCTTCATCGCGGCACAGATCTCCTCGTAGGCGGCGCCCTTGTTCAGCTCGACGGTCAGGTCGACCACGGAGACGTCGGAGGTGGGCACACGGAAGGCCATGCCGGTGAGCTTGCCGTTGAGCTCGGGCAGCACCTTGCCGACGGCCTTGGCGGCGCCGGTGGACGACGGGATGATGTTTTCCAGGATGCCGCGACCGCCACGCCAGTCCTTCATGGAGGGGCCATCGACGGTCTTCTGGGTGGCGGTGGCCGCATGGACGGTGGTCATCAGACCGCGCTTGATGCCCCAGTTGTCGTGCAGGACCTTGGAGACCGGCGCCAGACAGTTGGTGGTGCAGGAGGCCGCCGAGACGATCGCCTGACCGGCGTAGGTGTTGTGGTTGACACCGTAGACGAACATCGGCGTCGCGTCCTTGGACGGCGCGGACTGCACGACCTTCTTGGCACCCGCCTGAATGTGCTTCTGGCAGGTCTCCTCGGTCAGGAAGAAACCGGTGCACTCGATGACCAGCTCGGCACCAACGGCATCCCACTTCAGGTTGGCGGGATCGCGCTCGGCGGTCAGACGGATCGACTTGCCGTTGACGATCATCGTGTTGCCGTCGACGGCGATGTCGCCCTGGAAGTTACCGTGGACCGAGTCGTACTTGAGCATATAGGCCAGATACTCAGGATCCAGCAGGTCGTTGATACCGACCACCTCGATGCCCGGAAACTCTTTTGAGATCGCGCGAAACGCCATGCGGCCGATGCGGCCGAAGCCATTGATGCCAACTTTGATCGTCATATGACAGCTCCTGTTGAAGAGGTTGAGAAAATACGTTTGGACGCGGAGGTGACAAGACGCAAGGGGGCACGATGCCCCCGGCTTGCCTCACCAATCAGCGCGGCGCAATCACCTAGAGTTGCGCCTTCACCGCGGCGACAACCTTCTCGGCGGTGATGCCAAAGGCCTCGTAGACCTGCGGGGCGGGCGCCGACTCGCCAAAGGTATCGATGCCAATGACGCGGCCGCGCATGCCCACATACTTCGGCCACAGGCTGGTGACACCCGCCTCCACGGCGACACGGGCCTTGACCACGTCGGGGAGCACCGCCTCCTGGTAGGCCGCGTCTTGCGCATCGAAGGTGTCCATCGATGGCATCGACACGACCCGGACCTTGCGGCCCTCGGCGAGCAGCTGCTCCTGGGCGGCCACGGCCAGCTCGACCTCGGTGCCAGTCGCGATGATGATGGCCTCGGGAGTGCCGTCGCAGTCACGCAGCACATAGGCGCCCTTCGCGATGGCCTGCAGCTGCTCCTCGGTGCGGGCCATGTGCGGCGCATTCTGGCGCGAGAAGATCAGGGCGGTCGGCCCCCCCTTACGCTCGATTGCGAGCTTCCAGGCCACCGCGCTTTCGACGGCGTCGCACGGGCGCCAAGTCGACATGCGCGGGGTCAGACGCAGGATCGAGACCTGCTCCACGGGCTGATGGGTCGGACCGTCCTCCCCGAGGCCGATCGAGTCATGGGTGTAGACGAAGATCGGGTTGATTTTCATCAGCGCGGCCATGCGCACCGCGTTACGGGCGTACTCCATGAACATCAGGAAGGTAGCGCCGTAGGGCTTGAAGCCCCCATGCAGGGTGACGCCATTCATCACCGCGGACATGCCGAACTCGCGCACGCCGTAGTAGACGTAATTGCCGGCGGCATCCTCCGGGCTCACGCCCTTGCAGCCCTTCCACAGGGTCAGGTTGGAACCGGCCAGGTCGGCGGACCCGCCAAGAAATTCCGGCAGCATCGGACCGAAGCCGTTCAGCGCATTTTGCGAAGCCTTGCGAGTCGCGATGGTCTCGCCCTTGGCATCCACGGCGCGGATGAATTCCCACGCCTTGGCGTCGAAATCGGCCGGCAGCTCGCCGGCCATGCGGCGCTCGAGCTCGGCCGCCTCGGCCGGATACTCGGCCCGGTAGGCCGCGAACCGCTCGTTCCAGGCCGCCTCGGCCGCCGCGCCGCGCTCCCTGGCGTCCCATGCCTGATAGATGTCGTCGGGCACCTCGAATGGCGGATGGCTCCAGCCCAACGCCTCGCGGGTCAGTGCGATCTCGTCGTCGCCAAGCGGTGCGCCATGGCACTCTTCCTTACCCTGCTTGTTCGGCGAGCCAAACCCGATGATGGTCTGGCAGCAGATCAGGGTGGGCTTGTCGGCAACCGAGCGGGCCTCTTCGATGGCGGCCTTCACGGCCTCCGCATCGTGGCCATCGACCTTCGGGATGACGTGCCAGTTGTAGGCGCGGAAGCGCGCGGGCGTGTCATCGAGGAACCAGGCGGGCGTATCACCGTGGCCGCGAACCTCGCCGTCGATGGAGATGTTGTTGTCGTCGTAGAACGCGATCAGCTTGCCCAGACCCAGCGCGCCGGCCAGCGAGCACGCCTCGTGGGAGATGCCCTCCATCAGGCAGCCGTCACCGAGGAACACATAGGTGTTGTGATCGACGATCGCGTGACTGGGCTTGTTGAACTGCGCCGCGAGCACCTTTTCCGCCAAGGCCATGCCCACGCCATTGGTGATGCCCTGGCCCAGCGGACCCGTGGTGGTCTCGACGCCCGGCGCGTAGCCGTACTCGGGATGGCCAGGGGTCTTGGAATGGAGCTGACGAAACTGTTTCAGGTCATCGATGGTCAACTCGTAGCCGGTCAGGTGCAACAGGGAATACACCAGCATCGAGCCGTGCCCGTTGGAGAGCACAAAACGATCACGGTTCGCCCAATGCGGATTGGCCGGGTTGTGCTGCATGAAATCGTTCCAGAGCACTTCGGCGATGTCGGCCATGCCCATCGGGGCACCCGGGTGTCCGGACTTGGCCTTCTGAACCGCGTCCATGCTCAGCGCACGGATGGCGTTCGCGAGATCTCTACGTGAGGACATCAGTCTCTCCTCTAGTTTCGTTAAGCTAACCTGTTCGCGGACGGTCACCGGACGCGACGGCGACCGGCGGGTGACGGTATAGCCGGGATGGCTCCGGTCAGATGCGCGGACCGCGTGGTGACTCGGCGACACGCCGACGGTTGCGACTGGAGTGTGCGTGCCCCTTCCAGACGCCAAGCGGGCTCGTTCGGCCAATGGATCGCGTATTTTGTGCCGAACAGGCACCTGGAGACAACGAAGCTCGCCTTATGGCACACAAAAAGAAAATTTATAACTTGCGAATATTAGGATTACCGCAACTGCGGTGCAATGCGTTTCTCCCCCGGCCAGGTGTCGGACAACGGCGGCCGGCCGGTCTACCGGGTCGCGCAAACGCACCGGCGCGATATGAGCCCACCGGCATCCCCGCGTCTCAGTCGTCCCGCCACTTGATCGAGCAACCGACGCTGGGGATCTGGTCCGCCGGGCCGCGGCCGGTCTGGGCCACCTGCTTCATTGCCTCGAACAGGTCTCGGCGCACGCCCGCCGGGGCGGCCTGCTTGCGGCTCTCGTCGAGTCGACCGCGGTACTGGAGGCCGAGGCCGGCATCGTAGCCAAAGAAATCCGGTGTGCAAACGGCCCCGAAGGCCTTGGCCACCTGCTGGGTCTCATCGAACAGGTAGGGGAACGGGAAACCCAGCTGCTCGGCCACGCGCGCCATGTTCTCGAATGAGTCCTCGGGGTAGTGGTCCGTATCGTTCGACATGATGGCCACGCAGCCGATGCCGAGCGCGACCAGCTCACGCGTGTCACGCACGATGCGCTCGCGTACCGCCTGCACATAGGGACAGTGATTGCAGATGAACATCACCAAGAGTCCCTTCGGCCCCCTGCAGTCATCGCGCGTCCAGACCTTACCGTCGGTCCCGGGCAAGGAGAAATCCGGGGCGGGTTGGCCGAAATCGCAGACCGGGGTTGTAAGGGAAACCATGACGGGCGCCTCCTGGGGCAGCGGCTTGGATCAGGACAAGGCGCCCATACTAACCGAAGGCACACCAATGCCAAGCCCCTCGTCGCGCGCCCCTGTCTAGGAAACACCGATCGACTCATTTAAACTGCGCGGCTTTCCGCCACCACGATCATCGCCGAAGGACCCCGATTCATCATGGCAAACGATTTTATCTTCACCTCCGAGTCCGTCTCGGAGGGTCACCCGGACAAGGTCGCCGACCAAATCTCCGACGCCGTACTCGATGACATCCTCGCGAACGACCCCAACCCTGCCAACGCGCGCGTGGCCTGTGAGACCCTGATCAAGACCGGAGCGGTGATCGTCGCCGGGGAGATCACGACCGAGCACTGGGTGGACCTCGACGTGCTCGTGCGACAGGTGGTGAACGATATCGGCTACACCTCCTCGAATGTCGGCTTCGACGGCTCCACCTGCGCGGTGATGTCCCTGATCGGCAAGCAGTCGGGAGATATCGCCCAGGGCGTGGACCGCACCAGCCCGGAGGAGCAGGGGGCCGGCGACCAGGGACTGATGTTCGGCTACGCCACCAACGAGACCGACGTGCTGATGCCCGCGCCGATCACCTACGCCCACCGGCTGGTCGAGCGCCAGTCGGAGATGCGCAAGACCCACGTGCTGCCCTGGTTGCGCCCCGACGCGAAGAGCCAGATCACGATGCGCTACCAGGACAACAAGGTCGTCGCGGTCGACGCCTTGGTCCTGTCGACCCAGCACGATCCGGACATCGACTACAAGCATCTGCGCGAGGCGGTGATGGAGAACATCATCCTGCCCGTGATCCCGCCGGAGTGGATCCATAAGGATACGCAGATCCACATCAACCCAACCGGCAGCTTCGTGATCGGTGGCCCGGTGGGCGACTGTGGCCTGACCGGGCGGAAGATCATCGTCGATACCTACGGCGGCATGGCCCGTCATGGCGGCGGCGCCTTCTCCGGCAAGGATCCATCGAAGGTGGACCGTTCGGCGGCCTATGCCGGGCGCTACGTGGCAAAGAATATCGTCGCCGCGGGGCTGGCCGAGCGCTGCGAGATCCAGGTCTCCTACGCGATCGGCGTCGCCGAGCCCACCTCGATCTCGGTGGAGACCTTCGGTACCGCCAGGATCGACGAGGACCGGATCGCGCAGCTCGTGCGCGAGCACTTCGACCTGCGCCCCTACAATCTGGTGCACATGCTCGACCTGATCCGTCCGATCTACCGGAAGACCGCCGCGTACGGCCACTTTGGACGTGAGCTACCGGAGTTCACCTGGGAGCGTACGGACAAGGCCGAGCTGCTGCGCGACGCGGCAGGAATCTAGGCTCGCGGCGTCAGGTTCCGGGCGCGAGCCCTGCGCCACTTGCATCGGCGTCGCCCACATCCGAACCGTATCGAATTCAACCCCTCCCGAGGAGCGTTGCGACAGGGCCGCCCGGCCCTGCCAGGCTCGGGCGGCAAACCCCCTAATCTAACGGCGCTCACTCTGTTAAGGCGATTGCCGGAGAGTCTCGTACCAGATGACGCCGGATTGAGGCCCGCCTTCAAGGAGCACCGGCAGGAGCATAGCCGGGCTATGTGACTGCCGGCGCGACAATGAAGGCGGGCGTCAAGACAAGTCAGCTGGTATGGGATTAGACAGAAATCGCCTCATCACTGGAGCTGACTACCATGAGTGAGTTTACCGACTACAAGGTGGCGGACCTGTCCCTGGCGGACTTCGGCCGTAAGGAGATGGACATCGCCGAGACGGAGATGCCGGGGCTGATGGCGCTGCGGGCGAAATACGGTCCGTCCAAGCCACTGACCGGGGCGCGCATCACCGGAAGCCTGCACATGACCATCCAGACCGCCGTGCTGATCGAGACCCTGGTGGATCTCGGCGCTGAGGTGCGCTGGTGCTCATGCAACATCTTCTCCACCCAGGACCACGCCGCGGCCGCCATTGCCGCGCGCGGCATCCCGGTCTACGCATGGAAGGGCGAGACCCTGGAGGAGTACTGGTGGTGCACCGAGCAGGTCATCAACTGGCCCGACGGTGGCGGACCCAACATGATCCTCGACGACGGCGGCGACGCCACGCTGCTGGTGCACAAGGGCGTCGAGTACGAAAAGGCTGGCGCCGTACCCAAGCCGAGCGCCGACGACAACGAGGAGTGGACCGCCGTGCTCGGTGTGCTCGGGCGCACCTTCGAGCGCGACCCACGCCACTGGCACAGCCTGGCAGAAGGGATCAAGGGGGTCACCGAGGAGACCACCACCGGCGTGCATCGACTCTACGACATGGCCACGGCCGGCACGCTGCTGTTCCCGGCGATGAACGTCAACGACTCGGTCACAAAATCCAAATTCGACAACCTCTACGGCTGCCGCGAGTCACTGGTGGATGCGATCAAGCGCGCCACCGATGTCATGATCGCCGGCAAGGTCGCCGTGGTCTGCGGCTTCGGCGACGTCGGCAAGGGCTCGGCGGCATCACTGCGCGGGCTCGGGGCCAACGTATGGGTCACGGAGATCGACCCGATCTGCGCCCTGCAGGCGGCCATGGAGGGCTACCGCGTGGTTCGGCTGGAAGAGGTCGTCGACCAGGCCGACATCTTCGTCACCGCGACGGGGAACTGCGACATCATCACCCATGACCATATGGCCGCGATGAAGAACCAGGCCATCGTCTGCAACATCGGACACTTCGACAACGAGATCCAGGTCCACAAGCTGTCGGGGTACCAGTGGGTCGAGATCAAGCCACAGGTCGATCAGATCATCTTTCCCGACGGCCACCGCATCACACTGCTGGCCAAGGGGCGCCTCGTGAACCTGGGGTGCGCGACGGGACACCCGAGCTTCGTCATGTCCAACTCGTTCACGAATCAGGTTCTGGCCCAGATCGAGCTCTTCACCAAGCCAGAGCAATACCCGATCGGCGTCTACGTGCTGCCCAAACACCTCGACGAAGAGGTCGCCCGCCTGCACCTGGAGAAGGTCGGCGCCAAGTTGACCCGGCTGCGCCCTGAGCAGGCCGACTATATCGGCGTCACCGTCGACGGGCCATACAAGGCCGATCACTACCGGTACTGAGCGCACACAGATGGGCGGACTCGGGGCGTGCGCGCCCGCGCTGGGCCCGCCCGATCGGTCGCGACCCGCCTACCGGCGGGCCGCGATCCCGTGCGAGCCCGACCCAACGCGGCCAAACCCATGTGGCGAGCGGTTTCCGCCGCTCGGCCCCATCCGCACCTCACCGGCTCAGAGACGCCCATGAACACGCAAGGAACCGATCGACGTACCTTCAGCTTCGAGTTGTTCCCGCCGAAGACCAGCGAGGGCATGGACAAGCTCAAGGTCGAGGCGGCGCGGCTCAACAGCGTCGGACCGCGCTATTTCTCGTGCACCTACGGGGCCGGCGGCTCCACCCGCGAACGGACCTTCGAGACCGTGGACTGGCTGCGGGCACAAGGCATCGAGACGGCGCCGCATCTGGCCTGCATCGGGTCCGAAGAGGACGAGATCCGCGCCATTGCACGCCGCTACATCGACGCCGACATCCGCCGCATCGTCGCGCTGCGCGGGGATATCCCATCGGGTATGGGCCACGCCGGACGCGGCACCTTTCGCTACGCCAACGAGCTGGTGGCGTTCCTGCGTGCCGAGCATGGTGATCACTTCCACATCGAGGTGGCCGCCTACCCCGAGTTCCACCCACAGGCGCCTTCGGCCGACGCGGACCTGATCAACTTCCGCCACAAGGTGGAGGCCGGTGCGGACGCGGCCATCACCCAGTACTTCTACAATGCCGACGCCTATTTCGCGTTTGTCGACGCGTGCACCGACGCGGGCATCGACCTCCCGATCGTCCCTGGCATCATGCCGATCACCAACTACACCCAGCTCGCGCGTTTCTCCGACGCCTGCGGCGCAGAGATCCCGCGCTGGATCCGCCGACGACTGGAGGGCTTTGGTGACGATCGCCAGGCGATCCGCGCCTTCGGCCACGACGTCGTGCTTCATCTCTGTCGCCGGCTGCTCGACGGCGGCGCCCCGGGGCTGCACTTCTACACGATGAATCAGTCCGCCCCCACGCTGCGTCTTTGGACCGAGCTGGGGCTGCCCAGCGTCGCCCGCTGAAACCGGCCAGATTGGCTCAATGGTCCCGATCAGGGAGAATTTTCCCCCTATTGCGGATTGTCAAATACGCGTTTCATTGCGGATGCTAGGGTCTGGGCTGGAACCGTCCACTCCTCCTTACAGGCCGCTCCCCTTCTTTGGAGCGGCCTTTTGTTTTTTTGGCCCCGCCCCCGGCGGCCCACCGGCCCGGCCCGCGATGCCCTCCCGGCCATGCTGGAGGCGCCGTCGTACCAGCCCGTGGTCACCAGGGCGCATCGGAACCGTGCGTTCGGCCGGATCCCGAGGCAAGATATCGGCTCCGGCAGCCCAACACCTGGCTCACGCCCCGCGCACGCCGGCACGAGCGCCCTGAACAGGCCTGCGCTCCCCGATCGGTCTGGTGCGACCTGACTCGACCCGGAGGCGGCCGGCGATCCCGTCCGCCTGGTGCTGACGCATCGCGCGCGGGCCTCTTCTGCGCTAGGAGGATCTTCCCATGCCCCGGCTCGCACTGAACGAGATCGACCTCTACTACGAGCTGCACGGTACTGGAGAGCCAGCCGATCCGCCGCTGATGCTGGTCGCGGGGCTGGCCAGCGACTCCCAGTCCTGGCTGCCGGTGCTCGAGCCCCTGTCCCGCCACCACCGGGTCATTGTGCTCGACAATCGCGGCTGCGGCCGCACGACACCACCAGACTGCACCACCGGCATCGGCCGGATGGCCGACGATTGCATCGCCCTCGCGGATCATCTGGGTATTGGACGTTTCCGCCTGTTGGGGCACTCCATGGGCGGATTCATCGCCATCGACTGCGCGCTGCGTTTCCCCGACCGGGTCGCGCGGCTGGTGCTGGCCAACACCACGGCCAAGACCTCGGGTCGGAATCGTGCCCTCTTTTTGGACTGGCTGGGCTACCTGGACGCGGGCATGGCACCAGCGCCATGGTGGCGCAATTTCTTCTACTGGATCTTCACGCCTGGCTTCTTCGAGGACGCCGCCGCGACGGACGCCTTCCTCAAGCTGGTGCTCGAGTACCCCTACCCTCCGCGTCCGGACGGGCTGCGCGGCCAGGTCGGGGCCATTGTCGGATTCGATCGTGCCGCGGACCTCCGCCACATCGCCAGCCCGACGCTGATCCTGTGCAGCACGGAGGACGTCCTGCTGCCGCCAGGCGAGGATGCAGCGGGATTGGCCGGGATACCGAACGCCCGCGTCGCGGTCCTCGACGGCTCCGCCCACGCCTCGTTCATCGAGGCCCCGGATGCCTTTGTCGAGCAGGTGCTCGCGTTCCTGGCGGCCACCTGAGCGCCGCCTGGGCGCCTCGTGCGAGGCAGTGCTGCTCGCCGATGGGACCCGATCCCGCGCCGGCGGCCGCCCCGGGGCGCCGGTTCTCATCCATCCGTCCTTGTGATAGAAGCCTGTCCTGATCGGGACCCCGGCGGCGAGACCGTCCCAACCATCGGCAACAGGACCGCAAGGCAGTGACCGAGGCCATTGCATCTCATCGCGAACCGACCCCGCCACCAGGAGTGGAGCTGCGCGCGGGTCCGGACGGGCGCGCCACGCTGGCGGTCACCGGCTGCTGGCGCATCGAGCAGCCGCTGCCGCGTCTAGCGGCGGTGCGCCGGCTGCTCGACACGGCGAGCGCCCCGCGATGCCTGGACTTCGACAGCACCCGGCTCACCGACTGGGACTCCGGACTGGTCACCTTCACCGCCGGCGTCGAACGCCTGTGCCACGAGCGCGGCATCGATGTGGATACGCGCGCACTCCCGGAGGGGCTCAACGCGCTGCTCGCGCTGGCCCGTCAGGTCAGCGCACGGCCGGGCGGCCCGCGCCGCGAGCGCTCCCGGTCGTTCCTGGTCCAACTGGGCACCGACTTCGTCGATCTCGCCCGTTCCACCGGCGAGATCATGGCGTTCTTCGGCGAGGGCGTCATCGCCGTTCGCGGCCTGCTCGCGGGCAGGGCGCGCTTCCAGCAGGCGGATCTCTGGTTGATCATCGAGGAGTCCGGCGCCGACGCGTTGCCCATCGTCAGCCTGGTCAGCTTCCTGGTTGGCGTCATCCTGGGCTATATCGGTGATCAGCAGTTGTCCCAGTTCGGCGCCCGCATCTACGTGGCGGACCTGGTGGGGCTGGCCACGGTGATCCAGATGGGCGCCCTGGTCACCGCCATCGTGCTGGCCGGGCGCACCGGTGCGGCATTTGCGGCCCGTATCGGCACCATGCAGGTCAACGAGGAGATCGACGCCCTGCGCACGCTGGGCATCTCACCAATGGAGTTCCTGGTACTGCCGCGCATGCTGGCATTGATCCTCATGACACCGCTGCTGGCCATCTACGCGGACCTGCTCGGCATCCTCGGCGGCGCCTTTGTCGGCGTGAGCATCGGCGGCCTGACGCTGACGGAGTATCTGGTCGAGACGCAGGCCGCCATTGGCTGGAACCACATCATCCAGGGGCTGATCAGTGCCACGGTCTACGGCGCGATCGTCGCCGCGTCGGGCTGTCTGCGCGGCATGCAATGTGGGCGCAGTGCGGCGGCCGTGGGCGAGGCGACCACCTCGGCGGTGGTCACGGCCATCGTCTTCATCGTCATCGCGGCCGCGATCCTCACGGTCATCTTCGACGCCGTGGGGTTGTGATGGCGTCGCCGGGCACGGGGACATCGCCGGCCACCAGCGCACCAGGGCGTCCGGTCCACATCCGACTCGAGGACGTCGCGCTGGGCTATGGTGAGAGTCTGGTCCAGCAGGGACTGAGCTTCGATATCCATGCCGGCGACATCTTCGTGATCATGGGCGGTAGCGGTTGCGGCAAGAGCACCGTGATGCGCAGCCTGACCGGGCTGCTGGAACCGCGCGCGGGGCGCATTCTGCTCGACGGCGAGAGCCTGTGGGAGGCATCCGCGCAGCGGCGCACCCGGTTGATGCGGCGCAGCGGTGTCATGTACCAGAGCGGCGCCTTGTGGAGCTCGATGACACTCGGGGAGAACGTGGCCCTGCCGCTCGAACAGTACACCGGGTTGGCACCCGAACAGATCAGCGAGATTGCCGAGTACAAGCTGGCGCTGGTCGGTCTGGCCGGCTTCGGCGACTATTACCCGTCGGAGATCAGCGGCGGCATGCGAAAGCGCGTCGGCGTCGCCCGCGCGATGGCATTGGACCCCGACACCCTGTTCTTCGACGAACCCTCCGCGGGTCTGGACCCGCTCAGTGGGCGCCGCCTCGACGAGCTGATCCTGGAGCTTCGCGCCAGCCTTGGCACAACCATGGTCGTCATCACCCATGACCTGGATAGTATCTTCGCCATTGGCGACGACGCGGTCTTTCTCGACGCCGAGACCCACGGCATGCTCGCGACGGGCAACCCGCGCTGGCTGCGCGATCATAGCGAGGTGAAGTCCGTGCGTGAGTTCCTGAACCGGGGCGAAGACGGCCGCCAGGCCGTTGGCGGACACCGGCCATGAGCAAGCAGGCCAACGCCACCGTCATCGGCGGTTTCGTTCTCGGGGCCGTGGTGCTGGTGGTCATCGGGATCATCGTCTTCTCCAGCGGCGCCCTGTTTCGCGAACGCGTCGAGCTGGTGACCTATTTCCCGGGCTCGGTACAGGGGCTCAACGTGGGCGCCCAGGTCCAGTTCCAGGGTGTCCCGATCGGCCAGGTGACCGCCATCGATCTGGACTACCTGCCGGAGCGCGACAGCTTCCGCATCCCGGTGCGTTACGAGATCTGGCCCACGAACGTCCATGTGCTCGGCAACATCGGCGACAGCGACACCCGCGACGTCCTACAGCGCCTGGTCGATGAGAAGGGCCTGCGGGCCCGCCTCGAGCCGGTGAGCCTGGTCACCGGCCAGTACGTCGTCGTGCTCGGCCTGAACCCGGCGCTCCCGCGCCGCACCTTCGCGGGCAACCGCGACGAGGCGATCCGGGTGCCCGCCGTCGCCGCGACACGCGATCGAATCGAGGAGATGCTGGCCAATCTGCGTCTCGACGACCTGGTGAGCTCGTTCACGGCAACGCTCGAGGCGATCCAGAAGCTGCTCGAGTCCGGGATCATCACCAGCACCATGAAAGACCTCGACGAGACCCTGGTGGAGACCCGGGGGCTGGTGCAGGCGCTCGGCCAGAGCGTAAAACCCATGGTCGCGCGTGTCGACGGGACGCTCGCCGATTACGGCAGGCTGGCCAAGACCCTGGACGCACGCGCCGCCACGCTGGCCGAGAGCCTCGAGGGCGCCAGCAACGACATCGCCCGGCTGGCGCGCGAGCTCAACGGCGAGGTTGCACCCTTGTCAAGCGCCGCGGTCCGCACCCTCGAGGACACCCGGGGTGCCATGCGCGCGATCAGCAGCCTCGCCGGACAAGGGTCCTCGACACGCTACGAGCTCGACCAGCTCCTCGCCGAGCTCACTCGCACCGCCCGCTCGCTGCGTTCCCTGGCGGACTACCTCGAACGCCACCCGGAGGCGTTGCTTCAAGGCAAACGTTGAGCCGTAGGGGTCGCCGACGTCCCGATCCACTCGCGCCCGCCTGCGCCTCACCCGGATGCCTTCTGCCGCTTTCGCGCGACGCGTGAATCGAATCTCCCTCGATCGATCACAACGCGTTCGTGCTCCCCTTTCGAGATCAGATCGAGCCCGTCATGCGCCTCGACGGCAAAGCGCAGCCGCCTGCCCTCGACCTCGAGCAACTCGACCTTGACCGTCACCTCGAGCCCGGGCGGCGTTGCGGCCTCATGGCTGACGGCAATATGGGTCCCCAGCGTCTGCTCGGCGGGCCAGTCGAGGTGAGGATTGATCGCACGGATGCACGCCCACTCGAGCAGGCCGACCAGAAAGCCGGTCGCAAAGACCTCCGGCATCGCCAGAAACTCTTCCGATTCCGGATACAGCGCGGCAACCGTCTTCGATGCGGGCACCACAAACCGGTGTTCGTATCGGACACCAGGCTGCAGCGATGCTTTCATCCGTCTCTCCTCCGTTCAAGTGGTGACCTGAACCCCCCGCGGGCCGCGGCGGCGCTGTTGCACGTTCATCGATCCGGGCGCCGGCGCGTCAATTCCTCGCCGCGATGACCCCGTAGTGATAGGGGGGCAGATCGATGTGTGCGCAAACGATCCTGAACCCCGCCGCCGCTGCCCACCGGGCGCAGTCCCCGGGTCGGGGACGGATCTCCATCGGCGGGCCACGAGGCGTTGTCGGGTCATGGTTCCAATGCATGATGGCCAGGCGCCCTCCCGCCACCAGGACCCGACGCGACTCGTCAAGGAGCTGTTCCGGCCGCTCCGCGTGCAGGAGATTGAACAACATCACGTAGTCCACGCTGGAGTCCGCCAGCCCGGTCCCGTCGGTAACGAAGTCACGCAGATAGGGCCGGACGTTCAGACATCTGGCGGCATCCGCCTTTCGCACCGTGGCCTGAATCATGGACGGCTCGATATCGAAGGCGTGGACCGTTCCCGCCACGATCCGGGCCGCCGGGATCGTGAACGTCCCATAGCCACAGCCGAGGTCGACGACGTTTCCCGCATCCGCGCGCAAACCCAATGCCCGAAGTGCCTCGGCGGGACGGAAAAAGCTCCGCCACATCGCCTCCGACGGCATGCCGCTTTCACGTGTCTTCATGGGGGGAGGTTAAGTCGACACCCCCGCGAAAGCGAGCCGCACGTTGCCGCGTCGGATGAACAAAGGGGCTTTGCCTCGCTCCCGGGCACGAAGCAGCCCTCCTCGCCCGCCCGTCGCCGCCCCTTGCAGGTCACGGAAACGGTCGATCCGACGCCCGTCACGGAACCCGTGTCCGGGCCAACGTCACGACCTGCCGGGGCCGGATTGACAGCTAGCCGTCCTCGCCCCGTGACCAGAAAAGGTTGACCGGGAAAAGCGATCCGTTAATCTTCCTTTGGGCCGTATTGAGTTTACACGAAGAGCGGATTGACCCAACCGTTGCGACCAATACTGAGAGCTACAGTCACATGACAGTTCCTGACTTCCAGTCAATGATGCTCCCGTTTCTGCGAAATACCGCGGATGACGCGGAGCACCAGATGGCCGATCTCCGGGAAAAGCTGGCCGAGGAGCTCCAACTCAGTGACGATGAGGTCAAGGAACTCCTCCCCAGTGGCAAACAGAGCCGTTTTGGAAACCGCGTCGCTTGGGCGAAGGTGTATTTAGCGCAAGCAGGGCTACTGGACACCCCGAGGCGAGGTGCATTCAAGATATCTGAACGGGGGAAGCAGGTGCTATTCGAGCCTCCCGCGGCCATAGACATCAAATTCCTGGAGCAATATCCGGAGTTCCGCGAATTTCGATACCAGCGCAGAAGACACGAGGAGCCACCAGAACCATCCGGTGGTGATGGCAAACAGGAAATCGAGACCCCTGAGGAGGCGCTAGAACAGGCCGCTCTGCGGCTGAACGATGAGCTGTCGCGCCAGCTCATAAGACAAGTGAAATCCAACACCCCGGATTTCTTCGAAAAACTCGTTGTTGATCTGCTCGTGAAGATGGGATACGGCGGGTCAATCAAGGACGCGGGAAAGGCAATCGGACGCTCCGGCGACGAGGGGATAGATGGGATTATAAAGGAGGACAAGCTTGGGCTGGATGTTATTTATATCCAGGCCAAACGATGGGATAGCATAATCGGCCGTCCCGAGGTCCAGAAGTTTGTCGGGGCATTGCATGGACAACGCGCCAAGAAGGGCGTATTCATCACCACCAGCGGCTTCTCAGAGCAGGCCATTAAATATGTCGACAGAATCGATCCGAAGGTCGTATTGATTGACGGCCCCCAATTGGTGGCACATATGATCGACAACAATATAGGTGTATCGACTGCCAATGTGATAGAGGTCAAGAAACTTGACTCAGATTATTTCCTTGAAGAATAAGAACAAGGCTGCCAGGGTCGGCGGCGCGGCCTGGCGTCGGATTCAACACATGACGCACTATGTCCCCTACCCGATATCCCGCTTCACCGCCGAACCGATCGCCGGAGGACTGTAGGCGCGGCAAGCTGAGCGTTGCCTTCTCCGCGTTCTTGCGGTCGCGTGGCTGAGCCCTCGACGGCCCGGAGTGGGCAGCGGCAACCAGTGCGGCACCGGGAAGGGGCACCGCAGCGAGCGGACGGTCAGGCGACAGCCCTGCGGCAGCACCGCAACCTGTGCCGCCAGGAGGAAATCACGGAGGCCCTTGAGTTGATCCTGCTCGATCTTCCCGAACCACGGCGCGGGCCGCCGTGAGGCCGCGGTGGCCATGACCCTGGGGGCGCGACTGCGCGCGCTGCGCCAGCCGGCCAGGCCGTTCGTGGTCTGTCGACACCTGGGGCAGATCGCACTGTGGCTCGCGGCGTTGATCCTGGTCCCCGCGTTGTTCGCCTGCGCCAGCGGCGACTGGGCGCTGGCAGCCCGGCTGCTGGCCACCGCCGTGCTGCCCGCGCTTGCGCTCGGGGCCTGCGCACGGGTCCCGGCCCCGGCCCGACCGCTTCAGGCAAACGAGGCCCTGGTCGTAACGGCGCTCGCCTTCGCCCTGGCCGCCGGGTTGCTGACCTACCCGCTTCGCACCGGCGGGCTCTCGCCGGTGGATGCCTGGTTCGAGTCGGTCTCTGGCGTTACCACCACCGGGCTCAGCATGCTGCCCGACCCCTCGGGCCGCTCAACCGCGTTCCTGTTCACCCGTGCCTGGATGCAGTGGTTCGGGGGACTTGGGATCGTGGTGCTGTCGTTGGCCGTGACCGCCTCTCGCACGGCGGACGCCCGCCGCCTGTCCGATGCCGCGAGCGAAGAGGAGTCCCTGGACCAGGGTGTGCGGCGTCACGCCCGGCGCGTGCTCGCCGTCTACGCGACGATAACGGTGCTTGGATTGGCCCTGGTCTGGGCCGCGGGTCTTCCTCCGTTGCTGGCACTGAACCACACCCTGAGCACCGTCTCGACCGGGGGGTTCTCCGACTTTTCCGACAGTCTTGTCCGGTTCGACCGTCCCATCCAGATGGCGTTGGGGACAGTTGCCTGCGTGGGTGCCATTCCGCTGCTCCTGTTCCACCGTGCGCGGGTGCACGGCCTTGGTCAGCTCTGGCGCGATCCCGAGCCGCGCGCGCTTGCGGCGGCCATCGCGCTGGGCGCCCTGCTGCTCTGGTGGCTCGGTCGATTGGCGCCCGCGGATGCCCTGGCCACCGCGGTGTTTGCCCAAACCACCACCGGGTTCTCCACGCTGGACATGGCCGGTCTGGATCCCGCCGCGAAGCTCGTGGTGATCCTCTCGATGCTCAGTGGCGGCGGGGTCGGGTCCACCGCTGGCGGGGTGAAGCTGCTGCGGGTGCTGATCCTGCTGCGGGTCGTTGAGCTGGCGATCCTGCGCGTCCAGGTTCCCCGCCACGCGGTCGTTCACGCGGGGGCCCTGGGCCGTCCGCTCGAGCCGGTGCAAATCGAGCATGCGCTGCTGCTGCTTGTGCTGTATCCCATCGTGATCCTGCTCTCGTGGCTTCCCTTTCTGGCCGCCGGCTATCCGCCGCTGGATGCCCTGTTCGACATCGCCTCCGCCGTCGGGACGGTCGGTCTGTCGACTGGCGTCGCGGGCCCCGGTCTGGAGAGCGGTCTCAAACTGGTGCTGAGCCTCGACATGCTGATGGGCCGAATCGAGATCCTGGCCCTGCTGGTGCTCCTGTATCCTGGTACCTGGTGCAAGGTGCATTGAATCCCCGGACAGGCCCCATGCGTTTCGTCTTCGTCGGCAGCGGAACACTCGCCATGCTCACCGGGCGTATGCTCGCCGAGCGTAACCATGAGGTCGTCCTCATCGAGCGCGACCGCGGCGTGATCGACAGGCTCCAGGAGGAGCTCGACGTCGGTTTCATCCACGGTGACGGAACGCGCCCGGCGATCCTGCGCGAGGCGGACCCCGACAGCACGGACCTGCTCTTTTGTCTGACCCACGACGATCAGGCCAACATCATCGCCAGCCTCGTGGCCCGGTCCCTGGGTTTCGACCGCGTGGTAACGAAGATCGAGGACCCGGAGCTTGAGCACATCTGCATGGAGCTCGGGCTTGCCGATGCCCTGATCCCGATGCACACCGTTGGCCGCTATCTCGCCGACATGGCCGAGGGGCAGAACATCATCGAGATCTCCGACATCCTCCGTGAGGAGGCCCGCATCTATTCCTTCCGGGTAGCCGACACCCACACCGTCCCCATCGCCAAGCTGGAGCTGCCCGCCGGCACCCGCGCGATCTGTGTCTACCGCGAGGGCGAACCCTTCCTGTTCGCCGAACCCAACCTTCACCTCGAGCTCGACGACGAGGTGGTGCTGCTCGCGCGTGCAGCCGCTCTGAAGGCTCTACGGGAGCGCTTCGGCTGAAGCCCGGGCCCTCATAAACGGAACAAACGCCCGGGCGATCACCGACCAGCCTCGATGCGGACTCCTCGGCCTCGCGCCACGCGGGTACCAGTCCATAGCACTTGGCATAGCGCCAAGCCCCGTCCGATCCACTGCCTTGATGACATGGGTGGATGTCAAGGTAGTTGTGTGTGGCGCGGCACAGCGGCCCACACAACGATCCGGACCCAGGGGGACATTGGATCCGCGTTTTCATTGGAGTCTGACGCAAACCAGTCAGTGCGTAAAGCAGGTCTCCGAGGGCATACACGGTCGCACAACATCCCACCGATACGGGAATCTGATGTTACGTCTATATTCCAATCTCTTTATCGGCTTGAACCACTTCCCGACAACGGCCTGCTCTCAACCCAGCATTCCGCTCCGGAAGGCCTTATAACGCCGCTCACCGCGTCAAGATCGGAAGATACTCTCAGCAACTTCGATCTATCCAATCAGCAATTACCCGATAGACAATGCCGCATTCATTTTGCTCGCGGAACGAACCGACCTCGCGATGCATGCGCATGCGTTTCGCTCTGACTCGAACGCTTCCGAACTGCATGGCACATCGGGTGATCAACATGATGAAGACGCAGGATTTTCGTACGCTCTGATTGCGAGATCCCCTGTCTTCCGGGTGCACTCTCTCGCCGGTTCGCGCTCTGGCTTACTGCCCCGGGAGAATACCGATTCGCACGCGATAAGATCTAACACCATATTGTTTTTCCGTATTTTTTTCGCCGATCGAAAGGAAAATGAGCCGCGGATTTCCAGAGAGGCTTAGACCATTTCAAAGTGGCTCGATTACCATTCGTATACTATAGTTTTAATATGCTGCGGGTCATCCCAACAGCACATCCGGTATCAGTCTGGACAGGTTTCGCTGTGCCGAGCGAGACCCTCATGGGGCGCATGGGAAAAGCAGAACCAAGGGCTTTTTTATGGAGCGGTATAGCCATGACTGAGACACGAACTTCACCACTGCGGCATCGTATCGCACCTCTTCCGTGTGCGCTTCTAATGCTGTTTGTAGCGCCGTCTGCAATGGCGCAGGACCTCACGGACATTCCGGGCGAGGATCAACAACCCGGAATCGCGGAGAGCCTGACCCGGCCATCCGGGGGTGGGACGGGGGTTGACCACGGGCGCTTCATCCAATTCGATCCGGCAGCCAACGAATACGTGCTCACCAAGGGCAGCGGCCGGGTCATCAAACGGGTGCCCAAGGGTGCGGTAGAGCGCAGCCTTTCAACCGCGCTCTGTGCAGAGTGCCACCGGGACGCCATCGCGCAACTCAAGGGCTCGGTTCACTTCCGCCTGCAGGGGGCCAATCCCAGGCTGT